>CAZMHJ010000051.1:0-2360 GCA_964566075.1 uncultured Candidatus Saccharibacteria bacterium | reverse complement strand
CATAAAAGCCGCGTGAGTTGGCACGCGGCTTTTTGTTGGATATTTTGTTTTTACTTGCCGTTTGTTGTTGGCCCCTACTTTACCGCTCCGCAGCTGATGAAGTAAGAGTATTTGTATTAGCAAGTTATGTTTTTGTTTTTGCGCTGGTACAGGTAATGTGTCTGCGAGATCACACAGGCACCCAGCGCTTGCTTGGCGGTGAGAAACCGCCAAGCGTTTGTTTGGTGAGTTGTGTTTGTATTTGTGTGTAGTGCATATTCATAATGTTTACTCGACGATAAAGTATGTAAATTGATATGTCTTGCCTGCTTGCGGCGCTTGGTCGGTAAAGATACTAAAGGCAGTATTGGTAGCCGCACCAGCGTCATAGTACGCACCAAGCTTGGTGCTATCACGGTTAGCAGCGCTAAAGACCACGCGTGGCTTATTGGTAAATGGTTTATCAAAGGTAATCTTGGCAAGCTCATCTGCGGTAGTACTTGCACCAGCAACGATGGTAATCGTACCGCTGGTATCATTACCGGTAATTGTTACACTTGGTGCAGCGATGTTGTTAAGTGGGTCTGCAGTACCAGCAGCTACACCAACCGTAGCGACTGGGTTGTTACCTGCGGTAATAATGTGACCGTTAATCGTAATATTCTTTACAGATATATTTTGCACTGTAAGGTTGCCATTAAAGATTGCGTCACCATTTACTATTAGGTTTGTTAGTGTGGTCGCGCCTGATACATTAAGTGAACCGCCAATAGTTGTATTGCCGTTGATTGTTGCGTTACCTGTTAGTTGCAAGTCAGAGCCTTGCAACGTACTACTTACCGTAGCTTCAGGTACATCATAGCCAACACGTAGTTGAACGGTAACAAGATTTTCTGTTTGAGTACCGTCATAGTCGCCCATTGCAACACCTATGACATTGCCTGCCCGTATTGCTTTCATTGCTACACCCGGCGTAGATGAAGAAGTCAATAAGTCACCTTTTTGGATTGGGCCATTTTCTAAGCTGACTTTTACTGGTACGCGACCAGTAAGTGCTAAGACTACTGACTGACCATCGTCGGCACCAGCAACTTGGTATGGGTCTGTTGAAACTACGCCAATGACTCTTTGTTGGTATGGATCGGTCGAAAGTTTAGCGGTAGTCGGATCATTACCAATCATTAGCACTTCACCAGGCTCTGGTTTTACACCTGTGTACCGTATCCATTCAGCAAAGTCGGCAGTTGTTGCAGAGTTTGCTGTATTTGCAACGTTTGCTGTTGCAGGTTGGCCAATTAGAGACCAGACACCATTCATACGCATGAATATCATTGAACGAGTTACCGTTTGTGGTGTCGTATTTGTTGCTGGTGCTAGAGTTGCAACCAGTGTGCCGTTTAATTGAACTGCTACGGTGTGTATTTGAGTACCAGTTGTTGTCCCCTTAATTGATGAGGCTTTAATTACGACGATCGTACCGTTAGCGGTAGATGCGCCGGTAATATTGAATGTAGTTGTGAATGAAGCATTTGTGGTAGTACTATCTGCAGACAAATAGTATGCTGATGCAGCTGTTGATTCGGTATATGTTGCTGCGCCGGTTTCGGCAGCTCGTATATCACTAAAGTAGCCTGTTGTTAAACTACCACCTAAAGTAAGATTTTCTTGCCCAGATATTGTATTAGCAGACAATATTGGGGTACCCGCTGCGGTTTGTACTTGGAACACGTTATTAGAGTCTGTTTGTGGCTTTATCGCAAGTGGTGAGGAAATATCAGCGTCAAATTGAATTTCACCACCAGAATAAGGCGAGCTACCCGCAACAAGATATACCTCATCTACATAGAATGTGTGGGCGGTTGTCGTGTCGTAAACGTAAAAATTTGAACCACTGATGGTAGGACCTGTTGTAAAGGTACAAGTAAATCGTTTCCATCCTGCTGTGTTAATTGTCTGACCCGTTAGACAATTAATATTAGAACCGTTATCTTGGCGACCAATAGCAATAGTTGAATACGTTGCACTACCCTTAAGACGTAAGCTAAGAGTATAGGTAGTATTTGCCGAGAATGTATAGGCGTATTGTGCACCCGAATTTGCAGCACCTGTCACAACGCTTAATGACCATTCACCCATATATTGTTGTGTGCTAACACGTGAGAGTGTTGCAGTGCCTTTTTGTGCATAGCCGGTTGTATTTGTTTCAAATCCGGAATTTGTGTCTAGATTCGTATCCGCGCCAGTAACACCGACATTAAATATGCTTGCATAGTCGCCATTTGCACGCGTACCAACTTGTAGCAAGTCTTGTGTTTGCGTTGGAGAACCAGAAACGCGCAAACCAATATAGTCAGACGCAGACGGAACATATGCTGTAATTT
>CAZMHJ010000050.1:0-2362 GCA_964566075.1 uncultured Candidatus Saccharibacteria bacterium | reverse complement strand
GTTAAACGATAACAGGTTTGTCGCGTACAATAAAAGCATGAACGTTATAAAACGTATAACTCGGGCTGTTTCAGCCTGGTTATTGGCCTTTTGTCTATTTGCACTTGCGAGCTTTGCAGCGCTGACAATTACATTACTCAACCCATCTTTTATTAAATCCTCTCTCGTAAAAGCAAATGTCTACGACCATGTTGTGCCAGCTACACTTAATTTAGCTACTAATGTTTCTTATCAACAGCAGCCAGGTGAAATTTCAAATAATCAAACACTCACCGAACTTACGCCCGTCATTGAACAAACGATTACGCCTGTGTTTTTACGAAGTACGACTGAATCTATCATTCATGGAACTTTTGTTTGGTTAAAAGGCGGTGCTGATTGGCCAAACTTTGACATCGATATTACAGCAATAAAAACGAACCTAGTGGCCAATATGACTGAATATTTAGTGAAACGAGTAAACGCCCTGCCAATTTGTCAGAAATATGACACAAGCCAATCATTTGACCCCGTAAATGCTACTTGCCGTCCAAATGTATCTTTTAGTAGCGAACAATTTAGGCAAAGCGCGCTCGATTTTGTAAATTCGTTTCCACCCTTGCAGCAAAATACACTTACTATTGATACCGCGTACGCCAGAAAAACGTTTGCAAATGATAAACCAATTAGTAAAGCACCTCAGGTTTACTTTTGGCTAACGAAGACCATGTACCTCTTCGCAGCTCTTACTGTTACTTCGGTAATGGTTCTCGTGATTGTCAGTAATCCAAAATACAAAACCTGGCGAACAGTAGGACACACATTTATAGTTGCAGGAATTATGTTAATCATCACTGCTGGTGTTACGTACGTACTGCTAAACCGCTTTGGCCATCAGTTTATTGGTAATGCCTCAAAAGAACAACTCGATTTTGTAAATACTATTTTTTCTCCGTTATCACAACAGCTCAGCAAAGCGCTTGCTAATACAGCACTTGCTTTTGGTGTCGGCTACGCGGTTATCGGAGCAGTGTGCTACGCACTAGCTCACAAGTTAGAACTCAATTTTAAAAGCGCTCAACCGGAAACTCCTGCAGAACAAATAAAAAACCCACCCGTTTCCGAGTAGGCACTTTATTTGGCGGAGAGGGTGGGATTCGAACCCACGGTACCCGTGAGGGTACAACGCTTTTCGAGAGCGTCCAGTTCAACCACTCCTGCACCTCTCCGTATAACGGGGGTAGTATAGCAGATTTTAAGAATGGGAAGAACTGTCACTGGCTAGCTGATAGCCAAGTAACGCTATCGCACCGGCAACATTCGTATTAGTGACCGACTCAATCAAAAAACCTGGGCTAAGATTAACATCATCAACATACGATCCACCTTTTGCGCGTGGCAATATGTCAATGCCAGCTATTAAAAGCCCAAGTGCTTGCGCGGTGCGTACTGCTAGGTCCTTATCACGCGCTGTAGCACGTAAGGGTTTGCCGTAAGCATCAGAAATTCCGCCAGCAGATTCGCTAAGACTTAGATTTGTCCTAAAGTCAGTGCTCGATAATCGTGTCATTGATGCAACCACAGTAGCCCCTACGACTAGTAATCGTTTATCTCTATAAAAACCATCTCGTTTTGTCTCGATATACTCTTGCGCTAAAATCTGCACACCTGCATCTACTAGTAGTTGCACAAAGGGCAGTGCACTCTTGCGACTCCCAGCTCTGGCGACTCCAATACCTTTAGTACCGAAAATATTTTTAATCATTACTGGCCGATGCGGGTTTGGCTCGACAAATTCAAGCACTTTAGCAATTTCGATTGCGTCAGTGCTAGTAGGCATTGCGGTACGAGGAGTAGGGATACCGGCTGCCACGAGCTTATCGTGGGTAGCAATTTTATCCTTACAGCTATCTACGGCACTCGTACTTGCAGTCATCGGTACCTTGAGCTTGTTAAAGGCTTCCATGAATCGTTTTGCCTTAGTAACAGTGTCAAAATCCGGTTCGTTAATACGGATAATGACCGCGTCCGGTTTAATATTTTGTTTCTCGCCTAAGGTAAGGACTGGGACTCCTTGGCTCATAGCGGTATCGTCCATTAATACGACCGATTCATTGTAATCAACAAAACGAACATCTACGCCAAGCGCAAGTAATTCCTCTTTAAGCCGCCGGTTTTCACCAATAGCATCTTTATCATTGCCAGTTAGAATTGCTACTTCAGCCATATATGTGCAACTGTAGCAAATATTTGTAAATTAAAAAGTGATTATGGCTAATGAATCTGGGCACAAGTCGTACGCTCGAACACACTAAACCAAGCAAAAACCCCACACGAAGTGGGGTCTTAGCTTGGTACACCCGATACGATTCGAACGTACGAC
>CAZMHJ010000049.1:0-2387 GCA_964566075.1 uncultured Candidatus Saccharibacteria bacterium | reverse complement strand
CGGTGGCAATTCGCAAGACCGGAAACCTGGCTTGCGAATGCAACCAAGTTGAGGTGGGGCCGAGGCGCGTAAGCGACCGTGGCCAAGTCTTCTCATCCGCACCAAAGTAAAGCCCCAGCTTGTCTAGGTTTTTATATTGTCAAAAACCTGTCTTTTCTTAAACCGCTTATGATATGATTGATACGTAAGAACAGGGAAAAACAACGAAAAATGAGTAAAGTAGCCGAATATCTGCAAGAACACCTCATTGGTGAGGTTATGACTTCTGCTGATGCCCGCGAATATTTTTCTACAGATGGCAGTATTTTTAAATTAACCCCGCAAATTATTGTCTATCCACGCGCCGAAAACGATATCCGTAAGGCTGCACGATTTACTTGGCAACTTGCCGAACGCGGGCGCTCTATACCGCTTACCGCACGTGGTTTAGGTACAGACCAAGGTGGAGCTGCGATTGGTAGCGGCATTATGCTGGTTTTCCCAGCCCACATGAACAAAATCCTGACACTTGATTCTAATAAAGGTCTTGTGACGGTTCAACCGGGTCTTAATTACGGTCGTTTGCAGCAGACGCTCCAAACACATGGTATGTTTTTGCCGCCGTTTCCGGCTTCTATTGAGTATTCAACCATTGGTGGTGCAATCGCGAACAATGCAGCGGGTGAAAAATCAGTTAAGTACGGTGTTACCAAAGACTATATACGCGAACTTCGTGTAGTACTGGCAAATGGCGAAGTTATCACCACAGGCCGTTATTCTAAGCGTGACGTTAATAAAAAAATGGGTTTGCCAACGTTCGAAGGTGAAATTTATCGAACTATTGATACGTTATTAGCCGATAATAAAGATTTGCTCGAAAAAACAAAGCGCGAAAATCTTACTAAAAATGTTGCAGGGTACGATCTTTGGAGTATTCGCGAAAAAGATGGCTCGGTTGATTTAACGCAACTTTTTGTGGGTGCACAAGGCACATTAGGTATTATCACCGAAGCGAAAATAGAGACAGAAAGTTATAACCCTAACACAACGCTTGTTGTAGGGCATTTTGATGATATCGAAAAAGTCGGTAAGG
This sequence comes from uncultured Candidatus Saccharibacteria bacterium, assembly GCA_964566075.1. GTDB lineage: Bacteria > Patescibacteriota > Saccharimonadia > Saccharimonadales > CAIOMD01 > CAZMHJ01. The sequence continues at coordinate 1,315 of CAZMHJ010000049.1, read as the reverse complement.
CCTTAGATGCAATTAATAAGCTTGGCCCAAGTGCAGTCGAGCTTGTAGACGAACATTTGCTTAACTTTATCGATAAGTACAACACTAATCAGCTTGCTGATGTCATTACCAAACCATACCCAAAGATAGTATTGTTTATTGAATTCGATGATATGGTGCCACGCCAACAGCGTAAACGGGTTAAAAAGGCCCGCAAAGCACTCGAAAAACTAACGACCAAGTTGCAGGTTACCAGCGACGAGCACGAACAAGAAGATTTGTGGAAGATTCGCCACAGTGCAGCTGCAATTTTATGGCAAAATATTGGCGAAAAGAAGGCCTTGCCAGTAATCGAAGATGGTATTGTGCCAACAGATAAACTCATTGCCTTTTTACCGAAAGTGTACGAATTGTTTAAGACCTTTGGGCTTGATATTGCTGTTTGGGGTCATGCTGGTAACGCAAATTTGCACATGCAACCATTCTTTGACCTAAACCAAGTGGGCGATAGACAAAAAATATTTAAATTAATGGATGCATACTACGCCTTAGTACTTGAGTTTGGTGGTTCTATTACTGGTGAGCACAACGATGGCCGGTTGCGAGCACCATACCTAAAGCAAATGTATGGCGAAGAACTATATGAAGTTTTTCGTAAAGTAAAACAACTTTTTGACCCATTCAACACCCTAAACCCTGGTGTAAAAATTGATGTTACAGTGCAAGATTTGCAACCGCTGCTACGACAAGAATATTCTGTCGACCATATGTATAACCATATGCCACGTACCTAACATATGTGGAACATTGTTGGCTATGCCGGTTCATTGCTAATACTACTAGCCTTTATTATGGTTACCCGTGCTAAATGGAAACCCCAATCGTTTATATACTTATTAGTATCATTTTTTGGAGCAGTATTTTTGGCAGTTTACCAAGTAAAATTAGGTGCATTTGCAGGAGTGATGCTTAATGTTGTTTTTGCCGGAGTCGCGGTATGGGGAATCGTAACTATTGCTCGAGGTCAACCGAATAATAAAAAACGAAAAAATAGGCAATAGGGCATTCGTACGCAATGATGCGATTGATGATGGATTATGACCTCATCGGCAGGATTCTATCTTTCAAAAAAAAGGGATTCGACCTTGCAGGCAAAACAACCATAGTTTTGCCAATGCAACCGCTTACGCGGCTAAAGGGCGGCCAATGCCCACTGGGCATTGTCGTTCGAATCCCAGCACTAAGCAAATTAAAAACCGGTCGCAAGGACCGGCTTTTAATTTGGTGGGTGATGAGGGATTCGAACCCCCGACCCCCTCGGTGTAAACGAGGTGCT
>CAZMHJ010000048.1:0-2876 GCA_964566075.1 uncultured Candidatus Saccharibacteria bacterium | reverse complement strand
CTTATAAACTGAGGTGTAAAGTCACCTAAACGTTACGATAAAGTTAGCAGTTCGCACATAAGTGTTAATCAGGTGTAGAAACGGTTGCTTTAATTGATGTTACATTTTGGTTTGCAAAACCATCTTGTTGCAGTGGGGTTGTAGGAGTGTCGCTGTAACAGTCGGTTTTTGGAGCATTGTAAGAAACTCTGATTATCATGTCGTTTCGGCTAAAAGCTGTGTCTGCCGTAATGTTGCCGCAACCATCTTTTGCATAGGTAGTTTGGTTTGCAGTGAACCCTTGGCTCTGCAAACTTGCTGTAACAGATTTTTCTGCTGTTGTTCCGTCGTAATTAACATCAAAACTTTTTGTTGCGCTATACGCTTGAGCAACGTCTAAATTACACACACCGGCAGAACTATCATAAATAGTCGCCGTTTGGCTTGGCTGGTCTGGTAAAACAGTAATTGTATTAAATGTTTTAACTTTAGGTACTTCTTTTTTATACGCATCAGACCTGGTACCACACATACCACTCATCGCATTAAAAAATACAAACCCAACAAAGAAGATGGCAAGTAAACCACCTGCGAACCCTATTACACTAACTATTATGATTACGCGCAATATACTGAATTTTGCTTGTTTTGGTTTTTCGGTTGCCATGAGTACATCATAGCACTCTACAGGTGGTAATATGGTATGCAGTGAAAGCAAGCTACGAAACAACTATACTCGGCTTTGGTAACCACGCCGCAATTGAAATCCCCGATGCTATTTTGACGCAACTTGGGGCAAATAAGCGTGCGCCATTAAAAGTGACATTGAATGGCTACACGTATCAAAGCACTGCTGCAGTTATGGACGGCAAATGCTTAGTGGTGTTCCCGACTAAAGACCGCAAAGCATCAGGTGTGGCGGCGGGTGATACACTTATTGTAACGTTAGAACTCGATGCAGGCTACCGCAATGTGGATATACCCATTGAGTTGCAAGATGCGCTAAAGGCTAATAATCTATCAGCAATATTTCGTGATTTAGCGTATTCTAAACGCAAAGAGTTTGCGCGCCAAGTGGCTGAGGCAAAGACGACAGAAACAAAAGACCGTCGTATACAAAAAATAGTTGCAGCACTAATAAGTAACTAACAACCTAAGGAGTACTACTATGGGCACTAAACAAAAGGCTAGTTCGTTGGCATATCGCAAAACTTCATTATTAGCAGGTTTGTTATACCTACTGACATTTGTGTCTATTCCGACACTAGGCTTATATAAATCTGTGAAAGAATCCGGCTACATTATTGGTAATGGCCCAGATACTGCCGCAATAACCGGTGGTATGCTCGAAATGATTGTGGCACTTGCAGGTATTGGTACTGCAGTTGTGCTGTATCCGATATTAAAAAAGCAAAATCAAACTATGGCGCTTGGCTTAGTTGCCATCCGTATTTTAGAAGCCAGCGCTATTTTTGTAGGCGTTGCTTTTATTTTGGCAATTGTATCGTTACGCAAAAGTGGTTTAGGCCCTGACCCGATTATGATTAGCACTGCACTCGTTGCGCTCTATAACAAACTCTTTTTAATTAGCCAGAGTTTCTTACCGGCTATTAATGATTTACTACTTGGTGTTTTATTGTATCAATCACGCTTAATCCCACGAGCAATTTCTAGCATTGGCATCATAGGAGCAGTGCCACTCTTAATTGGTTTTGTTGCCATGATGTTTGGCGTAATAGAGCAGGGTAGTAGCATGGCTGGTCTTGCTGCGCTATTAGTTGCACTATTTGAACTTTTAGTTGGTATTTGGTTGGTGGCAAAAGGCTTTAACGAAAAATCTGTTACAAAACTTACAGAAAACAGTTAACTGGCGGGTAAAATAGTTACATGGCAACAAGTAAAAACGATTGCACTCCAGATGAGTTTTTTGCTCGCAAAAGTAAATGGCAGGCAGAATATGCTAAGTTGCGTGAGTTTTGCCTCGCGAGCGGGCTAGATGAAAGTACTAAGTGGATGCATCCTACGTACTCGCTTAACGATAAAAACATCGTACTGATACATGGTTTTAAAGAGTACTGTGCATTGTTATTTATGAAGGGCTCATTACTAAACGACCCAAAGCAGTTATTAATACAGCAGACCGAAAACGTGCAGGTTCGCCGCCAGCTGCGGTTTACTAGTGTGCAACAAATAACTGACCTATCAATTGATATTGAGCGTTTTATCGCAAATGCTATTGAAGTTGAGCTGTCTGGTATTGAGCCCGAGATGAAACAAACAGCCGACTTTTATATGCCGGATGAGTTCCAGGAAAAGTTAGACGAACTGCCCGAGCTCCAAGAGGCTTTTGAAGCATTAACACCAGGCAGGCAACGGGGATATTTACTGTATTTTGCCGGTGCAAAGCAATCCAAAACTCGTACCGCTCGCGTAGAAGCCAACATAGACCGTATTTTAGATGGTCTTGGGCTCAACGATTAGACTGTTTATTATTGACAACACCTCTTATATAGCGCAATATAAAACCATAACTTGTATTTGCAAATAAAAACTAAAAGGGCACCCTAAATGACATATAAAAAACTGAAACAACACGGTATTGCGTATGTAGAAATACTGATAGCAGTAGTTGTAATTGGCGTGATTGGCTTTGTCGGCTATAAAGTCCTACATAACAGCAGCGCAGCAACTCCGCTCACCTGGGCGCCACCAAGCGGCTATACAAGTTATCCGGGCTACGACGTAGCGGTTTCTACTGCGAATAATACAAACCTGGATGGTAAGGGAGGTGATATGTATATTAAGCTCCCATCCCAAGCAACGGGTCCAATTACGATCAAGAATTGTCGTAATGCAGTCGTTATTGGTGGACAAATTAATATTCCTGCAAACACTGG
>CAZMHJ010000047.1:0-2986 GCA_964566075.1 uncultured Candidatus Saccharibacteria bacterium | reverse complement strand
CCAATATCAAGGGCTACCATTAACCGGTCATTACCAGTATCTTTCCCTTCTTTTACGCTGTTTTTGAGCTGCTTTAGTTTGCTAAGCATATACACTTTATTCTAGCACACACACCGTATTAGATAACAGATATAGATTTGACTTTTAATGTATTCGTTATATAATAATTTTAAATGAATAAATCTCCTTTCGAATCAGGATCTTTTGCTTACTATGACCACGTTTCAGAAAGTGCAGAATTTATCCACGAACTTGCACATGACCAAGCGTTTGATGCTTTTATGAAAAGCTCATGGGCTACAAAAGAACAATTTCTACAGATGGATTCTTTTGTGATTGAACGAGAGTATTTACCCCCATCAATGCAAGAAGCTCATTATTTTCCGCATCGAATTATTATGGATAATTTTTCGGCGTATTTTATACGATATCGTAATCCACAATATCCTGATGGAGAAGATTGGATACTCAACGCCTCGTACACCGCAAATGGTGAATTATTTCAGCTAGCTGCAAACCATAATGGTCTACAGATAAAAACCGAGTCAAATACAGGAAACCAGCTTCAATATCATTTATCAAACAAAGAATTTATTCGATTATTATTAGGTTTTATCGGTGCACATAACCAAGATACACATTTTAATTCAGCATTATTAGAACAGGTCGAATCAAATGCAGGCCTGAGTCAACAGGATGTTATTGGTAAATTACTTCGGATGCTCGGTAATTTAAATGGTAAGTACGAGCGAAGAAGCTCAACGGGTGTTTTAAAGGCATATGACGACAGGAGCCTAATTGCACAGTTAACTGATGTGGAAACACCAAATTCAAGTAGTATCTCCGTTACACTACATGCTGCACACGAAGTCATTGACTGCCCAGTTGCATATGAATTTGCTCATTTTGAACAAATGGGCACTAATGCTGGGGCGATACGTACCGCAAGTAGACGTCAACTTGAAAACTCCGGTGTAGAAAATCTTGGAATTGATGTTCAGTTTGGATTAACTGAATCGACTCTTATTGACCCAAAAGAAGACCCCTTGGCTTGGCAATGCCTTATGAGTACTATATACGGTACATTACGACAGAATATGGGCCAGTAACCCGTTAATTATCGAAAATTATTGCAAGACGGCTTTGATGCGACGGACGCCAGCTTCTTCTTTGGCATGAGACACCCATTCTGGGTTTCTCATCGCGCGGACAATCGAAGTAAATTCGATTAGGCCGGCTGCTCTTCCCGAATCAAAATGTTACTGTAGGACCGCTTTGATGCGACGGACGCCAGCGGACGAAGCTTCTTCTTTGGTGACTTTGAAGTGTTTGCCACCTTCGGCAAGTGCACCGGTGTGCTCTACGTGTGGGCCACCACAAATTTCGCGGCTGTAGTTTTCGCCATCAGGGTCACCAACGGTATAGACCTTCACGACATCACCGTATTTATCACCAAAAGCGCCCATAACACCGTTTGCAAGGGCTTCTTTAGTGTTTTCTTCGCGCCAGCTCATAGGCCAGTCTTTTTCGATTTGCGCGTTCACTATTTTTTCGACTTCTGCAATTTGTTCGGGCGTTACTTTTTCGGGGTGACTAAAATCAAATCGTAAACGTTCGGCTGTAATATTACTTCCACGTTGAATAACGTGGTCGCCAAGTACTAAACGAAGCGCTTTATACATAAGGTGGGTTGCGGTGTGGTATTTGGTAGTTATTTCGCTGTGGTCAGCCAAGCCACCCTTAAAGGTACCCTTAGCAGCCGTTTGACTACGAGCTTTCTGTTCCGCCATTAAGCGATCAAATTCAGCCGTAGCATCATCTTTAATTGCCACGTTTTGCGTAAACGCTTCTTCTTTGGTGAGCTCTACGGGGAATCCGTATGTGTCATACAATTTAAAGATAATATCGCCTGTGAGCTCACCATTTTTGGTAAGTTTGCCAAATTCTTTAACACCACTACGCAAGGTTTGCCTAAAGACCTTCTCTTCTTTTACGAGCACCGCAATAATTTGGTCGCGATTGTTCTTTACCTCTGGGTAATCGTTTTCGTATAAATCGGCAATGGTTGGAACAACTGCTTCTAAGAAGTTTTGTTCTATGCCAAGCTCAAACGCATAACGGATAGCACGACGCATAAAGCGACGCATAACGTAGCCTTGGGCTTTATTACTTGGCACAACACCATCAACTGCTAAAAAGGTTGCTGCGCGCAAATGGTCGGCAATCACACGCATGGCAGCAGTGTGTTGTTCGTAGCTTTTACCGCTTATTTCTTGAAGCTTTTCGATAATTGACCATAGCAAGCTAATCTTAAACATATCACCACTGCCTTCAGCCGCAGCGGCAACTCGTTCTAGACCGCCACCAAAGTCAACGTTGGCTTTTGGTAGTTCACTAAAACTTCCATCTTCGTTCTTAAGATACTGCATAAAGACCGAGTTACCAATTTCCATATAGCGGCCACAGTCACAGTTTGGGTGGCAGTGATCGCCCCATTTTGTGTCATGTTGAATGTGTTCAAATTCGTAAAATACTTCGCTGTCAGGGCCACCGGGTTCGCCCGCAGGCATATTTGCAGGTACACCTGCCCGGCTCCACCAGTTCTTTTTAGCGTCGTAATAAAAGATACGGCCACCTTGCATGCCTTTTACGTAGCCATCGGCTTCAGAACCGACTTCTACAATCTTGGCATCTATGTTTTTTTGCTTAAATAAGTCTTGCCAAAGGGTCGCCGATTCTTCGTCTTTTGGCACACCCGCTTCATCGTCACCCAAAAATGCAGTTACGTACAGTTTATTTGGGTCAATACCGACAATTTCGGTAAGAAATGTAAAGTACCAAGTTAATTGTTCTTTTTTAAAATAATCACCGAAGCTCCAGTTACCGAGCATTTCAAAAAATGTTGTATGGCGATTATCACCGACTTCTTCTATATCTTCGGCGCGTAAGCATGTTTGGCTGTCTGCTACACGCGTGCCGCTTGGGT
>CAZMHJ010000046.1:367-3596 GCA_964566075.1 uncultured Candidatus Saccharibacteria bacterium | reverse complement strand
GCCCAAGCAACGCTTTACGGGCAAGGCGGTTAAAAGCACTCGTGGCAAGAAGTGAACCCCCTTAAACGGGGAACCGCAGACCTGAGTATGTCTGCCTTCGCAATAGCGAAGAATAAACTACTCAATTATCTTTCTAACTACTGCCCAGTTATCAATTTTTTCTGTTTTCGTTTCTGGCTCATCTTTTTTAATGAGTGGGAAGCAATTTGTAGGCCACCAAATAGCAATATCCAAGTCATTGGATTTGTTAGAGTATCAGCAACAGCGGATTGATCGACTCCAGCTTCATCTGTTTTTTCAACCAATTGAACACCAGTAGTGAAAACAGCAACGTCAATAGCAGCTAAAGCCAATGTTAATTTGCCTACAAGCTTCATATCTTCTTTGAAGGTCCTGTTTTTATCGCGTATGTGTCTGTTACCAACTGCAGCAGATTCTCCAAGCCCAATTAAAAGAAAAGTATTGTCAGCAAGTTTTTTTATTTTAGAAAGACGACTACGCTTTTTTAATTCCTGCGTACTATAATCGCTCTCTTCATCATCATCTTCAGCTGTCGCAAATTGGTTGTGGTACTCAGATTTAGTTTCGGGAATTACGGAAATTGCAGCCGATGTTGTGGTGCCAAAAAGTGCTTGTTGTGCCGCATAAATGGATCCACCAACAATCCCTGCAGCTAATACGTTACCAGTTGCTTCCTGCACGGCAAGACTCGGATAAATAGCCACGAGCTCATTAAATGGTCCCCATTCCCAAACAATACCTGTGGCAAACGCCCCAAGTGCTGCCATTTTTTTGTACCGGGCACCTTTGTTTTCAGCTTCAGAGAGCTCTTTTTTAAAAGCCTCTTTAACAAGTGATGCTCGTTCAGGAATTACCTTTGCTTTAAGGTAATCAGAGCCAGCACTCACATAGTCAGGGACATAAGGAAGTTGTGACAATAAAACCTCTGAAGTTTCAATCATGAAGCATATTTTAACATAATTATTATAAATAAGCAATAGTAGTATTGACAAGTACCTCTGTACGTGCTACTATCACGACAGCCATAGAGCTACCTGTACATTTAGTAATAATAGCCGCTGTTATGCAGAAAACGCGTTTTTCTTCATGACAGTGGTTTTTATTTACAGAAGTTAAAATTGACAAATAAGTAAAAAAGTATTATAATATTTAAATTATGTCAGTAATAGAGATTAATCCATTCATCAACCAACAACCAAGTGTTGTTGAGGTTCGGTATGACCTAAGTGACGACGAAGTGTCTTACTTGACTGCACGACTATTACAAGACGCAGAATATTCTATAAACACTGAAAATGATTTTACCTGTGTTCGTGTAAACGGTAAGAGTGAGTATGCGAATCTTGCACGTACGCTTGAGGCAACGGTATTCAGCAATGAGCTCGAAGACAGCCCTGAAGCGGTGAAGAACGATTATAGCCCTCACGATGATGATAGCCAGTTCCTGCTTGTTCTGGACATTACAAAAAGTATGCCTGTAGGTACTATGCGTATTATTACGCCAAGCGAAAAGGGTTTTATGGTCCTTAACGAGATTGAAGGGTTCCCACACTCAAACGATACTGATACAAACGTACCTTTCAGCACTGAAGATTTTTATAAAGATTATGGTGTTGACTCTGAAAAGACATGGGAAGTAGGCACTATTGCCGTTCTACCCCAAAATCGACGAACCTCACAGATTAATCTCCAAATAGCTGAAGAAACACCCGAAGACAAAGCAGCGCAAAGGATGCGAGAATATATTGTATCTGGCTTGTTATACCGTGGTTTATATGCGGGTGCAATTGCCAATGATATCCATTATTTTGTTGCAACTATCGAAACGAAAGCATATGAAACATTACGTGGATTAGGTATACCGTTTTATAGTATTTACGACGTAACAGGTAAAACATACTACAGCGGCTTTTATTATCAGCCCGTAGTCGCAATGATTGACGATTTTCCAGAAGAAATGCGTGGTTTCTCAAACTGGAATATTAAGAAAGCAGAAGCTGAACTCGAGCAAATTAAGGCTGAGAATGTTGCTGAATCAGATGAAGTGAAACAAGCTAGCAAAAAGGTTAAAAAACTAAAATTTAAGTTAGACATGGTTAATGAATTGCTTGAAGGTCCAAACCTAGATAGATTATTTGCACAAGACCACAAGATAGATAGTTAGAACATTTAGATTAAAGAGAGGGTGGGTAGTAAAGCTAATGCTTAAGGTGGTATCATTTTGCTAGATCTAATCAAAAACAATCTAGTGATACTAAATCTTGTAATTATATCTTTATTTGCCGGTGCTGACCTTGCACTTGGTTATATTATTTACTCACGCAATAAATCGCTTCTTGCGAATAAACTCTTCTTACTCGTTACGACTGCTCTCACGTTTTGGATGGTCACAAACTTCTTTCTGGCAACCACTTCAAACGTTAAGACTGCATATATCTTAAACGGACTTGCATACACCTTTGGGTTTTTGGCGGTATATGTGTCGCTTTTGTTTGCAAATGCATACCCAGTTGAAAGTCGATTCATACGTAACACCAAGAAACTTAAAGTCACCACCATTGCCGTAGCCTTATTTTCTGTTTTGTCCGCTACACCGTTAATAGCTGGTAATGTTTACAAACAAGCTGGTGAGCTCATTTTTACAAATACACCCCTTGAAATCCTGTATACCGTAGCAATGCTGGTAATGGTTTCATTAATTGTATTCCAGTACGTAAGTGTTATTCAAAAAGAACACGGTGCTAAGCGGTCGCAAGCAGTGTTTATTATGATTGCTTTTACATTTAGTATCGTATTAGCACTTATAGCCAATGTAGTACTTCCACAACTAGATATACCGATTAGCTATATATATTTCGGGCCAGCAGCATCGTTAATTGTCGTTTCATTCATAGCATATGCGATAACTCGACATGGTCTTTTTGATGTTCGGCCTTTTATCGCTCGGTCATTGGCTTACTTCTTCTCGATTGGTTCTATCTTAGGAATCTTTATTGTTACAGCGATTATCTCATTACGAACATTCCTTGGCACGCAGGTAAAGCTAAGTGAGGCGGTATTCTTTGCAGTTCTAAGTGTAGTACTTGCCGTTCTCTTTCAGCCTACTAAACGATTCTTTGATAAGATATCGAACAATATTTTTTACCGAGATTCGTATAATCCACAAGAAGTTATTCTTGTCTACAACATAAGAATAGTTGCCGTCTGC
>CAZMHJ010000046.1:0-357 GCA_964566075.1 uncultured Candidatus Saccharibacteria bacterium | reverse complement strand
AGAAGTTATTAATACGATTAATTCTAAGCTCGTTAATACGCTTGACCTAACAACGTTGTTAAATTCAACTTCGGCACTTATCGAAGAAGAGCTTAAAGTGAGTTTTTGTAATTTTTATCTAGACCCAAACGCATCAATTGAATTTCACTTAGCGGGCTCAAATGCGAAGATTTTTGCGAAGGAATCATGGAAGCAATTCGAAGAATATTACGGTAACTTATCTCAAAAAGTTATCGCTGTGAATGACAATAACTTAGATGACAACATTAAAGATTTAATGTCAGATTTAGATATTGAAGCTGCCGTTAAGATGACCTCTGCTGGGCAAGAGGTAGGATTGCTTATGGTTGGCGAAAG
>CAZMHJ010000045.1:0-3630 GCA_964566075.1 uncultured Candidatus Saccharibacteria bacterium | reverse complement strand
TCACCTGCACATCTTTGTACATATGGGTAAAGCGCACCATATTGGTGAGTTCGGCACCTTGAAAACTATAAATTGCTTGGTCGTCATCACCCACTGCTAGTACATTGGCGTGACCCTGGAGTACCGGGTTATTTGTAAGTAGTTCGACAAGGCGGAGTTGGGCTAAGTTGGTGTCTTGAAACTCATCGAGCATGACGTACTGGTACTGCTCATGGAGCGTAAAACGCAAATCATCGTTTTGCTCTAAACCATGAATAGCTCGGGTAATCATATCGTCGTAGTCAAACAGTTTTTTATCTTTTAGCGCTTGTAAATACTGCTCGTAGATATCAGCCGCACCAAGTAGCTTTTTAACTTCGCGTGTACCACCAAGCACCCATTTATTATCGATGTTTTTAACGAGCCATTTGTTCTTCCAGCTCGTAATGGTATTGGTTTTACCGGTTTCATCGAATGCGCCCAATGCTTCGGCGAGGTCTGTTATGCAAACGTTAGCAAGCGGTTGAATATTGCTGGCAAGCAGTGAGGTACTAGCCAGCTTTTGAAATGGCGCAAGTAATGCCGCAAAGTGGCCAACGACATCTTTATTAATGCGGGCGAATTCGGGAATGGTAGCTAGCACTATTTCTGAAGCGCTCGCAATAAACATTTGGTTGCTGTTGGCGATATCACGTACGTCTTGCGGCGAAAGCAATGCGCGTTTGAATTCACTAATTAAACTAATGGTATCTTTTAAATACACTTCTGCTCGCCATAACGGATTACTGGCGGGTAATGTTGCAAAGATGCTTTGTAAGATTGCATCTTGGCCGAGTGCGTCAACAGCCTGCTCTGCCCCGAATTCATTAAAGTACTCGCTGTAGGTTCTAATAATATCGCTACCAAACCCATGATAGGTACTGATGCGAATGTCATACGCGGCTTGGCCAATGAGTTTAGTGAGTCGTTCGCGCATATTGCGAGCACCTACTTCTGTGTAGGTTAAACACAAAATGTTTTGTGGTGCGACATCAGTTTGTTGCAAAATATTTGCCGCTCGTAGTGCGAGCAACTGGGTTTTACCGGTTCCCGGCCCAGCCACCACTAATACTGGCCCGTCGATAGTATCCACCGCTTGTTTTTGCGCAGTATTTAACTGTTTATAGCCCTCGGTAAATGTCATGGTTCTATTGTATAAGAGCTTGGGCTTTTACGCTGTTGTTACTTTTGCGAAACGGTGTAGCTGACAACTACTTGGTTGTTGCTACTGCTATCTGGCTGTGCAACCGAAACAATAACGGTATAGGTGCCGTTTTCGTACGAATAAAGTGCCGAACCGTTTGCTTCGTAGCTCGAATTATTTGTCCAGCCCGAATATTTACTTGCCATGCTTGATGTTACTTTGTCGTAAGAATCTGTAGTAGTGGTCGCAAGATGCCATGCAGTTTTACCATCGTTAGTCGCTTTGTATGAGCCTGTAATGGTATATGGCGAATATATTGGCACACTACTTGGCCAGTCGGTTGGTAACTTTTGTGATGAGCTATACGTAGAACCATCGGCGGTTTTTACGGTAACTTCCTTACCGTTACTATCAACTGATACTTTGCCACCCGTTGCAGTGCTAATAATACCGCTAGCAGTTTTATCAGCTAGCTTATTTTTTGCAAAATTAAGCCCTATTGCTGCAACAATAAGTGCGCCTACGGCAACGACGCCGATGATAATAAAGAGCGTTTTGTTGCTTGTACCTTTTTTAGGTGCTGTTTTTGTTGGGGTTTCGGGAACTTTAGGTGTTTGTTCTTCGGTATTTTGTACCTCTGCCATCTTAACCTCCTATAAGTATAAATTCATCATCCTCTCATCCTGAGTATTTTGCAATGATTACGATTTGCTCTTGCTAATAGATTATTTGGGTGTTTGGTAGCTCAGAATTAAGTGTATTGATAGTGCTCTGTGACACCTGGTTACCACTTAAATTAAGTACCTTTAGAGCCTTAGCATTACTAAGCTCGTTAGGTAAGCCAGTAAGCTTGTTATTTGCCAAGTTAAGTGTTTCGAGTTTAGACAATTGTCCAATTTCCGCAGGGAGCCCAGTCATATTATTATTGCTTGCATCGAGCTCTTTAAGGTTTGACATCAAGCGGATTTCACCAATCAAGCTACCTTCGAGCTTGTTGTCGTTTAGCTTTAGCACAGTCAGCTTTGTCATCCGTCCCATTTCTGAAGGTAAACTGGTGAGCAGATTATTTGATAACAGTAACTGTGTTGCATTGGTTTGATTGTAAATATCAGGTCCGACTTTCGTAAGCCCCTGGTTGCTGTAGTTGAGTATTGTGCCACTACTGCTTTGATTATTTGAACTAGTATTAGTTGATGAATTTGAATTTTTGTTGCCAATGTTAAAACCAACAAACACTAACCCCACCGCGACTAAGATAACTAGTGCAACTATTAATAACTTCTTCATACATTAATAGTAGCATCATTATGTAAGCAAGTTCTTGTGCAAATAAAAGACCGGGTAATAAAACCCGGTTTTTTATTTGGCTAGGGTGGAGGGATTCGAACCCCCGAATGCTAGGACCAAAACCTAGTGCCTTACCACTTGGCCACACCCTAATAAGCTACAAAATTATACCTGTTTTAAGGCATTTAGCCAAGTGTTGAGAGGGTTGTGCTTGATCTTTATCTAACAAGTGAAGAATCTTAATTATTATTACAGCATGACACATCTGTTAAAAATTGCAAAAACACTTAAAAAATTGTATAATTTTAATATCATGAGCTTGGCGAAAGAGCGATTCGAAACAGAGATGAATCCACAAAATAGTGTGGCTTTTCTGCCAAGCGAGCTGCTCCAAAACCCACAGACTGCTGCACGGGTATGGGAACAAGAATCAGCCGAAAATCCAGCTTTTGTACAGCAAATCGCCGAACGAGCAAAAATAAGCACTAAGATCGACGAAATTTTAGAAGCAATGCCGAATGGAATGTCTATAGAATCGGCACTAGTAACTGGGGCTGTTACCGAACGTCAAGCCGAGGCTGCATATACTGCACTTTCGAAATTACTTACAGATACTGATTACGAACGACTGGTGCTCTATTTGCCTTTTGAGTTATTGCCACATAGCGCATGGCAACCAAATGATGATTATCTAGATCAATCAATTACAGCTTTTAAGGCTGCATATATGTATGCGTGGTGGCGATTGCTATCAGTAGAAGATGTGCGTGCAAATTTTGTTGATGGCGATGTACTCGAAACAGAACTGCGGGTTGAAGATGTGCCACGCGTGGTAAAGGCAGCTCACCTTGTACCAAAACTTGTAGAGCGCAGCATGATAACGACACAAGAGATTATAGACATATATACCAATGTCGAAGAATCTCAATTACAGCAAAATCTCGCAGAAGCTTTGCAGGTGCTGGCTGATATGGGCTATGTACCTAGTGAGCGGTTAGAAATGTTAGGTATACCCTACGAAGCAATTAGTAAGCATGAGCCTGTAAATGATAAAAACATGCTCTTAGAGCAACTTACAACCTTTTACAAGCAAATTACTATAGGCCAAAATGCCCCGTATGAATCGGGTGCAACCGAAAATCGGCTTACTTGGCTCAAACGCAAGCGATACGACGATTCTG
>CAZMHJ010000044.1:0-4158 GCA_964566075.1 uncultured Candidatus Saccharibacteria bacterium | reverse complement strand
AACAAACTTAAGCGACGAGTTATCACCATTCGTGACGGACAGGTGGCGAGTGACCGCGCCAGTGGCGGGTACGGGAGAGATATCTAATGCGCCGTAAGCTTATTACGTTACGTCGCATTTTTGTTGCGGGTATTCAAAACTTTTTCAGAAACTCTTGGTTAACAGTGGCGGCAACTGCAGTTATGGTGGTAGCACTCACTATTATTTTGATGGCAGTCGTGCTCAATGTGACTGCACGCAACGCAATTACCGAACTATCTAAGAACCTTAAAGTCTCAATCTACTTAAAAGACGAGGCTAATCCGGACGACGTCGCGTCACTTAAAAAAGAACTCGTCACAAATCAGTATGTGGCAGAAGTTAACTATATTTCAAAGGATCAAGCGCAGCAACAGTTTACCGATAGTTTCCAGAACGACCAAAAACTGCTCGAAGGTTTAGCGCTCCTCGGTGGTAACACGTTGCCTGCTTCACTTGAGGTGAGTGTATCTAATTTAAGCAAAATTAACCAAGTAGGTGAGATACCTAAAAGGGACATTTATAAAAAAATAGTCGATAGTATTACCCTAGGTAAAACAGATGCCAAAAAGACCATTGATAGAGCCGCAGCCGCGCAACGTTTCATAACGATGGCGAGCATTATTGCTGCTTCTATTTTTGCAGTGGTCAGCATGCTGATTATCTTTAATACAATCCGTATGGCAATTTTTACACGGGCAGAAGAAATTCGAATCATGAAACTTATCGGTGCCACGCCAGGCTATATTCGAGGGCCATTCTTAGTTGAATCAAGTTTATATGGAGTTATAGCGGGTATCGTTGCCACCAGTGTGGTGGTAGCAGCTATCTTTTCACTCGGTGGTAAGGTTGCTACACAGGCTGAATTTGCAACAACCTATACTTTCTTTACCGACCCTAAAATTATTGCCGCTATGTACGGCGGTGCTGTCATGTTGGGCATCTTGGTAGGTGTTATCTCGAGCCTGCTTGCGATGGAAAAGCACCTCAAACTCAAGTACTGGTAATCAATTTTTTGTGTTGAGTTGTAATTCTAAGCTTTGCTGATATATTAATGAGTATATAAGCATAAAAGGAAAATATGGAAAACAATACAATTCCACCACAGAATGTTAATCAAGAGAATCCTAGCACCCCTCCTAATATCGAAGGGCAAACTCCACCCGTTGTAGCTCAGCCACAAACAGCACCACAAGTACAAAACCAGCCTGCATCTGACCCAGGCTCGACACTTACCATAGTGGGAATTATTGCGGGGTTCATTCTTACTCCTATAATCGGATTTATTTTGTCTCTGGTTGCATATAAAAAATCTAAAAAAGCCGGATTTAACAACACGCTTGCTAAAATATTCACCTGGATTTTTGGTATTTTTTCCATACTCGTAGGTGTGGTCGTTGCCATTGTTATAGGTCTGATGGTTTTTGGCCTTACAACGTCTCGTTCAAAAGCCGCTACGTTTCTTAACGATATACGAAGTGGTGATTGTACATCAGCCGCGCAAATGGCTGACTTGACTGGTTCTGACAGTGAATCATTTAATACTTTTTGTGAACAAATGAAACCTATTCTTGGAACGTCACAATCACTCGTTGAGTCATCTATTGAGAACAGTCGAACAGTTAGTCTTTATTCAATTTCTGGTGGTACGAAAAAGTACGTTAGGGTAACGGTCAAGAACGGTAAAGTACTCAATGCTGTTGCAAGCGACACACAACTTCCAACCACTGAAAGCTCAACAGATACATCAACAGAAAATGTAAATCAAAACGATTTAAGCCAATAAAAGAGCCGTTTAAAATGGCATAAATAATGCCATTAGAATAGGTCTGTAAATTGACCATAAGCACTGTTTTTGCTATAATTATGGTGTGATAGATAATTGGCTCAAGGCCATGAAGCAAAAAATAAAAATCCCCACCAAGCAAACGTTTTCTCGCACTATTGCAGCGCTCTCTGTTGCAGTAGTTGTAATTGCTTCGCAATCTGGTGGAGTATACGCAGCAACGCTCGAAGAGCTACGCGCGCAAAACACGGCACTACAAAACCAGATTAATGATAATAATGCTCGTGCAAAAGAACTTGCCGCCCAAGCAGATACGCTTGAAAATCAGCTTGCTGAACTTAATCTACAAATTCGGACATTACAAGACCAAATTACGCTTACCAAAGGTAAAATCGCTGAGTTACAAGCCAGTTTAGATAAAGCACAGGCTGAGCTTGATCGTCAAAAAGCACTCTTAAAAGCTAGTGTGCAAGCCCTTTACAAAAAGGGTGGCGCATCTACTGTTGAACTGCTTGTTGGTAGCGATAGTTTCAGCCAATTCATTAACGACCAAACATACCTAGAGCGATTAAAGAGTGGTATCCAAGATTCTGCCCAAAAGGTGATTGCGCTAAAACAGCAAATTCAAACGCAACAAGCTGAGCAACAGAAATTATTGAGTCAGCAACAAGCACAGCAAGAATCACTAACGGCGACGCAGCAACAACAACAAAGTTTGCTTGACCAAACTAAGGGTCAAGAAGCTGCATATCAAAGTATGGTTAAGAGCCTGCGCTCGCAGCAACAACAAGTACTTGCTGATATAGCTTCTAAACTTGCTGCATCTGGTACTACATTATTACCGGGTGATGGTAGCAATGGTGGTTACCCAACCGCTTGGAACAATGCAGCTCAAGATTCAGTACTTGATTCGTGGGGTATGTATAATCGCGAGTGCGTGAGTTACACAGCCTTTAAAGTTGCTCAGTCTGGCCGCAATATGCCGTATTGGGGTGGCCGCGGTAACGCAAACGAATGGCCTGGTAACGCCCGAGCAATGGGTATACCCGTTGATCGAAGCCCACAGCCTGGTGATGTTGCTATTACCTATAACGGAGTATATGGTCACGCGATGTACGTAGAAGCAGTCAGTGGTCGTATGGTCACAGTCAGCCAGTACAACTGGCCAATCAATGGTCAATGGGGTCGTTATAGTATGATGACACTCAACGCTGATACTTCGAGCCTTGGGCCAATGACCTTCATACATTTCCCGTAAAAAACATTATTTTCGTAACACTAAAGCCCACTAGTGTGGGCTTTTTTGTAAGTTTGCTCTCAGCTTTCGTATGATAAAATATAACGGTATATGACAAAAACAGACACGAGGGCTAGGGGTCAAAAGAAGCCACGCTTATGGGTGTGGTTTGCGAGCGGATTTATAGCAGTACTGCTTATTGCAGGTATCTTTTTTGCCGGTATCCAAATAGGTAATGGTAGTTGGCAAATTAGCTTTATGCGTCCAGTCAGTGCTAACCGTGATTTACCGGCCCGGCTCGATTACACGAGTGTAAATGAGGTGTATCAAGCCTTAAAGCGTAAATACGACGGTAAATTAGACGAACAAAAACTGATTGATGGTATGAAAAAGGGAATGGTAGAGGCTGCCGGTGACCCGTACACGACGTACTTTAACGCAAGTGATGCTAAAAGTTTTAACGAACAACTCACTGGTTCATTTAGCGGTATTGGCGCAGAACTTGGCAAAAACGGTAACGATATTGTGATTATTTCGCCAATTACAGGATTCCCAGCCGAAAAAGCCGGTTTAAAGTCTAAAGACGTGATTGTTAGCATTGATGGCCAAGATGCAACCGGCTTAAGTGTGGATGAAGCCGTAAAACGTATTAGAGGCGAAAAAGGTACCAGTGTTAAGTTAGTAGTTATTCGTGATGGCACTCAGCGACTCGAATTTACCATCGTGCGCGATACAATTACGATTCCGAGCGTTACTAGTAAAATCGATAACAACATTGGCTATCTACAAATATCGCGCTTTTCAGAAGATACCGCTGGCTTAGTTGATACTGCCGCAAAAGACTTTAAAACTAAAAATGTTAAGGGAATCGTACTCGATTTACGCAACAACCCTGGCGGCTACCTAAATAGCGCGGTTAGCGTATCAAGTGAATGGCTGAAGACGGGCCAAATTATAGTGAAAGAAAAGCGCGATGGTAAGGTTACGCAAAGCTACGCAGCTCAGGCTGACGGGCAATTAGTTGGCGTACCTACCGTTGTACTCATAAACGAAGGTAGTGCTAGTGCGAGTGAAATTACCGCCGGTGCACTCGCTGATAACAAAGCAGCAGTTACAA
>CAZMHJ010000043.1:2610-4305 GCA_964566075.1 uncultured Candidatus Saccharibacteria bacterium | reverse complement strand
ATTCACTGTAATACTAACTGTCTTAGAAACGGATTGGACTGCAGTGTTATAGCACGTAAGTGTGTATGTTTTTGTACCGACGGTTGTAAGCACTGGGGTTTGCCAACTGGTTGCCGTTGTCCCTTGTGCCCCACTAGGCGTTACATCACAGCTTGACGCATTTTGCGTTACCCAACTGATTGTTGATTGTTGGCCGGCAGTTATCGTTGATGGAGACGCTGTTACTGAAGTGATAGTTGGTAATGGTGGTGGCACAGTATTAGTAATTGTTATTGATACGGCTGTAGACGTTGCGTTATTACCGGCAGCATCGTAGGCCTTGAAGGTAAGTGAATGGACGCCGTCCGCAACAGTTGTAGAATCCCAACTAAAGGTCGCAAATGGTGCAGCCGAATCAGTCGCTTTAACGGCATTATCAACGAGTAATTCGACTTTAGTTACACCCACGTTATCAGTTGCAGAGCCGCTAATGGAAATTGTGCCCTTGCCGCTTGCATTATTTGTAGGCGACGTAATTGTGGTCACCGGTTTCGTAGTATCACCAGCAGGTGGTGTTGTAACTGCTCCGCCAGGCATTCCTACCCATGTAACTGCACCCCTGTCGATTGCAGCACCTGCTGTAACCCCAATGGTGGCAGCAACATCACTTGCCAGCCCTTTACCTGATTTATAGGCAACTGAGTCTGAGCGTATACGATAATCGCCTGAGCTTGCGTTCATAAAATATGGATTTGTATTATTAGTAATGTCTTGGCTATGTGTATCTTTGCCTGTTGCAGCGCTATACAATGCAACGGTATTTTTATATGTATATCCAGCCGCTGCTGAGCCATACTTAAATCCAACTGCAGGGGTACCTGTTGGGCGATAAAACGAGTTGTAATCTGAGTATGATTCAAGCTGTGCAGCGGTCGTTTGATTACCCTGAAGGTTTTGTAAGAAGTCAGTACCGCCTTGAACGATGTTATTACCGACTTCTACGTTGGTGGTGTCGGCAGGAATTTCGCTACCACTTGGGGGGCGAGGGTCATCATAAATCCATAACCCCATGCGAACAGGACTTAGCACGGTGTTGTTATAAAATTTTACATTTGGGCCAGCAATACGAACACCAAATTCACCGCCAATAACGAGGTTTGAAGCAATGATCGCATTGGCAGAAACTTCGTACATTAATCCCGAGCTTACATTACCGGAGGCGTAATTACCTGTTATTGTGAAATTAGTACAATACAAGTCACACCAAAAGCCATGGCCATTATTATTCGTGAACTTATTGTTCTTAATGGTGCCACCGTTCATGTGTGAGAGTTTTACACCCGCCTGCGCACAAGATAAGCCACATCCGGTTCCAAACTTTTCAGTATTATTGTTATCGAATGTATTAGAGTCAAAAACAATATTATCGGTTGCACCACCGGCATGGTGCCCGTTACCCGTTGCGCCATCAAAACCGTTTGATAAAAATTGTGATGAACGTATTACTACACCAGTAGCATTTGAGACACCAAGTCCATAACCAGCATTCCACCAAAAAACAGCATTCTCAACCATGCTATTTGCAGCACTCATAAGTACGGCCGCTTCGGTATTATTGTTATACTCATTCGTTGCGTACTTACGGAAGCCTATTCCCTTAATACTAGAAGTCGCTGATAACGTTAATGCAACCGGGCGTCGCGCGAGCTCGACAGT
>CAZMHJ010000043.1:0-2510 GCA_964566075.1 uncultured Candidatus Saccharibacteria bacterium | reverse complement strand
TTAACCCAACCACCTACGACATCAGTACCGTCAAACCACGCTTGCGCACCTGGGGCTGCTTGAATAGTAATTGGTTTAGTGATGCTCAGACCCCCATCGCGGTAGACACCACCATTAACAACAATAGTTCCGCCACTTGGGACAAGTGCATATGCCCTGGCAAGCGTCTTAACAGGTGACCCGCTTGAGCCATTATTACTATCACTACCACTCGTTGACATATATATCGCACCAGAAGGAACCGAATAGCTTGTAGAAGGAATGGTGGGTATGGCAGCCGCTTTTGAAGGTGACGCGGTTTGCTGTATATTCTTGTTGATTAACGCACCATAGCCAAACGTAGCCGATGCGGCCAAAAGTAAGGCTGCAAACCCACCCCCTATGGCAATGCCCAGTTTACGTCGTGTCATACCCTCTTTTTTACTTTTAAAACCCTATTGCTTATTACTATAAGGCTACTCTTGACGAAACACAAGATAACAGATATAATTTGCAGGTTAATTTGAGGTAAGTACTGACTGCGGTAGCTCGCCGCTAACCAGCACCTCATCCATCAATAAGTAACGAGCATACAAGGATGAATCTTGAAAAAGGATTTACACCCAAAAGACTACCGCCCAGTTGTCTTTGAAGACCTCGGTAATGGGTTTCGTATTTTAACCCGTTCAACCGTTAAGACCGACGAAACTACCAAGTGGGAAGACGGTAACGAATATCCACTTGTAAAAGTGCATATTAGTAGCAGTACTCACCCATTCTTTACCGGGCAAGAAAAGGTTCTCGACCTTGAAGGTCGTGTTGACCGCTTCGAAGCCCGTCGTAAAGCTGCTGAAAAAGCAAAGGCGGATAAGCTTGCGAAAGCTGCTTCTGCAAAAAAGCCAAAGGCTGCTAAAAAAGCTGAAACCACCGAAGAAACACAAGCTGCTTAGCTTACCCAATTAAAAAACAGCGCACTTTTTAGCGCTGTTTTTATTTGGGCTCGCTTGTACAATAGAAAGGATACTTATGGAACAAAAGATAGAAGCACTCCGTTCAGAACTCACCGAAGTTCAGTCGCGTCTACAAGACCCGGCTATCTTTAGTTCGCCTGATTATCCTAAACTTGCCAAACGCCAAAATTACTTAGAATCGACTATTGGTATATACGATAAAATATCAACACTGCGAGAAATGCTTATTGGCGCACAAGCGTTGGTTGGTGGCGATGATGAATTAGCCGAACTAGCCGTTGCTGAGGTTGCCGATTTAGAAGAGCAGATAGAAGAAAACACCTTAAAACTAGAAGAAGCCTTAACACCGAAAGATCCTAACGACGAACGAGACGCAATTATCGAAATCCGTGCTGGTGCTGGCGGTGACGAATCAGGTTTATTTGGCGGTGAGTTGTACCGTATGTATGCCCGCTATGCCGAAACGCATAACTTTAAGTTAGAACTTATTGATGAATCACCGAGTGAAGCCGGTGGCTTTAAAGAAATTATTTTTGCTGTCCGTGGCGACGAAGCATTTAAAACCTTTAAGTTCGAAGCTGGAGTACACCGTGTACAGCGCGTTCCGGTTACCGAAAGTCAGGGCCGAATCCATACCAGTACTGTCACCGTTGCAGTATTGCCAGAGGCAGAAGAATCAGACATAGAAATTAACCCAAACGACCTTCGTATTGATGTATATCGTGCCAGTGGTCACGGTGGCCAAAGCGTAAATACCACAGACAGCGCAGTGCGTATTACTCACCTGCCAACAGGTTTAGTTGTCACGTGCCAAGACGAAAAGTCACAAATTAAAAACAAGGCTAAAGCCTTGGGCGTGTTGCGTTCGCGCCTGTTGCAACAAAAAATTGACGAAGAGCAGAAAGTGCTCAGCGATGCCCGTAAAAAACTGATTGGCAGTGGCGACCGTAGCGAAAAAATCCGCACCTATAACTTCCCGCAAGATCGCATTACCGACCACCGCATTGGCTACAGCCGTAGCAATATTCCTGCTGCCCTAGCCGGTGATATTCAAGACTTAATCGACGAACTCCAGACGGCCGAACGCCACCTCATTCAAGAAAACAAATAGCATGACTATTCAAGAGTGGCTTGATGATGCCACCGATAAACTAAAAAAACATAAGATTCCGAGCGCTCGACTCGATTCGCTGGTACTACTTGAATATGTATTGGTTACACCGCGAGTTACCTTACTTTCGCACCCAGAAACTGATTTACCTGCAACTACACTCGTAAAACTAAACACAGCACTTGCTCAACGATTAGATGACATCCCGGTTGCATATATAACAAATAAAAAGGAATTTTATGGGCGTGACTTTTTGGTCAATGAGCACGTATTAATTCCTCGACCCGAAACCGAAAGTATGATTGAGCTCGTTAAAGATTTAGGTATCGAAGCACCAACAATTGCTGATATTGGTACCGGTAGCGGGTGTGTTGCAATCACTCTTGCGCTCGAAATACCTGACAGTTCGGTGGTAGCAACTGATATATCACCTGATGCCCTTGCAGTAG
>CAZMHJ010000042.1:2793-4376 GCA_964566075.1 uncultured Candidatus Saccharibacteria bacterium | reverse complement strand
AGTGCGAGTGAAATTACCGCCGGTGCACTCGCTGATAACAAAGCAGCAGTTACAATGGGTACAAAATCATTTGGTAAGGGTAGTGTGCAAGAAATGACTACCTTTAACAGTGGTGGAATGCTTAAAGTTACGGTTGCTCGCTGGTATACTCCAAGTGGCAAAAACATTGATAAAGAAGGTATCGAACCTACAATTAAAGTTGAGCTAACTGACCAAAACATTAAAGATAAGGTCGACGCACAACTTGATGCGGCTAAGCAAAATATCCTAAACCGTTAAGCACTTGCATTTTTACGCGAGAATGGCGTACTATTAACACTATGAATGATCTAAACAAAAAAATCCTACTTGTCGAAGATGATGATGGCCTGGCCAGTGTCTATCAAACACGTCTAGAAGCCGAAGGTTTTACCGTACGTCGGGTGCCAAACGGCGAAGATGCGCTTGCTGCAGCAATCGAATTTAAACCAGACCTTATTTTACTTGATGCAATGATGCCAAAAGTAAGCGGTTTCGATGTACTTGATATTTTGCGCAACACCCCCGAAACGGCCAATGTACGCATAATTATGCTTACCGCACTCAGTCAGGATACCGATAAACAACGTGCCGAAAGCCTAGGTGTAGACGAATACTTGGTTAAATCGCAAGTCGTTATTGCCGATGTTGTAGAACGCATTAAACATCACTTAGGAATGTAGTATAATTATGGAGATTTAATACATGGAGACCTAACTAATGGAAGACATGTAATAAACGGCCCGAAAGGGCCGTTTTCTTTTGGTTAAATTACCCTATAATTGACAAAACATAAAACTTATGCTAATAATATATATGTAAATCCAAAAATAAATATGTCGCCTGAATCATCACCGCGTTTAACAAATGGGAATACTGCACAAGACAGCACTGATATTAAATGGGATGATGCTTTAAAAGCGGTCGAATCATTACACGTTCCAAAAGACGCAGTTGAGCGAGTAGATGATATAGCAAGTTTTAGAGCAGAAGATATTTTAGCCGCCGCAACTGTGCTCCATACAGAACTTGCGCCAAATGAAAGTCACGAACCACATGACGAGCAGAGTTATGTTAAAGGTCCAGGCGAAAACGCCGAAAAGCGAA
The DNA here is from genome assembly GCA_964566075.1 of uncultured Candidatus Saccharibacteria bacterium. Taxonomy (GTDB): domain Bacteria; phylum Patescibacteriota; class Saccharimonadia; order Saccharimonadales; family CAIOMD01; genus CAZMHJ01. Next base: position 3,251 of record CAZMHJ010000042.1, on the reverse strand, counting down.
TGCTGGCAAAGCCAGAAGAGCGACTACAGATACTTGATTTTGCTTCACAACAACTAGCATTACTTAAAGAAAGTATGCAGCCCGGAGAGGAGCAGGCGTATCTTGCCCGTGCAGGCAATATCATTGCGCTATCTCTTGTGCTAGCGCACGTATTTAAAGATGGCAACGGTAGAACTTCACGGACGCTAGCACATGTTGTACGTGAAGGTCATATCAATGAGGACGATCTAAAAATTGTTGGTGCAAATCGTAACGAAAAAGGGTTCAGAATTGATTCATACGTGCCAACCAAAGATGGCCTTGCTATGGATCCATACCAATTACTCGAAGCAGCTGGTGCAAAAAACATTCCATTGTCTGAAACATCAGACTACTATCAGTTTAGTCGTTCAGTATTTACGACTCCGTACTCTGATTAGCAAAACAAAAATCCCCTCGAGTGAGGGGCAGAGGGGCAG
>CAZMHJ010000042.1:0-2783 GCA_964566075.1 uncultured Candidatus Saccharibacteria bacterium | reverse complement strand
TTCAAACAAAGATGTTTGATTATTCGACGACAACTTCGGTACGACGAACGGTTTTACCCGTGTAGCGGCGGACAGCACGTTGCTTAAACGCAACAACACCGTCTTTAGCTGCATGGATAGTAAAATTACGGCTCATAAAAGTACCGGCGCCGGCTTTTTTTGTCTCGCCAACCTGACGGACGAGCACTTCACCTGCACGAACTTTTTGGCCACCATAACGCTTAACACCTAACCGCTGGCCAGGGCTGTCGTGGACGTTTTTGGCTGTTCCGCCTGCTTTGACGTGTGACATATATTAATTACTTCCTTATAAGTATTACGAGTTCCCGTGCAACCACCTGATCTGGTCTAAAGTAGAGCAGTTCTTTGGTGGGCACTCGCTCCAAAACCATTCGATTGTACCCTAAATCTGTTAATTGGTCAAGGATAGGCAGGTGTTTAAAGCGATTATTGCCCATATTCCAAGCGGGGACGGCAATACAAATACGGGTTCCAGGTTTTAATTGTTTATGAAGGTTCTGTAAAAACTTTTTGTGAATAATATTAACCGGGCCAATAACTTCTTGCAAAACTTCTGGTTTTGGAATGCTGGCAAACGGACGCCCAAGGTAGGTTTCTGCCGCAACTGTCGTGATTGGCTGCTGCCATATGTGCGAACAGGCGTCTCCAACTTCTATCCGTACATAACCGGTGGCACGCGCAAATTTGTCGCGCAGCCAAAAGATATTCTCTGTTGAATAATCGACCATGCGTGGTTCGAGGTCACTGCCTAATGCATCTGCTCCCATAAGCAACGCTTCTTGCAGCACGACACCCGTACCACAGAATGGGTCCAAAATACGTGCATCGTTGACAGTAGTAGGGCCAAGCGCCAAATTAATAATAGTTTGCGCGAGTTTGGGCGGTAGCATGCCGACAAAAGCATCACGTTTTGGTCGGGCTTGGTCACGTGCAGTATAGGCCTCGATATCTTGTTCAGCCATGGTCATACACACTAGTGTAGAGTTGCCTTTACGCATCAGTACTAGCTCCCAGCCACGTTCGCCACCGGCAAGGTGGTTGTGGAGTACTTGTGCAGTCGAAAGCGTAGCCGATTTATTTGGCACAATGCGTACCGAGCGACCACTGTTTTTAATAACTTTTTTTATTTCGAGCGCGGTGCGAGTCATCATTTTTGGGTTTGCTTTTAAACCGTAGTTACTGAGCCCAACATTAAACTTTCCTTCGGCAGGGATGTAGTCTAGATGATCTTGTACCATCTGTAACAAATAGGTCTCGATATCACGCCAATCCGTGCTTTTCAGCTCGTGTAGAACCGTAGCTAACTTAATAACGCTACCAAGGCGATTAAATTGTACTTTGTCGGCAGGTACATCAAGCAAGGCATATACACCACCAAAAGGAGTAATTGCTTTGGCACCATAAAGGCTTTCGAGCTCAGCTATGCCGAGCATTGGCTGGCGACCTAATATCACTAAACTATGCATATGGGGTAGATTATACGCTGATAGAGTATACTTGAGAACAGTAGTATGTTATCCAAAAGGGTTAAACTTATTATAAATATCGTTACGCTGGTTGCTCTCGGCGTACTTTTATATGTCTCTTGGCCGCAAATAACACAAGGTCTAAAAGAAATTGGCGGTGCAAAATGGTCGGTAATTTTTTTGATGCTACCGATGCAACTTATTAACAATTACGCCATCGGAGAGTTATATCGAAGCTACTCTAAGCAAAGCGGTGAGGTAATTAAGCGTTCAACAATGTATAAAATTGCGCTTGAACTTAATTTTGTAAATCATGTATTCCCAAGTGGTGGGGTAGCTGGTTTTTCGTACTTGGGGTTGCGCCTAAAGCATCATGGTATTCCAGTTGCACGTACAACGTTGGCGCAGGCAATGCGCTTTGCATTAACGTTCATTAGCTTCTTGATACTATTGTTTATCGGCATGTTCATGCTTAGCTTCACCAGTGGTGGTGGGGTAGCGCTATTTATTGGGCTTTCTATCGCCTTTGTGACCTTATTTGGTACTTTGGTTGGCATTTACATTATTAGTAACGAACAACGGATTAAAGGGTTTACAGCCTTTTTGCCAAAGTTAGCGAATAGCATACTTAAACCTTTTACACATCGTCGAAACACGATCAATATTAAAAAAATTGAAACCTTGTTTGAAGATTTACACAAAGACTATGCGGCAATTGCTAAGAACTGGCACCAACTAAGAGTGCCATTTGTGTGGGCACTTATCATTAATGCAACCGAAATCGCTACTGCATATTTGGCATATGTTGCCTTGGGGCACTTAGTGAACCCGGGGGCTGTTATTTTAGCGTATGCCGTTGCGAGTTTTGCGGGCTTAGTTGCAATCTTGCCTGGCGGTATTGGTGTGTATGAAGCACTGATGACCGGTGTACTTACCAGTGCTGGCGTGCCAAAAGCGTTGGCTTTGTCGGCTACTCTTATTTATCGTATTTTTACGATGGTTATATTCTTGCCAATTGGTTTTGTATTGTATCAATTAGCACTCCGAAAAGGTGATGCTGAGGTACCGAAACATACACCAGACGCACATATAAAGTTGTAAATACATGGAACTCATTTATACTCCAACTGATTTTATTGCGATTGCAAACCAGTCGCTCGAAATTACGTTTGGGCTGGCGTATATAGAGGGTGAGCTTGCTAACTTTAGAATTAGCAAAAACAAGTGGGTCTATTTTGACTTAAAAGACGACAATGCCAAAGTAAGCTGCTTTGCAAGTATCTATGCACTGCCTGG
>CAZMHJ010000041.1:0-4541 GCA_964566075.1 uncultured Candidatus Saccharibacteria bacterium | reverse complement strand
TTGCCAAGTAACGTGACGTTGGTTGAAAGTCGTGCATCTGCGACTGTGCCACTCGCAATATTAGAGCCATTGAGTGAGGTCAGCGCCGCACCGCTAATCGCAGGCAAAGCTCCCGTTAAGTTGCCTGCAGTTAAGCTCGTTAGAGCTCCACCATTTAATGCTGGTAAGTTACCAGAAGCATCGAGTTTAACCAGCTGGTTCGTGCCATTGAAGGTATTCCCCATTATGGTGACATTGGTAGATAGACGTGCATCGGCGATCGTACCGCTTGAGATATTACCAGCATCCAGGTTCGTAATTGACGCACCACTTAATGCAGGTAGTGTTCCGGTAAGGTTTGCCGCATTGAGGTTTGTTAAGCCTGATGCATCACCGGTAATATTACCCGTAACCGTTAAGTTTCCACCAAGGTTAACTACGCCACCATTTTTTTGTAGTGTCAGTGTTGTTGTGCTGTCGATGTTGCCATCACTAATCGTAGTACTGCCAGCACCTACAACAACACCGCCTAAGAAGTAGCCCTGGAAGAAACGATTAGCTTGTGTTGTGTAGTCGGTGGCTGTGGCTCCAATATTTTGTACGTTGTACTTAGTAACCGTTGCCCCAGCGTCATAACTAACCGATGGCGAAACAGTAAGTGTTGTGGTGCCACCACCACTCACGATGCGTGTGTAGTAATCTTGGCCAGCGTTGTTGATAAAGATAACATCATTATTCGCAAAGCCGCCCGCTGCCGTTAGCGCAACGGTAGTAACATTTGTCTGTGCTGGCGATGATGTTGTGCCTGTCGTACCAGTCGCAGCACCGGTTGCAATCAAGTTTCCACCGAGTGAAGCGGTGCCACTAACGCTTAAGTTACCAGTAACGCCTACTCCACCAGAGGTGTTGACGTTAAAGATGTCTGTGCCATTGTTTTGAACGGCAAACTTACTGGTTGAGCCAGTTGCGATATCAACCAAGAAGTTGCTATCAGTTGCAGTATTCGAAAGTGTGTATTTAACATCTTTAGCGTCAGCTGTTACTACCGTTACTGGTGCTGATGATGAATCGTAGACTTTTTGCATTGTCAAGCTGCTTGATGAGCTGTTGTATTCGACCGACCAGTAGACAGTGAAGTCATCTGTCGTAGGTGCAAATCCTACGGTGTCAAATGCAATGCCGATTGTATCACCGGCATGGAAGGTTACGACACCTGCGTCGAGTGAAGTTGATGCCTGACGATTTGTTGCCGCAGCGCTCGTCATTGTACAAGCTCCACTACCAACCGATACACCGTTTACTCGCCAGCGCACATTGAGCGTACCAGCAGTTATGGCAGCATTGTTTTTAACAAGACAGGTTCTAAAACTACCATCTGCGGGAGCGGTAAAGCCTGTAGCACCTGCGGTATTCGAAACAGCTGTCGCGCTCGTAAACACTAATGTCTCCACTGCAGCCCCTGTTAGGTTTGCACCAACGTTCGCAAGACCAGATACAAAACTTGCGGTTGCCCCAGAACTCAACACGAGCCCACCACCGAGAGATGTCCAACTGGTGCCGTTATAGCCTTCAAACGCCGTACCATTCCAACGGATTGTACCCGCAGTGGTGGCAGTACTGTTACCTACCGTTAAACCTCCACCTGTGACGATATCGCCCGCGTTCGAAACCGTTAGTTTATCCGTTCCGCCTGACTGTAGTTGCAAGAGTGCTCCGCTCCCTTGTTGATTTAACCGAAGCGCAGCAGTCGTTGTTGAGCTTGTATTTTGCACTGCAGCTGGTGATAATTGCAAAAGTCCGGCAGCCGTAATGGTGCCGGTGCCGTTGGTGAGGCTGTCTGCTTGCCCCGATCTAAAGCTATACGGCACCGCCGTCATCTTCATGCGGTTCGGCCCCATTTCGCCGTCACCGTTTATGTTCATTGTGAGCCAGTGCTCCTGACTCCAGTCTATGGTACCTGGAAACGCCGTGACACTTCCAAGGCTAGCGGTAATGTACCCATTCTTGCTGGTGAGGCTTTGGGTTTCAGTCCATTCGTTCGTACCGGCAGTCGCTGCATCATAAACCTTGAACTGAACGGATACTGAGCCGTCAGGGATAACTGCGCCAGCAGCGGTAAGGATACGAGCCTGAAAATTAATGGTGCTGTTAGTAACAGCCTTCGCGCTACGCGCGTATATAGATATAGCGATAGTTAACGAAACCAAAAATGCAAAAAACAGGGCTGAGACTAGTTTCGTCCCTTTCCCTGTAAGTACAGATAACGCAGGTTTACCTACGCGCAGCAAGGCATTTCGCATGTTGGTTGGATTTTGTTTTTGTGTTGGTTTTTGTGAACTTTTGTTGTTGGTGTTTTTGTTTTTGTAAAGTTCCCCTTCAGTGTACGCCTTACCCCCGTTAAAGCGCAAGAGGTTTGACCTCTATTTTATATCTGTTATGCACAGCCTTTTAATACTAGCCATATAATACTAGTATTGTATCCCTGTCTGTTGGTTATGAAATGAGAGTCTGTTTTACGACATTTGTAACAAGGGTATTCTTTGACGGGTGTAAGGAACTTTGTACGCTATTTTGTACGCATACTTTCGATATACTTGGTCCAAGTAAGCACATCTATCTTTTTATCAGCATATATAAAGATAAGTAGGTCATTCTTGGTGAATACTACTGTTTGCGGCCCTTTTATAGACAAACCAGCATAGGCGGTTGTGTCACTTGTTGAGATTTTATCATTTGCGTTGATTTGTTTTGCTAAGTCGGCCACCTTGCCTGTTGGGTCCGATTGAAAGCCAGATGGTAGCGGTTGTTGACTAACAGTGATCGGAACATCGTCAAGAACATCGTTATAACTAGCCACCTTTTTTGTGCCGTCATATTTAATATCGGTAGCCTGATTATCTACAGTAGTCGGTTTAATAGTAGAGAAATCAGGCTTCGTTGTTGTGGTCGTTTGGGCGCCGTTCACTTCACCTTTTGTAGTAGGTTTTGCATTACGATTTAGTACGAGCCCGAGGGATATTGCTATCAGGGGTAAACAAACAAGTACGGCACTCCATAAATATGCTTTTTTATGATCAGCATAGCCAGGTAACTTGCGAATAGAGGGTTTAACTGTAGGTACGGTAATTGAAACCGCAACCTTGTTTGGCACACCCGTTGCCTTTCTGTGTGCTTTTGCACGCTGTTTTTCAAGCTTACGAGCATCCTTAGCTGCCTTTTTAGCGGCTTTAGCTGCGGCTTCTTCGGCTTTACGCTGTTGTTTTATAGCGTCCTGCTTTTGCCAGATACCAAATATATCTTTGTCATTATCATCGAACAACAGTTCGTTTGCACTATTTTTAATTGGTTTAGGGCCAATCGGTTGTCGAACACCGTTAATACGCTCTCCACTATTAATAGAGCGCTTATTTGGCACCGCTTTTGACTGTTTTTTCTTAAACCTATCTAGGTCCATATGTGTTTTCTATAACGCTCCCTTTACGTGTTATTATATAACATTTTTGTTAAATCACCGAGTTAGAGCATGGCTAGTATTTGATATATAATAGCTGGGCATGAGACGGATGATTATTGGTATTATTGCCACTGTTTTGCTAGTCGGAGTAATACTCAGCGCATATATTCTTGGGGTGAGACATAACCACAGTACGGTAGACACTGCTTCTGCCAACTACCCATTACTTGCAAAACGAATACTAATCGACAATCCTAATGATTCATTTGTTAACTTCTCTGTACTCAGAACACAACTCAATCAATATTTCACTGATAATAATGTCCAGGGCAGCCTCTATTTTGAGTACCTGCCTACGGGTACATCAATAAAAATTGACGGTGACAAACAAGAAGTCGGTGCTTCACTCTTGAAAGTACCGGCTGCGATGGAACTATATAAGGCCTTTGAGCTCGGGAAAATAAATATTGATAAAACGGTCACAACTAAGTCAGAGTGGCTTGATAGTGCCTACGGAGATCTGTATAAAAAGGGGCCTGGGTATGAATTGACTCTTAGGGATGCTGCAAAAACCATGCTAGAGAATTCAGACAATACTGCTTTGAATATCATCAGCTATAACACGAATGGTCTTTTAAAGGATACAGAGACCCCTGTTAATGCACTTGATATTGCCATAAATGTTGGGAGCCAAAGTGACCACTACACGATATCAATTGGGGCCAGAGATTATAGCTCAATACTAAAATGTCTGTATTTTAGCTGTTACCTTAACAAAGAACACTCTCAGGAATTGCTTAATTATCTCAGCAATACTCAATTTACAAGTCGATTACCTGCAGGGGTTACTGACAAAACGATACCGATAGCACATAAAATTGGAAACTATGCTCAGGACACGCAAAGTGACTGCGGTATCGTATATCTTACAAAGCGCAATTATTTACTTTGCGTTATGATTAAGGGCCAGGATAATCAGAGTACTGATAAGAAAATTGCCGAGTTATCTAAAATAACCTACGATTTTGTAAGTCAAAAACAGTAAGATTACTATTACGGGAGCGGACAGTTTGCCTTTTCGCTACCGCCACCCGAAACACGACATGGC
>CAZMHJ010000040.1:0-4605 GCA_964566075.1 uncultured Candidatus Saccharibacteria bacterium | reverse complement strand
CATCACTTTCACTGAGGTGAGAGTAGTCTAGGCATGCCTAGCGGCTACAAGTGGGCAGTTAGACCTTAACGTAGCGACGAAGTCTGGTCTTCTAAAAAACCAGTGTACCTTCACCCCAAGGGCCACCCAACAAGGGAACAATGCCCGCGACTGGAAAGGTAAGCAAGTGGGAAACGATCAGCAGAGCATCAAGGTGCTCAACGCGGCGCTCGACGAGACGCCGGCGGGGGAGATTATCCTCCGCGGTGTCATCGACTGTGCATCGCTCCGACACCTCGGTGTCGACCACTATCAGCGCGAAGCGCTGTACAACGCCAAGGTGAAGGCACTCCAAGCTGCCATCAGTGATGGCGGCGGCGTGCCAGACATCGTGCTTGGCATGCGTGGTGAACGGTTCATCACCCGCGAGGGAGTGTACTACCTGCAAGACGACGTTTACGTCGTTGATGGATTGCAGCGCATGACTGCTGCCATCCGTGTGATGCAGGCCAGCCCGGGCGCTCGTCCGCACCTCGGCGCTACCATCCACTTCAACACCAATGCGGTGACTGAGCAGGAAATGTTCGAGAAGCTGAACCTGGGTCAGACCACGCTCAGCCCGAACGTGACACTGCGCAACTTCCGTGACCGGAACGGTGCCATCGGTTCGCTGTACAAGCTGACCGAGGACAAGAACTTTGTCCTCCACGACAAGGTTTCGTGGGATCAGAACATGAAGCGAGGACAGCTGATCACCGCCAACACCTTTGTGAAGGTGGCGGCCATGCTGCACTCGCACGCCGGACCTGGCCGTAGTAACAACGTGTCGGATCTGGCTGGTGGTCTCGAGAAGATCGTCGAGAATGTGGGCAAGAACAACTTCATCCAGAACTCGCGTCTGTTCTTTGAGGTCATCGACTCATGCTTCGGCATTCGTCGCGTGGCCTACCGGAACGGTGCGTCGTTCTTGAAGTCGCAGTTCTTGTTCCAACTGGCACGAGTGCTCAGTGACCACGCGGTCTTCTGGGACGGTGACAAGCTCGTGCTTGACGCCGCAACCATCAAGAAGCTGGCTTCGTTCCCAGTCAACGACCCCGAGGTCATGCGTCTGTCGGCGTCGAGTGGAACGGCAGGTGAGATGCTCTACATGCTCATCGTCAACCACCTCAACTACGGCAAGCGCACCAAGCGACTGGAGCCTCGTCGTGGCATCAAGCCGCTTGTCGACGCAGGCTACGGTTCCATCGAGGGTGAGTGAGCCATGGACGGCATCAGGCAGTGCGTTGCACGACTGGGTAGTACTCGGCCGGGCACGTACGACTACCTCGCGCAGTTTTGCAAGGTAGAACCCAACACCGTCGTCAACTGGGCCAAGGGTGAATACTTCCCGAAGGGGGAGATTCTCGTCCGGCTCTACGTTGCAGTCGCCCTGGCGGGTATCGAGTTCACGGAGTGGTCGCAGATGAGTGACACCTCCCGCAAGCTCTCGAAGCTGCTAGCGTACGATCTCTATACGCCAGAAGACCTTCGGATCGAAGTCGAATACGCCCACATGAACGGTGTGTACGACTTCATCCTGCGTGGCAGAGCGGCGTTGAGTCACCGTCTGTACAAGCTCGAGAAGGTCGTCCAGCAGAACAGCCAGCGAATCAACGACTGGGAGAAGCAGCCACCTGAATTCGTTCAGAACTACTTCGCTCAACCGGTTGAGTCACCGAAGACTGACACCGTTCTGCGGTCGGATGAAGAGCCTGCGGTCGTGAGCACCCTGCTGGTTGACAGCTTGGTGCAGGCGACCAAGACGCTCGACATACTCATCCAGCTGTTCGACAAGTCGTCGGAGCGGGGTGGCTTGGCCACAGACCTCGCAGAGAAACTTGACCCCCTGCTCGTTGCACGGGTGAATGGGTGGTTCAAGACCATCTTGTAAACCGTTGCACTGACGGATTCAGTGTTCGCACGACTCAGTCGTGAAGTCCTGGGAAATCCCCGGGCCCCCGCATCAAGCAATTGGTGCGGGGTTATTTCATTTTGTGCACAATAAGTGCAACCATAAGCATAACTATGAAATAATTTATTGATTTTGCAATAATAGCCAGGTACAATCTGAGGTAGATAAGAGGTGCGTACTATGAGCTGGTTTAGACGAACAAGAGATCCGCTAGTTACTGATGATTATCTGCAAACTGCAGAAACGGTTAGTCGACCGATGGCAATTATTTACACAATAGTAATGGTATTCGTGGTTGGTGCACTAGCGTTTAGTATCTTTTTTGGTGGACGTTGGTTGTATCAGAATTTAGATGGCTCTAACAAGCCAACGATAACCGTAGTTGAAAATCCAATTACGACCACACCCGTAAATGGCCAGGCAACTTCGTCTGCAGCTACATCAACAACGAGCGGCACAACGAACGCAAGCTCATCAAATTCTTCAAACTCAACAAATACCACAACTGCTACTGCTACAGTACAAAACACAAGTAGCACCACATCGAATACAAATACCACTACGTCCGGGAGCGTATCAGCTGTTGCTACTGCTATACCCGCAACAGGACCAACCGAAATAGTAACTGTATTTGTGACAGCTACTATAATTGCTGCGGTCACACATAATCTATACATTAGACGTAAGCTAAGTAAATGATTTTAAAAAACACCCCTGGGGGGTGTTTTTATTTTGGCGTAACACCAGTATTAGTGCGATTGCGTAAAGTAGTTAATTTCGTTTACGACGTCTAAGAGTGCTTGGGCTTTTGCTTTTTCATCGCTAATTGCTTGCGCAGCTTCATATGCTTCTGGTAACAATGATTGGTCGTCTGATGCTTGAATCATCATCATCGTAGTCTTAAACTTTTCTTCTGGAGATTGCTCGAGGTGACCAACGAGTGGCGAGAGCTGTTCAAGTGCTTTTTGCTTGAGATCGAGTAAATCATCACTCTTAGCATTGGGTGCTGGAGCACTTGGTGGCAGTGTTGTTGCGGTTGGTTCTGGTGCGGGTGTGGTTGGTAATGCAAACGGGTTATCGTTGACCGGTTGCGCAACTGGGGGAGCAGCTGGAATCTCACCGAGCCCACCTGATATATCACCACCCGGTACGGTTGATGGCTCTTCGAGACTACCATCATGCATTATTTGATCATTTGCAGCCGCTGGATCCGCTGTCGGTTGATCTGTGTTAGTAACTTGTTGATTGTCTGTGTGTCCAAACATGCCACCCCCTATATTAGTACTAATCCTTTGCTACTACTTTAGCATAAGAAGTACGAACAAAAAAATGTTTCAACAGATGATTTACACAATAAAAACATGATAGGGTAGAGTAAGTAGTAATAACGAAAAGGACAGAAATGCTAGATGATTTAGTGATGATACATGAACGTGATGCACAAGATGCACTCGGTATTGCCGAAAAACAGTGGGAACAACTGGCGTATGAGTTTGTTTTGCCAGATATTCATTTTACACCTGAAAACATTGTCTATAGCGGTATGGGTGGTTCTGCACTCGGCGCATTACTCGCAACGACTTGGCCGGGCTTTACGATACCGTTTGTTATCTCGCGTGACTATTCTATCCCTGCATTTACTTCTCATAAAACACTATTCATTGCATCAAGTTATTCTGGAAATACTGAAGAAACGCTCGAGGCACTTGAACGCGCCGAAGCGACTGGCGCAACCATTGTGGTGGTGGCTGCGGGAGGTAAGCTCGTTGATATAGCAAAAGAAAAAGGCTATCCACTTGCAATCTTACCCCAGGCTTCACAACCGAGATATGCAGTGTTATATGGCTTTAAAGCGCTGATTACCATTTTGCAAAAAGTGGGTCTTCTTTCAGTAGAAGATATTAATGATGAACTTGCGCAAGCAACCGAGTTCTTAAAACAAACAACTGCGCAGTGGCGGCCAGATGTAGCAACAAATAACAATCTAGCTAAGCAGCTCGCGCTTGAAGTAATCGGCAAGTCTGTAGTTGTCTATGGCGGGCCACTCACGTACCCGGCTGCATATAAGTGGAAAATTAGCTTTAATGAAAATGCCAAGAATATCGCTTGGGTAAACCAATACTCAGAATTTAATCATAATGAATTTTTAGGCTGGACGAGTCATCCGCTCGATAAGCCGTATGCAGTGATTGATTTACGATCAAATCTAGAGCACCCGCAAATTCAAAAACGATTTCTACTTAGCGAACGTCTCTTGAGCGGTCGTCGACCGGCACCGCTGGTTGTTGATGCACAAGGCACCACTAAACTTGAACAACTCGTCTGGCTCGTTGCGCTTGGTGATTTTGTGAGCCTATACACAGCTCTGCTTAATGGCCTTAACCCAACACCAGTAGATTTAATTGAAAAGTTTAAAAAAGAACTTGTTTAGTTTACTGATGGCGTAGCGCCTCTATAGGGTCTTTTCGAGCTGCCTGAATCGCAGGTGTGATACCAAATATGATTCCAACGAGTGTTGAAACACCCGTAGCCAGTAAGATTGTTTCGAGTGAAATGGATGGATGAATCGCAGTACTAATACGTAATATAAACGACGCTACGAGCGATAGTAAGACTCCAACGATACCACCAAAAATACTTATAACAACCGCCTCTACTAAAAATTGGCTCAATAT
>CAZMHJ010000039.1:0-4945 GCA_964566075.1 uncultured Candidatus Saccharibacteria bacterium | reverse complement strand
AAGTTAAATTAGGTCTAGGAACCAGGTCTAACTTATTCTCTGCTTGGTCTGGCTCGGGAGACTGGATTCGAACCAGCGACCCATTGGTTAACAGCCAATTGCTCTACCGCTGAGCTACTCCCGAATATGTAACTTTAGTGGTACTAAATTACGTCAGCTGATTATAGAGATAAACAGCCCAGGCGTCAACGGATAACAAGTACTCGTGCAAAATAATTATTTAACGGGTATCATTAAGTCATAAATAAGGAGGAATAATGAAAGAGGCGTTCTTTGCGATTATTTCGGTGCTGCTTGGTCTTGCTTTGACTTTTGGTGGTTATCGATTAGCACGTGTTATCATCCCGCTTTGGGGATTCTTTGCTGGGTTTACGCTCGGCGCATCAGGTACGTCAGATGCCTTAAATAGTACCTTTATTGGCACAACGCTCGGTATTGTGGTTGGCTTTTTTGTAGGTCTATTATTTGCCCTATTAGCTTACTTCTTCTTTAGTCTTGCCATCATCTTGTTTACAGCAAGTCTTGGTTATTGGCTTGGAACAAGTATTGTCTTGTTCTTTGGATTCAATAAAGGATTCTTATCTGCAACGGTTGGTATCATTTTGGGTATTGTCTTTGGTTTGGTTGCCCTATTTGGCAACTTCACAAAGTACTACCTAATGATTGTAACTGCATTTGGCGGTGCGGTCGTTGCATTTGGCGGTGTCTTACTATTGTTTAACAAGATTGATCTTGATGCATTTAACTATGCAGCAGCAAGCCAGGCTGTAAGTAGTTCTTGGTTCTTAGCATTAGCTGCGTTAGCGGTTGGTGTTGTTGGCCTAGTATTCCAACTCCGAACAAACCAAGATTACCAGCTGGAAGAATGGGGTGCATTAAACACTCCAGCAGCTCCTAAAAAAGTAGAATCAAAAGTAGAAGATAAAGAGTAACACTAGCACAAAAATTAAAATACCCCGCTATATGCAGGGTATTTTTTTAGATTTAATCTATTAAGAGTGCTTGGGGCCAACATATTCGGCACTGCCATAACCAAGCATCAAATAGCCAATTACAGAGAAAATCCATAAACCAACCACACCAAACACCGTGCTTTTACCAAAGTGCTTTGCTAGATCAATGCTAATAATCAAGGCAACAATAATATTAACGAACGGTACTAACAAGCCTAAAAACCACCAACCGTTCCGACCTGCGATTCGACATAGTGTATATACATTATAAAACGGAATAAGGCACTTCCAACCAGCTTCACCAGCTTTTGTAAAAACCTTCCAGTAAGCGATAATCATCACAAGCCAGATTACTAAGCTTACAAGCGCTACACTCCAAAGCATAGAACCACTATTTGATGTTGTAACTGTTGTAGTCTGCACTGTATACAGTGTTGGATCCGCAGTTTGAGCGAATAGCATAATAAGTAACCTCCCTTTTATAGTTGTAACTATACACTTAAGTTTATTTTCAGCATAGCGTATTCGTTTTTCGTTATCCCCATTGCTATACTAATAACCATGGATTCAAAAATCGAACTACCAAAAAGCAAAAAAGCCTATACGTTTCGTGTTGAGCTATATACCATCACTTACATTATCCTTGCCGGTATTTCTGTCGCAATACTAACCGTACCATTTCGTATCGGGGAATCACGATTTACAATTGGTTCTTTGGTTATCATAGCCGTGGCTATACTTTTGTATTTTTTGAGCATATGGATGCTAAAAGCTAGCTGGAAAAATACTCGCTACTTTTTAACAGATACGGCTATTATTATCCAACGTGGCATTAATACCTCAACCGAAGACGTGTACAGATTCGACACGGTTGTTTCAGCAACTATTCGCCAGTCGTATATGGGTAAACGTGGTGGTTACGGCGATATCATCATGAAAGTACCAAGTGTTGCAGGTGATGTTGAGCTAAAAGATATTGATCAACCTTCTGGCTTGCTCGAAAAAGTACACAAGAAGCTTACTAATAACTCAGTTAATCCAAGTGGCCTTCTCAGTTAAATTTGACTTTATAGCACTTTAAGTTCATGATGTGCTTACAAAGTAATAAAGGGAGCCTTATTTATGCAACGATTAGTAGTTCATAAAGTAGGGGTGGGGTCACTTGGTAAATTAATCGGTACATGGTTTGCCATTATCGGTGTAGTCGTGGGTATTATCTCAGCTGTCGTAAGTACTGTAAGCGTATTTGCAAACAACAGCTATAGCTTTTTGGCTGGACTTGGTATTGCCGTACTATTAGTAGTCGGCTGGGTACTTATCTACCCTGTTATCATGTTCTTACTAGGCTGGTTACAAGGTGCAATTCTCGCTGTAGTCTTTAACGTTGTCGTTTCTGGCTCAGGTGGTCTTTCTGTTCATGTTGAAGAAACCAACATGGATGGTACAGCGATTGCAAAAAAATAGTTTTTAAAACTATATTTAAAAACTCCCCATATCGGGGAGTTTTTATATTTTCTTTTTTAGCAATGCTAGCCGTGGCATAAAGCTTTGCGCCGCACCATCAACACCGAGTACACGTAAGGCTCCCACAAGCACATATAGCTCATCAACGTCCTTGAGAGGTGGTTTTGCATAGTCTTCAATACTCTTAAATTTGGCGTCAACTAAATCAACTAACCATTTTTCTTCGGCTACTTTAATTTGATTACTGTAAATTGGCTTTGAAGCTTCAATATTTACCACTTCGAGCGAACGAGCTGATCTATCACGCTTTTGTAGGTGACCTCGTTTTATGAGATTACTTACATGTAAGGCTACCGTTGCTACAGATGTATAATTACAGCCTCTCATGATTTCACGGTAGCACGGGCTGTACCCATGCTCAGCTATAAATTGCGTAATAAATTCTAATAACTCTCGTTGTTTTTTAGTAGGCCTCACAACTGAAGGAGTTGGGTCAAGCGTAATAACATCAGACATGATGCCTAATCCTTCGTTTATGGGGTGGTTCTTTAAAAACCCAGAACCGATACCATAGGTAATTCCATACGGTAAAGAACCCTGCTGATATAAATTGACCGATAGCAACGTTTATACCAACACTGAGTAACCCCTTTAAGATAAAATAATTTAAAAAGAAGTTGACTGCAGTCAATATAATATATCGAGCACTCACCTCTGTAACTTTGCGTTTCTTACCACCAGTAAAGACCCAGTGGCGCTCTAAGATAAAGTTAACCGTAAGGCCTACGCCATTGCCAATAAGGTTAGCCCACCATAAACCTATGATTGGCGTTAAGAATACGATTATAAAATAGCCACTCCAAAACCAAGCACCACCGGCAACCAAATATTCGGCCAGCTGTATAAGTAGCTTACGAGTTCTTTTTGTCATATTTTGTTTTGAAAGTGTTCGTTTTTTTAGAACTACTTATACTGTAGCACGCTTTTTGATTTTTACCAGTGGAGTCGAAATGACTATGCCGGCCATTCCCCACCACAGCATGCTCAGTGTTTCGTCCCCCCAGGCTGGAAGTAGCAGGTTTACAACTAGTAAACCTGCAAAACTTGCAAGTAACGCTGCTGCAATATCGTCATGGCGTAACTGCCATAATTTAGTAATAACTAGTACGAGTATTGCGATAAACAAAAGTAATCCAACAATACCGAGCTCAACAGCTATAGATAAAAAGTAGTTTTCTACAGTACGAGGATTATTTCCATAGGTAGAAGCAATATTCGTTGATCCAGGCCCAAGTCCAAACGGATGACTCCAGATGGTATGCAAAGCATCGGTCACTGAATTAGCGTGTTGTTCATTAGAATTAACACCGCTACCTTGCGTAGGGTCGTTATGAATAATGGTAACTTGCACAAATCGGGTGTTCCAGTTAAACGCAAGGAGTACGGCAGTTAGCGATGAAACTATCAGGCCTGCGATGAGTAACCTTTTTTGCCATAACTTTGAACTCCGCAAGAATACAAAGACTACGAGCGCGATTAGTACGCCCAAATACCCGCTCCTCGAACGTGATCCATAGAGCGTAATGAGGCTTGCCAGCCATATAACAGCTGCAATATATCGATACCTTGTTGCCACGTTCCACATCCGTCTTGTCACTAATGCCAAGACAGGTAACCAAAACACCAAGTACGCCCCAAGTGCATTAGGACCCCTTAGCGTTGATAATATGCGCACAAGCTGTTGATTGTTATCGACGGTAAAGTACGGGGGTATGATTGCCTTCTGATATCCAACATGAGCCAAAATATCTTTTGGCAAAACTAGCACCTGCAACGCGCCGAAAACTACGACCACAACCCCACCCCAAAACAGCACGCGCAACATAAACTCTTTAAAGATTGGTTTCGTAAATTGCAAAGCGATCACCTGGGCGATTAAAAAGAATATGAAGTACCTTGTGTTAAATGCGATACCCGCAAGTTCCGCTTTTGTACCAACACTTGTAAGTACTGCTAAGGCCACATTCAACGCCACAAACGCAGCCACGCATTGGTTGATTGAGTTTTTAAATACGTGTTTGCGCTGTTGCCATAGCAATATTGCACTGAGCGGCAATAGCACTAGCATCACAACCACTTCCTTCCAGGCTTTAAAGATGAGTTCGTGACCAACGTTACTTATAAGCCACGTGCTTACAACTGCATGAAACGGTAAATACGCGCACATAGCGATAAAAGACCATCCCAAAACCGCAACAAGTCTCGATTTTTTTGCAAACATTGACCTTATTGTACCGTGTATTTGATAAGCTCGATAGCGTATTTATATCTGTTATTTTAATTACAGTGTGGCTATTGCGATGTATAATGTAAGGTAAGTGAAAAATAACACTTCATTCCTTTACGCATTTACATTGGTTGTGGGCGACTTTTTGGCGCTCCTGGCAGCGTTCGTGCTTGCCTATATATTTAGGGTGACCCTTGACTCACGTCCATTAATCAACCAGGTTGGTGCGGTTGATTATCTT
>CAZMHJ010000038.1:0-5048 GCA_964566075.1 uncultured Candidatus Saccharibacteria bacterium | reverse complement strand
TTGCTGGATGCATTTGGATTTTGAGCCAAGCGTTCGGCTGGGGTAATTAACCCAAATTAAAAAGTCCTACACGCGTAGGACTTTTTTATTATGTATCTACTTTAGTGTTAGAGCTAAGATACGTGCTTTTCAAAATCTTCAACCGACCTAACACCGTGCTCAAGCACAGCGTCATACACATCATTAGACAAATATTGTTTGCCATATGTACCGTTGCGAATAAGCTCATATTTTATTGCAAGAATCGCATCTTTGGCTGGTTGATCGAGATTCATAAGTTTATTTGCGTAGTCACCATCTTTTTGTTCAGTTCCCCAATCTGGTTGCTGAAACCAGCAATCAATACCCCAACGGTCATTTTCAAAAGGTATGTCCATACCTATCCAATATCCTTTAGGCATTAGGCGTTTTGACAGATTGAAATTGATTGTATCTGCAGTTTGAAGCCCCCTAACTGCAGGATGTGCAGCCAGTTCTGACAATAAGTTTGCAAAGTCTTGTTTCGTAACCGTATCGGCTATCAAACCTATG
This sequence comes from uncultured Candidatus Saccharibacteria bacterium, assembly GCA_964566075.1. Lineage (GTDB taxonomy): Bacteria > Patescibacteriota > Saccharimonadia > Saccharimonadales > CAIOMD01 > CAZMHJ01. The sequence continues at coordinate 4,517 of CAZMHJ010000038.1, read as the reverse complement.
TCCAAATCTGGATACATCATAAGTTCGTACAGATAACTGCCCTCAATAGGCGATAATTGCCCATATTTTGCCAAAATATCCATAATTTGTGTGTCTGCAAGCATTTTATCAGCTTGGCTACGTAAACGAGCTTGTTCGTTATTAAGCCACTCACTGGTAGGATTTGGTTCGGTATAGGTGGGTAGTTTCATCATAATTATTTGTGGACTTTCAATTTACGCTATTAATTACTATAGCAAAAACAAAAACCCCACTTTCGCGGGGTTTTATATTGTTGGTTGTAAAACCTAGTAAGATTTTTTAGCGCCGTCTTTTACTGCTTTTTCGGCATTGTCCTTAGACATCATTGCACAAACGGTTGTACCGCACTTAGCGTGCTTACCTTTTGCCATGTATCCACCTTTTGCAGTTTGAGTAACTTCTGGTGCTGAAAGTTCAACGCCTTTTTCTTTGCACTTTACGCAATATCCTGTAACCATGTCTGACTCCCCTTAATTGATTATTATTGCACGCCTCATTATAACGCCTGTTTAGTATATTGCTAGTTTATTAGTAATTTTCTTGATTGTCCTTTTTGGTGCAACATTATTGTTGAGGTTATAACCTTCTACAAAACTCTTGCTACTTTATGATAGTAGGTCATTGAATTTGTCAGGATAAGGTGTGCCCCTGTTTCCTCGGTTACCAGGGTTACCTGGGCTACCCGGATTGCCGGGATTGCCGGGATTTCCAATGTTTCCATAATTCCCGAGATGCATATCAACCACCATGTCTTCATATAGTTCACCGACGTAAGATCCACTTAGCTTGTGAACATGCGTACCATTGATCTGACCAACTGCTTTGCCATGCATATCATGTATGTATTTACCACGAATAAAGCCAACTGCGTGACCCAAAGTACTGTACAAATAATCGGTCATATTGCCTCCATCAGTTATGGTTGATAACTTTATTTTAGCACCTAGAGTAAATGGGGCGATTTGTATTTTTAACTCATTTGATTTCTGACTTCGTCAACTAACTCTTCGGTTATTGGGTATACACACATATTTTGATTCATCACAAGTGGACTGTAGCCAAATCTTTCCACTCGGATCCGCTCCGCACCAACGTTATTTAACCTGAGCTTACTTCTTATTAAACCTCTTTTGTTACCTACAATCTGATCGGTAGAAACAAAAACCTCTGCTCTGTTCAAGAGGTCTGCCAACCTAGAAGAAGCGTTGGCAATTTTTATAGCGCCATCTAAAATTGGTGCACCGAGATCTTTTGCGAAGAACAGACCGAGTTTTGGATTTAGAGGGAACCAGAAAAAAGTAGTAGGTGAAAATACTGCTCCTCGCATGTAAAAATGCTCTTGCGATGATAAATTAACAAATGGGTTGTCACCTAAAATGAAATCTTTTCCTTCAGGTGCCTTAAGCGCCACACACCCTTTCATACTCAACGCAGGTTCAGTATCGGCCGCCACTCGTAATCCAAAACCTAATGATTCTGCTCGCGTTGCATCCCGCAATCCAAGCCTATCAACATCTACACCCGGTGGAGCCGATGCACGCAATACCTCTAAGAATTGCTGTGTAGACTGATTCATCGCATCATGAACGCCGGGAGCTCTTGAATGGTGCAAGACGATAAAATTATGTATTCCTTCTCTTGTTTGTGGGGAAAGCCCTCTAATAGCATCAGGATTAGCTTCCAGAGTTCTAAAGGCGCCTGCCACTGGAGTCTCGACAGTCGTAAATACGTTTTCTACTAACTGATCGACGCTCCAGTTTCTCCTTCCCAAAACTCGACTTACGTCTGTGAGCTCCAGGACGGTTCTATCATGAATATTGCCAACATATACTACGCCATTGTTTGAAAAACGCTTGATGTAATGTTGTGCTACGTAATGGTCAAAGTTATCTCTATCCAAAGGCATTATTTTAATCCTAGATTATAACCGTCATTTCAATCAAGAAAATGACACATTTTGTCTCGTGAGGACTGCTGAGCCAGACTAAAGTTGAAACCGCGACCCTGATCAATTAACAAAAAGCCTCCAAACAAGGAGGCTTCTTAATGTGTCATCTTGGTGCGGGTTAAGAGACTCTAACTCTTGGCCGATGTTCGGCCAAGATATCTCGACACTTATTATTTTTGAAGAGGTCGAGAGTTAGGCATCATCACAGACCAATAAAAAAGCCCCACTAACGTGGGACTATTTTATTGGTGCGGGTTAAGAGACTCTAACTCTCGACCTCTTCCTTGGCAAGGAAGCGCTCTAAACAACTGAGCTAAACCCGCATGACTTGCACGGGATGATTATAGCCAAAAGCTTGCTCCCGTGCAAGGGGTAATTACATCTCAGCAGGATGATGGTCGTTGCTTTTACGCAGTGGAATTTCTTTTAAGAAGAACACCGTAACACACGCGACAATCAATATAATGCCACCAAGTAAGAACACATTGGTAATTGCATCTGCCAGGCCAGCTTGCGCAGCTAGTACAAATTGATGGAACGCATCAAGCGCTGCAGCTGGTGCATTTGCAAGTTTGTGCAAAATCATAGCCTGCCCTGCGGGCGACAAGATTTGTTGCAAGCTATTCACATCTAGGCTCTGCCCGGTTGCTTTTAGTTGCTCTACAAACGCGTTGCTCCCAAGCGCATCAATCTTTTGCGTTAACGAATGGTTAAGATAGGTACCCATAACTGCCACACCAACGACTGAACCGATACCACGGAACAGCTGCGCTGACGAGCTGACAACGCCAAGCATTTTTTGCGGAAAGGCATTCTGCACCACAAGGTTAAATAGCGGCATAATAATACCCATACCAATACCAAGTGGAATCATGCGTACAACCGTTGCAGCGTGGCTGCTGGTTGCAGTAAGGGTAGATAGCCAGAACAATGCGCCAGTAGTCATAAAGGCACCAACAATAGCCATAACTTTATACTTACCCGTACGCGATATAATTTGACCCGACAAAATACTAGTTGTAGCCATTGCAACCACAAGTGGTAGCAATATAATGCCCGAATTGGTTGCCGATGCACCCTGCACAATTTGTGCAAACAGTGGCAAGTAAATAATGGCACCAAACATAGCGATACCAATTAAGAACAGCATAATGACAGATACGCGGAAGATGCTGTTTTTAAAGACACTGAGTGGGATGATTGGATCTTCGTGCTTTGATTCCCACTTAATAAGCCCAGCAATAAGCACCACTGCTGCAACAAACAGGCTGACGATTTCCCATGAGCTCCATGGGTACTTTACGCCACCCCAGCTAAGGGCAAGCAGCAACGAACCAAGACCTGCAGAAAGCAATGCTGCGCCACCAAAATCAATCTTTTTATCGGCTCCCTTGGCAACAATAGTTGGCAAGAACTTATAAATAAGACCGTAGGCCACAATACCAATTGGCACGTTAATATAAAAACACCAGCGCCAGCTTGCGTGATCTGTTAAGAATCCACCCAAAAGTGGCCCAATGACAGATGAAATACCAAACACGGCACCAAAAATACCCTGCCATTTGGCGCGTTCTGCTGGTGCAAACAAGTCACCAATCACAGCAAAGGCACTGGCAAACAAAATACCACCACCCACACCTTGTAAGGCGCGGAATGCAATCAGTGAACCCATGTTCCACGATGCACCGGTAAGCATAGAACCAATCACAAAAATTAAAATACCGGCTAGCACCATTTTACGGCGGCCAAAGATGTCAGATAATTTACCACTAATTGGAATAGTGATGGTTGATGTAAGCAGGTAGGCCGTAACGACCCAGCTGAGTTCTGATAATCCGTTAAATTGCTGAACAATGCGTGGTAACGCGGTACCAACAATAGATTGATCGAGCGCCGCCAAAAACAGGCTGGTCATAACCGCAATCATGACAAAGACTTTTTGGCGGGTTGAAATTGTGTGTAGCATAATCCCCCTTAGTTGTTGTTTGCTATTTTTCTGCTGATGGCGATGAACTGATCGAGTTCTTCGTCTGTTAGCACTTCGACAAGTTCCGAAATACGCTGTTGCATTAACTGCTGCTTAAGCTCAATCACATGCTTGCCAGCAACCGATAATGATAAATCGGTTTGGCGCTTATCGTTTTTAGAACCAGTTTTTTTAACAAAACCGTGTTCTTCTAACGCATTAATATGCTGTGTGATTGCGCTAGGCGTTGCGTGCATTTCGGTCGCAAGATTTGCAGCTTTTGTCTCGCCACGCGCAATACGTATAAGTATTTCGACCTGGGCTGGCGTGATTGGGCTGGCATCAGCCTCAACCATATGACGATGCATAGAACGCTTCATTTGCATGAAAGCTTCCATAAGCGCTGCAATCTTTTCTTGTCGACTCATGTTAAATATATTAAGTTACTTAACTAATTAATGCAAGCCCTTATTTGCTTATTTTGTATCTGTTGGGTACAATAGTGTAGCCGTTTTAGATGTGGCGTCTTAGCTCAGTTGGTAGAGCAGAGGCCTGAAGAGCCTTGTGTCCCCAGTTCAAGTC
>CAZMHJ010000037.1:0-7146 GCA_964566075.1 uncultured Candidatus Saccharibacteria bacterium | reverse complement strand
ATAAAATTGTCATAAAAACACTTGCGACAGATGGTAGCTCAACTTCGTTGGCTTCTGCAATCACTAAAATGTCACCTGTGGATGGTCTCGATGAAGTGAAGGACTATAAATGGGGTATTAAGTTATACAATCCAGCCCCTACATCGACAATATATATATTGTATTCTGGTTATGCGCCAACCGTCAGTAGTGGTAACTTTGTGTCTGGCGTCCAAAATGTTGTGCTACAGGATGTTAGTCACAATCCACTCAGCACTGCCAAATACTGTTTTTCAAATGGTGGAAAGAAGAGTAGTTTAACATTTAGCGGTCAAGGCGGCTTGCAGGTATCTTCGACCGTAGAGGATACGACATGTCCATGATAAAACAATCGAAACAACGTGGTGAAACCATCGTAGAAGTACTAATCGCGATGGCAGTAATAGCCTCCGCACTTGGTGGCGTCTTTGCAATAGCAAGCCGTTCACGCAACACTATGCAGATGAATACCGAACGTTATCAAGCTCAGCTCTACGCAAACGAACAAGCTGCCTTTTTACGAAGTTATGCGACCGTTTCTGACGCAAATCGGGCTGATGTTCAAGGTGCTAATTTTTGTATCGATCAAGCAGCAGGTGTGTTAGCCGTTCACTCAAATTCACCGAATCAGGCAGCAGAGTGCGAAAAAAATAGCCTGTATAAAGTCAATGTGTCTAATGTTGATACTGCAACCAAGTACAACACTTTTGATATTACTGTTACATGGGATAGCTTAACAAGTAACGAACAAGAAAAGGTAGAGTTGTACTATGGCACATAGTATTAAACAACGAGGCTTTACGATAGTTGAAACACTGATTGCGGTGTCGGTATTTTCTATGATTACGATGATAACAATGGTTGTTGTAATACAACTTGGGCGAACCTACCAACAGGGTGCCACAAAAGCTAAACTCAATGATGCATCACGCCAAATCCACGCTTTATTTACACAGTCGGTAGAATACGGCACGCAAATTACTTCTGCAACCGTAAATGCATCTGGTAAAACCTACAATGTATGGTGTGCGGGTACAACTCGTTTTGCCTGGACCGAATCAACAACAGGTAGTTCAAGTGTTATCAGTACGTATAGTGATCTTGGTGGTGGCTCATTATATACCGACACAATCGTTAGCTGTACACAGGCATTTAATCCGGCAACAGCTCAGCATATGCTGCCGTTAAATGCATTTGTGACAAAGTTTGATATCAATAATACCAGCGGTATTTGGACGCTAGACACCCGGTTTGGAATGGGCCAAGTTGACATGTATGAAGATGACGATATTGGCGGTAATTGCCGTGTCCGAGTACTTGGCGCCGATTTTTGCGCAGTAGTACAATATAGTAGTTCGGCATTAAGTAAGGTGGGGAGTTAGATATATGAAGTACAAGACAAATCAATCAGGCGCAGCCCCCATTCTGTTTACCATGTTCATGGTTATTATCGTGAGTTTAATTGCGGTTGGTTTTGCCACACTCGTTCGTAATGACCAACGGGCCACACTTGATAAAACACTTTCTAATCAAGCACAATACGCTGCCGAAAGCAGTATAAATAAGGTTCGTGCTGCTATTTTAGCAGGTACGATTACAACTAATTCAAAGTCTGATTGTTCGGGGCAACCAACGAGTAGTGTTACGAGCCAAAAACCAACCTTCGCAACATCGGGCATACAAGTTTCGTGTCTAACATGGGATCTAAGCCCAGATGCGCTAGTGAAAAATCCTCTCACGACGGATGGCCCATGGTCAACAATGGTAGAACCAACGAGCGCCGCAAATATTGGAAGTTTGGTTTTTGAATGGAGCCCAATCAATGCAGCGAATAATGGGCAATATGCTAGCAGTACTTCATTACCCGATATCACCTCAGGGAAAGCACCAGTACTAAAAGTAGTATTGGCTAACAATACGCTCGCAAGCTCAACCACAATGTTTCTTGTACCGGTAACCGCTGGTGGTGGTGGCGCAACTGCTGCTCAGCAGGGTGGTATAGCCAATGCAAGCTGCAGTGGTAGCCCACTGGTCTGTAAGGCAATACTTAATACGCTACCAGGTGGAAATTGGTCAAACGGAGCTGGTAGGGGTTGGATGGCAGTTTCTACCTATGGTGATCAGTCAAGTGTTCGGGTGACTGGTTTTTCAAATAATAACGGTGGTGGCTCGCAAGCAAAATTTGTAGGTGCACAGGCAACAATCGATGCGACTGCAAGAGCGCAAGACGTAATTAAGCGATTAACTGCATCAGTACCACTCGACTCATTAACGTGGAGGCCTGGCTTTTCGGCGAGTGCTGATACGTTATGTAAAAACTTTAAAGTTGATTCAAATACGAATGCACAACCCGGGCCCGCAAGCGGTACGGTTTGCCCGTAACGCGTAAATAGATAATAACTAAGCGCCTTTACCGTGAAATCGTTCGTGGACACTTTTAAGGTGAGGATCGGTAACATGGGTATAAATTTGTGTCGTAGCAATATTACTGTGGCCGAGCATGGCCTGTACACTGCGTAAATCAGCACCGTTCATAAGTAGGTCAGTTGCAAAGCTATGACGCATTGTGTGGGGGCTGACGTGCTTTGTAATGCCTGCAAGACGGGCATAACGAGAAATCATACGCTGTACACTGCGTGGGGTTAAACGACGGTAATTACCAGTCGTAGCCGCTTGATGACGGCCACTATAGCTAATAAATAGAGCAGGAAGGTTATCGGTCCGCTTTTCAAGGTACAACTTTAACCAATCTGCCGCTTCTTGGCTCACGAAAATAGGACGATCTTTTTGCCCCTTACCACGCACCATAAACTCACGACGCTCAAGGTTTATGTGCGTGCGGTCTAAACCAACAAGTTCTGATACGCGTAAGCCACCACTAAACAATAACTCTAAGATAGCACGATCACGAAGCCCAGCTTCATCGGTTGTGTTTGGTTGAGCGATGAGCCTGTGTAGCTCGTCTGAATCTAAAAAGGTAACCTGGCTCCGTTTGACTCGAGCTAGTTCGATTTGATCTGAAGCAAGGGCAGGAATATTGCGTTTATGGCAGAATTTCAAAAAACTACGTAACGCAATAAGATGATAATTTTGAGTCGCCTTGCTAAGTTCGTCAGAACGGTCTGATCCAAGTTCATGGAGCCATAAACGCCATTTACGTACTAATTCAGGGGTTATATCAGCAACGGTAATGTCACCTGCGTAATCAAGCAGGCGGGTAAGATAGTGATTATAGTTAGCAATCGTTCGCTTCGAACGGTTCTGCTCAATCGCGAGATAATCAAGGTATTCACTGATTGCTTGGGCTGCTTTCACGCTATTATTGTACGACCTTACCTCTGTAAATACTACACAAAAAACAACAGATTTTTTGCAACCTTGTAAATTTTACAGGGGTAGTACTGAGTACATAAATTGCACAATATTATTCTGCTTATACTTCTGCTACCATTAATGAAATGAGTTACATTGATGCCATAATACTAGGCTTAGTACAGGGTTTAACTGAATTTATACCAGTTTCAAGTTCGGGACATTTAGTAATAGCGAGTCAATTGCTTGGTATGAAAGATGCCTTTACCTTTGACACCATGCTTAATTTTGGTACGCTCGCGGCACTACTAATTTTTTATCGTAAAAGAGTCTGGGATTTAATAAAAAGAGTATTTGCGGGTAGAGACTGGACATTAGCTGGCCAGCTTATTGTGGCAACCGTGCCAGCAGTAATCATTGGTTTTACGCTGAGCAGCCAAATTGAAAGGCTTAACACGATGATATGGGTTGTTATTTTTATGCTCATTAGTGTTGGTATCTTGATGGTGCTGATTGGTAAACCCAATAAAGACGCAGATGATAGGGAGTTAGAGCAATCAATTTCGTGGCCCACGGCGATTAAAATCGGCTTAGCTCAGACCGTTGCACTGATACCTGGCACATCACGCTCTGGAATCACTATCCTAACAGGGTTACGACTCAACCTGAGCGCAGCACGGGCAGCAGAATTTAGTTTTATGTTGGCAATACCGGTACTTGCAGGTGGAAGCCTTAAGGTATTAGCATCTGAATCTGGCAAACTGTTCATACAGCAAAACACCGGTCAGTTTATCGTTGGAAATTTAGTAGCGTTTGCATCGGGCATGCTTGCCATCGGCTTTTTAATCAAGTGGCTTGGTAAACGTGGGTTACAGGATTTTGGTTGGTATCGCATTGCCAGCGGTATCCTCTTAGCAATCCTGCTTGTAACTGGTATCATTACAGTATAGAAACTAAAGGATTAATTATTATGGAACGAACGTTAATTGTATTAAAGCCGGATGCCGTCCAACGTGCTATCGTTGGTGATGTTTTAAGTCGTTTTGAGCGAGCCGGACTAAAAATTGTTGGTATGAAGATGATTTCACCGACAAAAGAGCACTTTCACGCACATTACGAAGGCATCAGCCAACTTATTAGTCGATGGGGTGAAGATATTTATAACATCACACTATCGCAAATGACCGAAGCACCCGTAGTTGCAGTGGTGCTTGAAGGCGTTGAGGCGGTTGCACATGTTCGTAAAATGGTTGGCACGACTGACCCAAAAGATTCAGCGCCAGGTACAATCCGAGGTGACTATACGCATGTAACACGTGGGTATACAAATAACAGGGGTGGTACATTACCAAATATTATTCATGCATCTGGTAATCCAGAAGAAGCAGCTAAAGAAATAGAACTTTGGTTTAATAAAAACGATCTGTACGATTACAATTTACCGCACGAAACAACCGTGCTTGGTAAAGTTCCAAAAGAATAAAAAGAACCGGCCCGAAAGGGTCGGTTTTACTTTGGTGGCCCGGGAGGGAATCGAACCCCCAACACCCACCTTAGGACGGTGGTGTTCTATCCATTGAACTACCGGACCACGAATTACATTGTACTACAGGGGTTCGATTCTGAATCGACCCACCTTTGGCGGGCCCGCAACTTCACTGTAGCAAGCAAGCTTGCTCCGGAAGTTTGCCTTGCAATCTACCACAGGTAGATTTCACCCAACACCCACCTTAGGACGGTGGTGTTCTATCCATTGAACTACCGGACCAAACTCCACACTAGTATACCACTGTTACATGTTCACGAAACGCTTAAAGGCGCGTACAATAACCACTAAGGTTATGGCATACAAATATTTTAAAGACCAATTTGATGACGAAGAAGTACTATTCGTCTTTAGAAAACACCCAATTGTGATGCGTAAAGCCATTGTAGTTGCCTCAGTTGTGCTTCTTCTGCCAGTTTTATACGTTGGTGGTCTTACGTTTTTAAGACCTAATAATGCTCCGACTATCCCATTTTTCTTCGGCTGCCTTGCTCTTGGCTTATTCTTAGGTTTCATTGTTATGTTTTATAGTTGGATTGGCTGGAACTTTAGTGTCTATGTGGTAACCAACCAGCGGTTTATTCAAGTAAGCCAAAAAGGCTTATGGAAGCGCAGCGTCATTGATATTGGGCTCGATAAAATCCAGACAATCGCCTATGAAGTGAGCGGTTTTCAAGAAACATTACTTGGATTTGGTACAATAGTAATACAGACATATGTTGGCGAACTTGTTATCCACGACGTCCACCACCCAAAACATATTCAAAAACGAATGTCTCAAATCCTACGGGAGCTTGGAATCACTGCGAGTGCGCCAGTAGGGAACGATCAATAAGTATACATGGCTAAAAAAGAACCTAACTCTATACCAGAACAAAAACGTCCTCGGCGGTTTTTAACGCCACGTATTAAACGTAAAAAAGAAGTAAGTACACCAGCGGCAGATGCCGGTATACCCCGTATTACCAACGAAACTGTCATACAACACCGTGAAGAAGTTTTAAGTGGCGCCCGCAAATATATCTATCCGCTTCGACACTCACGCCACAAGATTGTTATCACAACCGTAATTATTCTTACGACGGTATTCATCGTTTTTAGTAGCTATGTGCTACTCAGCCTCTATAAGTTTCAATCAACATCGAACTTTGTATATCAGGTGACTAAAGTAGTTCCGTTACCAGTCGCTCGTGTCGGTGGTCGTTTTGTCAGTTACGAAAGCTATTTGTTTGAGCTAAGACACTATATCCATTACTTTGAAACACAGCAAGAAATCGATTTTAAGTCTGATGCTGGTAAAGCACAGCTTGCGGACCAGCGTAAAAAATCCCTCGATAAAGTCGTTAATTTTGCGTATATCCAAAAAATAGCAAAAGAGAAGAATGTCACGGTATCAGAACAAGAAGTTGATGCGCAGATTGATCTTTTACGAGACCAGAGCCGACTTGGCACAGACAATAAAGTGTTCGAAGACGTGCTCAAAGACTACTGGGGCTGGACGGTGTCGGATTTTCGTCGTAGCATCCGTCAAGAGCTGCTCACAAACAAGGTACTACAAGCACTTGATACTGGTACGAAAGCTCGGGCTCAAACAGCATTAGCAGAAATTAAAGGTGGTACCGATTTTGGTGCTGTTGCCAAGAAGTATTCAGATGACACTGCAACTAAAGATAATGGTGGACAATTAGGGTTTTTGGTTAGCAAAACTGATCGTAATATTCCTGTCGAAACCATCAATGCACTGTATAAGTTACAACCAGGACAGACCTCAGAAATTATTAACATTGGCTATGGTCTTGAAATCGTAAAGAACCTTGGCATACAGGATGACAAGATAAAAGCAGCCCGCATATTCTTCAGTTATCAGGATATTAACAACTTTTTAAACGACTATCGCGATAAGCAAAAAGCACATACCTTTATTCGTGTACAACAGCAGTAAGAGCGTTGCAAAACAGCCTCTTCTCTGATAAGATAGCGATTGCTTCTATGATACGGGCTCGTGGTGTAGAGGCCTAACATGCCTCCCTGTCACGGAGGAGATCGCCGGTTCGAATCCGGTCGGGCCCGCCAAGATGCAATTAAAAACACCCCAAAGGGTGTTTTTTTAATTGCATAGTAAGAACAGCTCAAAATAACGCTACCAAAAACAGGGGTAGTTTGGTATGATATACCGAGCCAGAGATGCTTTTGCCGATATAGCTCAGCTGGTAGAGCGGCGCTTTCGTAAAGCGTAGGTCAGCGGTTCGAATCCGCTTATCGGCTCCAGA
>CAZMHJ010000036.1:0-8225 GCA_964566075.1 uncultured Candidatus Saccharibacteria bacterium | reverse complement strand
CGAGTGGCACAGTCGCAGATGCACGACTTTCAACCAACGTCACGTTACTTGGCAATACGTTTAATGGTAATAACCAATTAGTACAGTTAAGTGGCACCGGTACATTACCGGCACTCAACGGTTCGGCACTGACGACTTTGAATGGCTCAAACATCAGTAGTGGTACGGTAGCAGATGCTCGCTTAAGTACAAACGTCACCCTTCTTGGTAATACCTTCAACGGCAACAGCCAATTAGTACAACTTGATGCGACGGGTAAGTTGCCGATACTGAACGGTAGTGCATTAACCAGTCTTAGCTCAGGTAACCTAACGGGTGCATTGCCAGCCATTAGCGGTGCAGCACTCACAAATCTAAACGCATCTAATATAAGTAGCGGAACCATTGGTACTGGACAACTACCGGCTACTGTAACGCTTATGAGTAACACCTTTAATGGTGCCAATCAACTCGTACAGCTTTCAGGTACTGGCGCTTTACCCGCACTCAATGCAAGTGCGCTTACCAGCCTAACGTCTGCAAATCTATCGGGAGCGCTCCCAGCCATAAGTGGCGCAGCAGTAACCAACCTAAATGCAACCAACATCAGTAGCGGCACCGTAGCAGACGCACGGCTTTCAACAAACGTTGGGTTATTGAACTTAGCTCAGAGCTACACAGCACAGCAGACATTTGCAGGTAATGTAATTCTTGGAACTGATACAGCTTCTCCAACTGCAGGCACTATAGCCTTTAATGACGCTACAGCTTCAAATGGATTTACAGCTGTTCTTGGTACAAATACGCTAAGTGCAAGCCGAACGATTAACCTACCTGACGTCAATGGTACGATTATGCTTGTAGCGCCGAGCGCCGCCCAGGCAGATGGTAGTACAACGCAACCAAGTATCTTTATTAATAAGACTGGAGCGACAGCAAATATCATGACGTTACAAAAAGGTGGAACACCGGTCTTTAGCGTACTTAATAGTGGTGCGCTGGCTATGCAACTAACAGATACGGCTGCACTTAATATTAAGAATGCGGGCGGCACACAGTTCTTTAACGTTGATACTTCTGGTGGCATCGTACAGATTGGTGGCGCGGCAGCAGATGCAAACGCAACACTTCTTGTACTCGATACAAAGAATACAACCGGTGACCCAACCGGTACGAATGGCGGCATGTATTACAATTCGGCAAACAACAGATTTAAATGTTACGAAGAGAATACATGGAAGAACTGTATAAGTGAAACTACAATCACGAAAACTGCTGACCAAACCGTAACCAATAACGCAACGTTCCAAAATGATAATACGCTAGTATTAGCACTGGCGGCTAATAGTTCATACAACATAGATGCTGTAATTAACTTCTCGTCTACCAGTGCCGCTGCTGACTTTAAATACACATTTACCGTTCCTGCAGGATCAACAGTTGCGATTTCAACCACCGCAGATACTTCTGCTACTGTGAGCACAGTATGCAATATAACAGCCAGTGGCCAAACGTGTACCCTAGCTAGCACGGCTGGCTATAGGGGTAATATTCGATTAAGTGGATATATTCGAACCGCAGGAACAGCGGGCAATTTGCAATTCCAATTTGCTCAAAATACGGGCACAGCAGGTCAGAGTGTCACAGTTTATCAAGGTAGCTCAATGTCATATCGCAAGGTACAATAGCAGCATCATTTACCTTTAGCTTTATAAGTGGTAATCTGTAGGTAATACGAGGAAAAAGAAAAAAGCATGCAACGCGTTATTGCAGTCTTAAACCAAAAGGGTGGTGTTGGTAAAACAACCACCGCCGTTAATGTTGCAGCATACCTTGGTAAGGGTGGTGCCTCAGTATTATTAATTGATTTAGATCCCCAAGGAAATGCCACCAGCGGGTTAGGGGTTGATAAACTATCGCTCGAAGGTACGTCGTACCAAGCATTAGTAGGTGATGCTGCTTTTGAAACTGTAGCAATGCAAACGGATACACCAGGGGTGACACTAATACCAACCAATGCTGACTTAGCGGGGGTTGAGGTACAGCTTGCAGGGGTAGAAAAGCGCGAAACCAAGCTCCGTAATTTTATTCATACTGCAGCAGCTTCACATCAGTATGACTACGTACTTATAGACTGCCCGCCAAGCTTAGGGTTACTTACCGTAAATGCACTGACAGCATCAAGCGATGTACTAATACCGGTTCAAACTGAGTATTATGCAATGGAAGGTTTAAGCCAGCTTATTCAAGTTATCCAACGAGTCCAGCAGGGTCTCAACCCAACACTTCAGATTTTAGGAGTTGTCATGACAATGTATGATGGCCGTACGAGCCTAAGCGAACAAGTTAAAGCCGAGATAACACGTGTATTTGGCGACTTAGTCTTTAACACGGTTATACCTCGTAATGTACGTCTGGCAGAAGCCCCAAGTCATGGAAAATCAATCATGCAATACGATAAATGGTCAAAAGGCGCTCGTGCCTATAAAGCACTCGCAAAAGAAATAAGGGAGCGAATTCATGGCGAAAACAAATAAAGGACTAGGTAAGGGTTTTGATGCGCTAGTACCAGTAGGTGTCAATGTTACTAACGTTGCGGCATCAGCAGGCGAGAAAGTACACAAGCTAGCACTCGACGTTGTTGTGCCTAAACAAGACCAACCACGTCAGTATTTTGACGAATCTGCACTCGATCAATTAGCACATTCAATTCGTGAGCATGGTATTTTACAACCGTTGGTTGTAGTACAAGTTGAACCAAATATGTATTCAATTATTGCTGGCGAAAGACGCTATCGTGCAGCGAAAATTGCCGGTTTAACAGAGGTACCTGCAATAGTCCGTAGTGCCGATGAACACCAACAATTAGAACTTGCACTGCTTGAAAACGTGCAGCGAGCAGACCTTACGCCGATAGAGCAATCGCACACTATTTATCGTTTACATACTGACTATAATCAAAGTTACGAGGACATCGCCCGTAGGCTTGGTAAGGCATATACGACAGTTGTTAACAGCGTTCGTTTGCTGAGCTTACCACCAGAGATGCAGGAGTCCCTCAGGATAGGCACAATTAGTGAGGGTCATGCCAGGGCGTTACTCAGCTTACAAAAATATCCCAGTGCGCAAAAAACATTATTTGCACAGATAGTTTCCAAAGGCTGGAGTGTACGACAGGCCGAACAATTTGTAGTACATACAAAAAAAGGCAATCAAGTTGAAAAAAATGTAGTGAGTACAAAAAAGCCAACCAACACAGTACTTACAAAAAAACTTGAAAAGCAACTAGGCTCCAAGGTCACTATTCAGCAATCCGCTAAGGGCAAAGGTAAACTAGTTATTAATTATTCATCAGATGATGAACTACAGCGAATCTCAAAGCAGATACTTGAGTCGTAAAATAATATAAGTAGTTAACGATTACTTAGATAGTCGTTATATATGTGTGCGCGGCTAGTCGAATAATTTCGGGTGTTTGTGCATATACTTTGAATTCACTAAGTGGGAAGTATCGTATCCACAAACGTCCCACTATATTTGACACTGGGACTAAGCCTAGGCCACTACGAGAATCGAGCGAACCACCCGGGGCTCTATTATCGCCACAGACGAATAACTCATTATCGCCAACTACAATATCAACATTGCCACTGGTAGGGTCAAGTGTCGGACCATATGCAGTGTTTGCATCAGGATCGAATCCTTCCGGATGATCGGCGTTATAAATAGTAATCTTGCCATTATTAACGACAACATGATCGCCAGGTAAACCAATAACACGCTTAATGAGTTGTGTGTCGGGATCACTTGGTTTCTTAAAGACAATAATCTCGTGTCGATCGGGTATATATGTTTTTCCCCTGAGACTATCAATGGTTTTAGGTAACTTTAAAATAAAAACACGATTACCATTCTGGAGTGTTGGCTCCATACTTGATCCGTCAACCACATAGCTCTGGAACACAAACAAGATCATCATTAAGGCAAACAGAGGCGCCATTATGAAAAGCAAAATGGTATATATGACGTTCTTGATACCGTCGCCACTCTTCTTTGGTTCTTCGGAAACAATTGGTTGAGGAGGTTGCTGTGGTGCAATGTGTGGTGTAGTTGGGGGTGTTTGTGGTGGCATAAAATTCTTTGCTCTATTGTAAAGCAAAAGCAGATTTTTTGCGCGCATTTTGTTATACTAATGAGTGCCTATTTCGTAGGCCTTATTTTTTGTAATGAATAGTTTTGATATTAAACCGCCCAAAAAAAATAATGCGATTGACGGCTTTTTGTCGTCGGGTCCTCGCAAACCTAAGATTCAGCCAAATCCCAGTAAAACAAGTGATGATACGTTCATGCGACCTCGACAAGGCCGAATGGACGACTTTTCTAAATCAGACGGATTTCACCCTCAGTCAACGCCAAAGCTCAGTACGAGTGGGGCGTATTCAAACGTCAATGAAGAGGCGCTACTTAGGCGTCGTAATGCTACTTCTGCAAAATCAATTGGCGCACACAAGAAAAAGCGACGCTTTGGTTTAAAAACCTTTGCAAAAGCAACACTTATTCTATTTATTCTTGTTTTAGGTGTAACGGGTTTTGTATTTGGCAAAGCATGGTGGAATGCACATAAAGTACTGCAAGGTGGTGGAAGTGCCGTTGCGCTCAATAAAAACGTTGACCCATATCAGCTTAAGGGCGAAGGCGATGGGCGCGTTAATGTGTTGCTTACTGGTAAGGGTGGTAGTGCCGAAAAAGACGGTGGTGATTTAACCGATAGTATTATGATTGCTAGTCTTGACCCTGTTAACAACACCGCTACGATGCTTAGTATCCCACGTGACCTATGGGTTAAGCCGGCTGGTCTGTGGCCAATGAAAATTAATGCAGTCTATACCAGCGCAAAACAACAGTACTTATATAAGAATCCAAAAGATAAAGACGGCGCCGAGGCGGCAGGTATAGATACGCTTAAAAAAGTAGTTACACAATACATGGGTGTGCCGGTTCATTACTATGCGCTCATCGACTTTACTGCCTTTCAGGACGTTGTTAATACCGTTGGTGGCATAGATGTAACACTCGACGAAGCCTATAGCGATCCAACGTATGCTGATTTTGGTATAAAGTATGGCCAGCTAACATTGCCTGCTGGAACTTCACACTTGAATGGTCCGATGGCACTTGCGTATGCACGTTCACGCCACGGTGACCCTCGTGGAGACTTTGGTCGAGGTGAACACCAACAAAAAGTAATTTTAGGTATAAAAGACAAAGTCTTGTCCCTAGGGACATTTAGTAATCCTGCTAAGGTAACTTCACTCCTCGATACGCTCGGTAATCGTGTTCGTACCGATTTTAGTATTAATGACATTATGCGTATCTATGATGTAGCAAAAAATCTAAATAATTCTGCTGTAACAAATGTTGACCTTGCAATGCCTGGTACTGCTGTTGTAACTACCGGTATGGTAGGGGACCAATCTGTTGTATATCCAAAAGCAGGTATCGATAATTACGCTGAAGTTCAAGCTTTTGTACGAAGTCAGCTAAAAGACGGCTTCTTAATAAAGGAAAATGCAAGCATTATTATTCTTAACGGCAGTACCAAGTCGGGTGCAGCTCAAAAGCGTGCAGATGAACTTAAAAGTTATGGCTACAATGTGATTCAGGTTGCCGATGCTGCTAATAAAAATGCAACCGAAACCACACTCATCGACCTCACTAAGGGGCAGAAGAAATACACGAAACATTACCTAGAGCAACGTCTAAATACAACAGCCGTTACGTCAGTTGACGGAATAGACCTGACACAATACACCGCAGACTTTATAATCATAATAGGCCCACAAGGCTAAACTATGAAAAAGCTTGCATATAAACTTCGACCAACTGCTGGATTTTCATCTGTTTTGCATATTCTATTTAATGCGTTATTGCCAATCGCCATCCTATTTTTTGTAAGACTCGGGTTTGAATGGATTGCAGTAGCGGTAGTATTACTTGCTAAGTGGCGAACGGTTGCGGTCCGACCACGGTACTGGATACCAAACGTACGTAGCAATTTAGTTGATATCTTTGTTGGTTTGTCAGTAGTAGCATTTATGAGTGGTACCACCACCTTTGCAACCCAAATCTTTTGGACGATAGCCTATATCGTTTGGCTCGTTTGGCTTAAGCCAAAATCTAACCCCGTAGCTGTTATGACACAGGCACTTATTGCTCAGGCTGTAACGCTCGTTGCGTTTTACCGCGCGTTCCCTGAAAGCTCGTTACTCGTTGGTATTTTGGCGGTTTGGCTTATTTGTTACGCGTCTGCACGGCACTTCTTGGGTGCTTTTGACGAGCCAATGACGCGTTCTATGGTGCATATTTGGGCTTGGTTTGGTGCTTGTATGGCGTGGGTACTTGGGCACTGGGTTATCCAATATTTGTTCTTGCCCCAAATAGCACTCATTTTAACGATTTTAGGATACGGCCTCGCTACATTGTATTACCTAGATAAGAAAGAAAAATTAAAAGCAATTATAAAACGTCAGTTAATCGGTGTAATGGGCTTATTGTTGCTGATTATCATCGTTTTCTCAGACTGGCAAGATAAAACTGTATAGATACGTTTTAAAGTCTAATTAATTTGCAGGGGTAACTATGGCAGATACTGCTACAAAATCATCTAAATCAGTTTCAAAGACAGCGAAAAATATTTTTAACAGCACAACACTTATCATAATAATTGTCGCGCTTGTTGCAGGTGGCATTGGTGGCTTTATTGGTGCTAAATACTATTCACCACGTCTCACATCACTTGATAGCACGGCAGCACAACAAAAGATTGTTTCGAGCCAGAGTGATTTAATTGCGAGCATCGCTAAAGAAGTGAGCCCAAGCGTTGTCTCAATCACGGTAAAAAGCCAGTCCCAAGCTTCGACATTGCAGCAGTTATTTGGCGGGCAAGGCGCGGGTACGAGCGAAAGCGCTGGTACTGGCATTATTATCTCGAGTGATGGCATGGTAGTAACCAACAAGCACGTTATCCCTGATGGGACTACCAGTGTGAGTATTACGACGAGCGATGGTACAAAATATGATGATGTTAAAGTGGTCGCTCGCGATCCACGCAGTAACGTTGACGTAGCCTTTGTCAAAATCAACGGTGCAAAAAACCTTAAACCGGCAAAGATTGGTGATTCAAGCAAGATGCAAGTTGGTGATGCAGTTGTTGCAATCGGCTACGCATTGGGTGAATTTGAAAACACCGTAACCAGCGGTATTATCTCTGGCCTAGGTCGCCCAATTACAGCAGGTGATGGTTCTACTTCTACCGAAACACTCAGTAATTTGTTTCAAACCGATGCCGCTATTAATCCAGGTAACTCTGGTGGTCCACTCGTCAACATGAACAGCGAAGTCATCGGCATTAATACTGCTGTAGCTGGCAATGCTCAAAATATAGGCTTCTCAATACCTGTTAACGATGTGAAATCACAAATTAGTAGCATCCTGGAAAAGGGTAAATTAGAAGTCCCTTACATGGGTGTACGCTATGTGGTGCTCACGCCAGCTATCAAACAACAATTCGATTTAAGTACCGACACGGGTGCATGGCTTAAAGCCACCAATGCAACACAAGCCGTTATTAACGGTAGCCCAGCCGATAAAGCCGGCCTCAAAGAAGGTGACATCATTACGAAAGTAAATGGTGAAGCAATTGACGCTGATAACCCGCTTGCACAACGGCTCAGCAAGTACAAAGTAGGCGATACGCTCGAAATTACCTATGTACGCGATGGTAAGACCTCAACCACAAAGGTAACGCTCGAAACCGCCCCAAATACTAATAACTAATTTCGTATAAATAACTGCACCAATATATCGGTGCGTAGCAACTGGTAGCCCGCAAGAGCTGCCAGTTTTTTTAGAGCCTTGTGCTGGCTTTCTAATGCTTCGGTAACAATATACCGGGGTGGATCTGCGAGCTCAGCAGCCTCGATAAAAAGCCGGCGATAATGGTCTAGCCCATCAGCGCCTGAAAACAGTGCAAGCTCTGGCTCTATAGTGATCTCTTTAGAGGTTACCAGACTATCTGGTACGTATGGCAGATTAGCGCACACGATATCGAACGAACGAACCGAAATAGCATTAAACATGTCTGACTCTTTAAAAATAATTTGTGCTCCAAGGTGCTTGGCATTGTTTTTTGCTACTGCAAGGGCATCAGGTGATATATCAGTTGCTACCACCGAACTGTCAGGTAT
>CAZMHJ010000035.1:0-9507 GCA_964566075.1 uncultured Candidatus Saccharibacteria bacterium | reverse complement strand
TCAGTATGGGCGAAGGTGATGGTGACACAGAGGTGATAGCCGCAGTTTTACAGACAGGCTACCAGTTTGATGACACTATTATCCGTCCGGCAATGGTCCAAGTAGTGCGAGGGAATGTGTAATGAGCGAAATCTACTTTGAATCTGCACCAGAAACAGATGTAGAAAAAGAACAAGCATTATTCAATGCATTCGATACCGTACTTGGTGACACATCGACTTCTGACGATGAAAAGGGTGACCTTATCGGAGAGTTATACGGCTTAGCTTTGGCAGAAGAAATATCTGAAGAAGATATTGACCGCATTTATGCAGAGGCAAGAGATAGCATAACAACTGCAACTGATACGTTTAAAGCACTTTTTCATTCGAATCCAGAGACATTTCCTGGAGTTCCAACAGACGATGAGATTAAAGAGCAAAATAAGCTTGATAGGCTACCAACTACTGCAGAACGTCAAGGATTTCTCGAAATGTGGCGGTTCGAATACATGAGACAAAGGATGGAAACCATCCCTGACGATGAGCTCGAAGATATCATTCAGCAGACATCTGAGCGGCTCGAAGAACTTGCGGTAATCGAACGTGAAATCAGAGAGCTCAGAATTATCCAAGGCATAGCAAGAACTAATAGATTAGGAAGAACGTACAAGAAAGGACAATAATTATGGGTAAAATTTTAGGAATCGACTTAGGTACAACTAACAGTGCAATGGCAGTAATGGAAGGTGGCAAACCAGAAATTATTGCAAATACAGAAGGTAATCGCACCACACCTAGCGTGGTTGCAGTTAATAAAGGTGGCGAACGCTTAGTTGGCCAATTAGCCCGACGCCAATCTGTGACAAATCCAGAAAAGACCGTTTACGAAATGAAGCGTCTTATTGGTCGTCGCTGGGAAGATAAAGAAGTTCAGCGCGATATTAAGCTTATGGGCTACAAGATGGAGAAATCTGGCGACAGCGTTAAGGTTGTCATGGGTGATAAAAGCTACAGCCCCGAAGAGCTGAGTGCAATGGTGCTTAGCAAGCTTAAAGCAGATGCCGAAGCCTTTTTGGGTCAAAGTATTAGCGAGGCTGTTATTACCGTGCCTGCATATTTTGATGACGCACAGCGCCAAGCAACCAAAGATGCCGGTAAAATTGCTGGCCTAGAAGTTAAGCGCATTATTAACGAACCAACTGCTGCAGCACTAGCCTACGGTCTAGATAAGGGTGGTAAAGACGAAAAAATCGCCGTATACGACCTTGGTGGTGGTACATTTGACGTATCTATCCTTGAGCTCGGTGATGGCGTGTTCGAAGTAAAGAGTACGAATGGTGATACACACCTTGGTGGTGCCGACTTTGACCGTGCAATTGTAAACCACCTACTTGATGAATTTAAGAAAGAAAACGGCATTGATATCACTGATGACAAAGCTGCTATGCAACGTTTGCGTGACGAAGCCGAAAAGGCCAAGATTGAACTTAGTACTACTAACGAAGTAACCATTAACCTACCATTCTTGACTGCAACCGCAGATGGCCCAGTTCACTTTGAGACTAAGTTAACCCGCGCGAAGCTAGAAAGCCTCGTTGGTGATTTGGTTGATCGCACTGCAGAACCATGTGAAAAGGCACTTAAAGACGCTGGCCTTAAGGCAAGCGACATTAACGCCGTGATTTTGGTTGGTGGTATGACTCGTATGCCTAGCGTGCAAGAAAAAGTTAAGCAAATATTTGGCCAAGAACCAATGAAGGGTGTAAACCCAGACGAAGTTGTTGCCGTGGGCGCAGCTATCCAGGGTGGTGTGCTCGCTGGTGACGTGAAAGACGTGTTGTTACTAGACGTCACCCCATTAAGCCTTGGTATCGAAACCATGGGTGGCGTAAGCACTAAACTTATCGAGCGTAATACAACTATCCCAACCAGCAAGAGCGAAACCTTTAGTACTGCTGCAGATAATCAGCCACAAGTTGAAATTCACGTTTTGCAGGGCGAACGCGAAATGGCGAACGATAACAAGAGCCTTGGCCGCTTTATCTTAGATGGTATTGCTCCTGCGCCGCGTGGTATTCCACAAATCGAAGTTACCTTTAATATCGATGCAAACGGTATTCTAAACGTTACTGCAAAAGATAAAGGCACTGGCAAAGAGCAAAGTATTACTATTCAGAACAGCGGTAACCTAAGCAAAGAAGATGTTGAAAAGGCGCAAAAAGAAGCCGAAGCTAATGCAGAAGCCGATAAGAAGAAGCGCGAAGCCGTCGATGCCCGTAACCAGCTAGAAAACGCAATTTACCAAGCCCAGAAGCTTAAAGACGATAATGGCGATAAGATTACCGAAGATGACAAAAAGACCCTAGAAGAAGCCATTAAAGAGGCGCAGGGCAAGGTTGAAAGTACTGATAAAGAAGAGCTTGAAAAAGCTGGTAAAGAACTAACCGATAAAATCATGCCTATCGGCGCTAAATTGTACGAGTCAGCAGATGCTGGCGAAGCAAAGGCAGACGAAGCCAAAAAAGAAGACGGCCCTGTAGAAGGCGAAGTTGTCGACGAAAAAGACTCCGACAAGAAAGAAAAGTAGTAATCATGCTTCACCATTCGTCTGATGCAAGTGATTTTCTGAAAGGAAAATTCCATACCGATATAGAGGTGTCAACGAATACTTTTGAGGATAGCCCAATTATTTTTTGGGAATTCCAAAGTAACGGAGCAACCTATTACCTGTTGCCAGACGAGTCAATATTCGAAAAACCAATACCACCTAAAGAAAATGACTTCCTCAAAGAAGTCATTTTCCCAAAACTAAGGAAGATAAATGAGTAAGCGTGACTATTACGAAGTACTTGGCGTCTCCAAAGACGCATCGGCGGACGAAATTAAAAAAGCGTTCCGCCGATTAGCTGTGCTCCATCACCCCGATAAAGAAGGCGGTGACGAAACCAAGTTCAAAGAAATCAACGAGGCATATGAAGTCTTAAAAGATACCGAAAAACGCAAACGCTACGATCAATTTGGTCACGCGGGTGTTGGCGGTAATAGTGGTGGCCCGGGCTATGGTGGCGGAGCCTACGACTTTAACGGCCAGGGCTTTAATTTTAATGGTCAAAACATTAACTTTGATTTTGGTGATTTAGGTGACATGTTTGGTAGTTTTTTTGGCGGTGGTCAACAACGCCAACAAGCTCGCCGTGGCCGTGATATCGAAACTATTATTGATTTAACATTCGAAGAAGCCGTTTTTGGCGTAGAAAAAACGCTAAAACTTAACGTAGAAGCCGAATGTGAACACTGTAAAGGTAATGGAGCAGAACCAGGTCACGAACTCGTAACTTGTCCAACCTGTAAGGGTAGTGGCCAAGTTGTTACCGTTACCCGTACTATTTTAGGCAACATCCAGCAAGCACAACGCTGTCCAGACTGCCATGGAAGCGGTAAAAAACCCGAAAAAGCTTGTAGTGTATGTGGTGGTAAAGGTGTAAAGCGCAAAGAGCAAAAAGTAGAGCTTAAGATCCCGGCAGGTATTGATGATGGCGCAACGATTCGTTTGCGTGAATACGGCGAAGCAATTCTAAATGGCCCTAAGGGTGATTTATATGTACACGTACGGGTGAAATCGCACAAAAAGTTCACGCGCGAAGGTGATTTAATTCTGAGCCACGAATCTGTCGATATGGTAACCGCCGCACTTGGTGGTGAACTAAAAGTAGATACGGTAGATGGCATTATTACGATAAAAGTACCTGCTGGTACGCAAAGTGGTAGCGACTTTAAACTGTCTGGCCATGGTGTGCCACACCTTAAAGGTGAAAGCCGTGGTGCGCACATCGTCACGCTAGACGTTGCAACGCCAACTAAGCTCAGCAAGCGCCAAAAAGAACTACTAGAAGAATTCCAAAAAGAGCCAGGTAAAAAAGGCTTATTTAACTAGGCTTGCACCCAGTGCTACAATAGACATAAGCGTTTAAAACAAAAACGCAGGTTAATAACACACACATGAAATTCTTTGTTGTAGACAACGGTAGCCGGCACCTATCCAAAATTTGTGATAGGCTTGCCGACCACGAATACGAGACAGTAACCTACACGCCATTTACGGTATTAGACCCGGGCGATGCTGATATGATTATTCTTTCTGGTGGGATGCAAAACGAAGTTATTGCGCATCACGAGGATGGGTACCCGTGGTATAGGCACGAATTTGACCTCATACGTAATACCGATAAGCCAATTTTAGGTATTTGCCTTGGCTTACAAATGGTCACCGTAGCGCTTGGCGGTAGTTTAATACGATTGCCCGAATTTATCGATAAACAGCACAAAGTAGTACTTAACCATCAAGGACAAAAACTACTCAGTGAGCCATTTGTATTTGTACAAGAAAAACATCAATGGGTTGCAAGTAGTATCGAAAAAACTGGTTTGCACATACTTGCGCAAAGCGAAGATGGTATAGAAATTCTATATCACCCGGCCAGGCGCATTATTGCCACACAGTTCCACCCAGAAGTTGATACTAATGAACATTCAGAGGCAATCTTTTGGAAATTTGTAGATGCTGTTGCCCGGAAAAAAATTGGAGCCGTTCGGTAGTATGAAACGCCAAAACCAAGATGGCTTTATAACCATGATTGTTATGATTTTAGCGGTTCTCGTTTTTGTTATTGGTTTTGTTTTTCTACGCGTTCTCAAAGCAAACAACTAACAGATATAATGCTATTGCAAAATTAGCAAAAATATGCTAATGTTTATATCATGAAATCGAGTCTTGAAACGCCGACTTTTACTCAAGACGAAACATGGTTGTCCAAATTTAAAAGCCAGCCATTTTCAAGCATACCTTCAAATGAATGGTACGGTGTAAAAGACTTGAAATTAGGAGAGACAGAAGCTGAAAGAGAACAATCAGCACGTCTATCTGAATTAGCGGCCGAAGCCCGTAAGGTGGCGATGGCAGAGTTCATAGCATCTGATACCCTTGAAGAGCCTAAAATTAACTACCCTAATCTTGTAGAAGCAAAAATTAAAGAAGCAGAGACTGTATATTTGCGTTTACTTGGTAATGCTGCACTCATTGATAGCGGTGTAGTATCAGACTTTCGTTATGAACAAGCTGCAAAAAAACTCGCAGAGTTGTATCGACATCTTGAAGTGATTAGAAGTCATAACTTAAGCGGGGTAAAAAAAGTAACCTCAGAGGCTCGGGCAGCAGAACTATCATCAGAAATCTTTGGCACGCCAGAAAAGAATGCTTTTAACCAGATTCTTTCTAATTTACGAGTACGAGCACAAAAACTTGCACCACAATCACAAATTGCTGCCGAACTGCTCGATTTAACCAACGACGTTGCATATGATAAGACAGCTTCGTTTGAGCTTAAGGAAGAAACACTCAGCACCATACGGGGTGATCTAACAAATCTCTTCCCCAACATCGAAAGTCAGCTTGTTGGCGATGACGTTGGTGACATTCCCGCAGAAGATTCGGTTGAGTATTTCCAAAAATTTATTGATTTTATGCAGATGGATGGCTGGAAAGCGACACTAAATAACGGCAGAGCTGCTGATGCTAATGCATCAGAACAAGAAGTTGGCATTGGAAGAAATCGCGATGCATTTACACCTCTCAGGTTAAACGCGATTATGGTGCATGAAGTAATTGGCCATGGCTTACGAGCGTTTAATGCTAGTCGCCAATCTGAATCACATAAGCAGTCACCGACACCAGGTAGCCTTGCTTTTGAAGAAGGTTTTGCTACTGGGCTCGAACAAGTCATTACTGGCGAAAAGCGTATAGCTGGTGAACAATATTACTTATCGTTAGGCCTCCAGATGGGTCTTGATGCAAATGGCGAAACCAGAAACTTTAGGCACGTATACGAAATTTTATGGCGAAGGTTGGCTCTTGATGCAATAGAAAAGGGAAACGAGCCAAATATTGATAAATGTAAGACCGAAGCATACACACAATGCTTACGCACAACTCGAGGCGGAACAATGGATACGCGAGATATTTCATACTTTGAGGGTGCAAAAAAAGCATATACATGGCTCAACCAGGTCGCGCAACTTCCAGAAGAACAACGGCTTGATCAATTGCGTTTTGTGCTATCGGGAAGGTTCGACCCGACTAACCCCACCGACACAGCTCTTTTTACTAATGTGGATAACCAATAACAGGTGATATACTGAGGCTAAATATAATGAAAAATCTAAATACAATAGGCTCAAAAGAATATGTATCGTTCCCTGATTTAGGGATTGAAAACGTACCTGCTAAAGTTGATACAGGTGCTGACTATTCTGCTGTATGGGCTTCGAATATTTCTGAGCAAGCGGGTGAGCTTTCTTTTACCTTATTTGACTCAGGCTACCAGCTCTTTACCGGCACTACTATTCGCACCAAAGAGTATGGGGTTACAAAAGTTAAGAACTCATTTGGGCATCAAGAACTTCGCTACAAGGTAAAATTGTCGTGCAAAATTGGTAAGCGAAAGATAAAAGTAGAATTTCGGCTTGCAGACAGATCTCAGAACCGTTATCCAATCTTAATAGGTAAGAAGACGTTGCATAACCGATTTGTCGTTAACGTTGCACAAAATAATATTTTGGTCAGCAATGCTAAAAAGCAAATACTGGTGTTTAACAGCCTGCCATCTGAATCTGTTAAAGCAATGGTATCAAACTTAAATAAGCAAATAGATGATGCCACATTTAGCTATGCCACATACGATGATTATCTGATTCATTTAGGTACAGACAAGCGAATAGAAATCATTAACCTCACTACCAATAAACCACTGGGTGGTTTAGACCTCATTTACTTCAAAACCTATTTCAAACGTTCAGAATTCGCGGTAGCAATTGCCGAATACGCAGCGATGTGTGGCATTAATTTTATTGATTCAGAGATTGCGCATTATCACGCATTAACAAAATTGTCTCAGTACGCTCGATTAGCACGATACGATGTGCTTGTTCCAGAAAGTCTAATAGCACATTATTCTAAACTTGGTAACCAATACGATAGGTTTGTTGATACACTCGGTTTGCCGTTTATTCTTAAAGACACAGCAGCTGAAAAAGGACTTGCAAACTATTTAGTACACAACAAGTCTGAATTTGACCAAGTAGTAAAGCAGGCAGTGGCAGACGAAGCTTACTATGTTGCCCAAAAATTTATTCCAAATAATGGCGATTATCGTTTTATCGTTTTTGATAAAAAGGTAAAAACCGTTTTTAAGCGTGTAGGTGGCAAAGATACCCATTTGTCGAATACATCACAGGGCGGCGAAGCCACTATGATTGATCTACAAACAGTTAATCCAGATGTTATTGCTATAGCCGTACGTGCTGCCATGTTACTCAATAGAGAAGTAGCAGGTGTTGATTTAATGCAAGACACCGAAAGTGGCGAATGGTATGTACTTGAAGTTAATAACAGTCCACAACTAGCATCAGGCGCATTTACTGATGATAAGGCTAAGGAGCTTGCGAAGTTTTTATCTTCGTATGCGGAAAAGTGAGGAACGTATGAAAATAGCGATTTTATCTAAAGGTGCAAAGAATTACTCAACACAGCGTCTAAAACAAGTGGCAAAAGAACGTGGCCATAAGGTGCGTATTATTAACTATGCCAAATGCTATATTACGGTAGAAAAAAACAACCCTGTTGTGCACTATAAAGGTGAACCGCTCGTTGGTTTTGATGCAATTATTCCTCGCATTGCTCAAAGTTACACAAAATACGGTACTGCTGTTGTACGCCAATTTGAAATGCAAGGCGTGTACACCACCGCAAGTTCCATTGCCATTAATCGTTCACGCGATAAATTACGTACCTATCAGTTACTTGGCAAAGCTGGGGTAGGTATTCCAAAAACTGTTTTTGCCCGTGAAACCGCCGACCTTGATGACGTGATTGAAAAAGCTGGTGGTGCGCCACTGATTGTAAAAGTTGCTCGTGGTACGCATGGTAACGGCGTGGTGCTAGCGGAAACAAAAAAGGCAGCCCAGGCGGTGATGCAAGCATTTTATGTAGAGGGCGTGAACTTTTTGGTACAGGAATTTGTGAAAGAATCTGCTGGTACCGATATTCGTGCCTTTGTCGTTGGCTCACGCGTTGTAGCTAGCTATAAGCGTCAAAGTTTAGATGATGATTTCCGCTCAAATTTACACCAAGGTGGCGAAGGCAAAACGGTTAAGTTAACAGACGAAGAAGAAAAAACAGCACTAAAGGCGGCTCGTGCAATGGGTCTGCATATTTGTGGTGTTGATATGATGCGTAGTGATCGTGGCCCACTCGTGCTAGAAGTTAACTCAAGTCCGGGTTTTGGTATCGAAAAAATCACCAATCGTGATGTTGCAACAAAAATAATTGAGTACGTAGAACGAAATGCAAAACAAAGAAACAAAAAAGACCGCGTCGGCGCGTAAGCAACAAAGCCCACTTATTTATATTATTGCTTCTATAACAATTATCATCCTGCTTGTAGGTGGGTTTTTTCTATTTCAAAAACAACTAAAAAGCGTTACCTATAAAACGGTTACTATTGGTGGTGAATCTTATAAGTTAGAGTTAGCTGATACTGACGCCAAGCGTGCAAAAGGACTATCCGAACGAGATAACATACCCTCTAACGGCGGTATGTTATTTGATTTTCAAAACTATGGTGATTGGCGTATGTGGATGGTGCAAATGCGATTTTCGATTGATATCGCGTGGCTTAAGCAGAACGGAGTCATTGTATACATAAAGCACAATGCCCAACCTGGTGATTACCCAGAAATATATCACGCAAACCAGAACAGTTACTATGCAGTTGAGGTGCCATCAGGCACTTTTGATAGGCTGAACGTAAAGGAAGGGGAAGTCATACACGTTAACTAGTGCTATGCTTATGCTTATGAGCGCTCCCGTTCTACTTGGTATCATTGGCGTTATTTTTGGTCTTGCACCTATTGTTCTGCGCAGCAATGCTGTTTTTATGTTACTTGCTTTATGTGGCGGTGAAGTACTAGCGCGTTTGGCAGCGCAAGATTTAACGCAAATTATCAACTCTATCATCACTACTGATTTCCCAACTTATAGTGTCGTGCAGATTGTGTTACTTGTGCTCGCGCCTATCCTAATTTTATTTTGGTACCGAAAATCGACCAGCATTGATGTTATTTTACAGATTGTAGCTGCGACTAGTACCGTTATACTTTGTTTTATTTTTGTCATTGCAAAACTACCATATGATTTGCAAAATTCGCTACAAAATTCTGACCTTTATGGGCTTATAAAACCATATACTGGTTTAGCAATAGGCGCTGGTATGGTGGCGAGTGTCATTTGGTTTTGGATGAAAAAACCTAAACACGAAAAGCACGATAAAAAGAAACATGGTCATTAACAGATTGACAAAAGAGGTAAAATAAGAGAAAATAAAGCAGCTTTTTTGAAGAAAAGTCTCTAATACGGGCCCATAGCTCAGCTGGTTAGAGCACCTGCCTTTTAAGCAGGGTGTCGTGGGTTCAA
>CAZMHJ010000034.1:0-10011 GCA_964566075.1 uncultured Candidatus Saccharibacteria bacterium | reverse complement strand
CTGCCAGTTCTGCTACCTTGGCAGTTGATTCTTTTGCCGCCTTTGCTTCTGCAAGCGCTTCTTCGATTTGTGCAATCGTATTCTTTGCAGTCACACTGAGTTTAAGCTTCTTGGCTTCTGCTAGTAGCTCTTCTTTCTTTGATGGTTTCTTGGCTTCTGCCATGGTTATATCCTTTCGTGGTGCAAACGGCGCTAATGCCTCCCACAATTATGTAATTTATCGTTCTACAACTTGACCAGTCGTAAATGCTGCTAGTTCAGACTGTGCTTCTAACAATCGGTTTTGTGCCTCTATATAGTCTGGGTGTGACAGTATGTCTCTTGTTGGTTCGCCGTCATCAATCGCTTCTCCAACTAACCACGCACCAGTACTCTGTAAATTCCTTCGAGCTGCTACAACGTTATCAAACAGTTGTGCTTTCTGTTGCGTATCGCTGTCATCAACTTGTTCTTGTGCTTGTTTGTGTGCAGCAACATAAGCAGCGTCTTGGTATTCACCTTCATATGGGCCTTCTACACGGTCAGTGTCCCAAGGTGTAACTTCTGACCTTGGTATATGCGAACTAGGTTGTGATTCAAAAAAGCCGTTCATTTCTAGCCTTCGATTTCGACACCCATACTGCGAGCAGTACCGGCAACCATTTTTTTAACGGCAGGAATGTCATCGGTATTCATGTCGGCTGCCTTTGCTTCTGCAATTTCAGTCAACTGAGTATCATTTAACTTTTTTGATACTTTTTCAGTGTTAGGTCGGCCAGAGCCTTTATCTATACCAAGCTTAGCACGGATAAGATCGTCAGTTGGGGTACCTACCACGCGCCAATCCATAGTGCGGTCTTCGTAGATTGTGATGTGCACGGTGAGGTTTTGACCCATGCGATCTTTTGTGGCGTCGTTAAATGGATTAATGAAATCCATCATATTAACACCGTGCTGACCAAGTGAGCTACCAACAGGTGGAGCCGCCGATGCTTGGCCGCCTTTAATTTTCATTTTTAAATTAGCCTTTACGGGCTTTGCCATAGTAAATCCTTTCGTTCGAGTGTTCGGGTTTGAAGCTCCCTACTTACTCTCCTTCCAATTGTTAAAAGTAATTAGAAGTGCGTAACTGGGGTATTGTACCACAGTTACTACTATTGTTACAAGCAAAAAAATATGTTGATATATATTGCTTTTTTAGTCTAATTATGCTATAGTATATACACTTTGAAATTACCCTTATTGTTAGGGCGAAATCAAAGCTCATTGACATATTGGATTGTTACATATCGGCAGAGTACGCACAAGCACATACGGTGGGTTTGTGTGTACTCTGCCAACTGGTGGTAGAGTCCTTTGCCCTCCCTTTGGAGGAGCAGAAAGGAAGTGCACTGTGTATGAGACGATGCGCCGGCTGCTCCCTCGTGGAGTGGCAGGCCTCACCGCTGGAATCACAGCGCTCTGCGTTACGCTTGGTCTGGTTGCTGTCGTGTCTGTCACGATGGCTACTCCGGCCAGCGCTGCAACCGTCTACGCTAAGCCGTACCTTGGCCTTACCCTCAAGGGTGGGCCCGGACATCCGGCTTCGGTGTTCGCCGGTCTGTGGTACTACGCAGAACCAACCAAGGTCGAGAAGGGCAACTGCATCGACTTCAGTCGTCACAACCCCAGTGGTAGTGGCACGGTACTGCTCAAGAACGGCGTCATTCCTGGTATGACTGCGGCGGCTTCGGCCAAGGCGAACACCATCCAGGCCTTGCACGCCGGCACTCGCAACAAGGCGGAGGCAGCAGCGGCTGCACTGGCAATCTGGGCACTAACCCCCGACAAGAACTTCAAGACCTGGTACAAGTGGGCTACCACCCACGGCGTCATCAGTGTTTCGATGAAGAACCTTGTCACGCGCTACCTGGCAGTCAACGTTGGCCCCTACAAGGCTACGGTGGCTTCTACGGCAGTGCTTCCCGGCCAGACGACGCGTGTGACCGTGGTGGTCAAGACCACTCGCGGACTGCCGGCTCCGGCCGGGCTGCGCGTTTCGCTGGCAGCTGGCAATGCCAAGCTGCTGCGCACGACTGGTGTGACCAACGCAAGTGGCGTGTTCATCACTAACCTCACCCGAACGGGTGTCGGTACGGTGACGGTCTCGGCCAAGGTGACGGTTCCACTAGGCAACAAGGCCTGGCTGACCAACGCTACGCCCGGTACTCAGCGACTGCTGATTGCCGCGACTGGTGTTATCAGTGCAAGCATGCGCTACAGCAAGTCGCCGGGTCGTCCGGCAATCGTCACGCAGTGCGACACCAACTGTAACGGTATCGCTACCGTTACGGCGACGTACTGCAACCCTGCTGGTGCTTCGACCGTTCACTGGACGTGGACGAACGTGGCTACTGGTTCGGTGACTATGGCACTGCTGGTCAAGCCTGGAACGTGTGGCAAGGTGGTCAAGAAGATCGCCGATGCCACTCGTCTGCAGGCTGCCTACTGCACCTGGACTACTGCCTGTACGTCGGCATACGTCAAGATCGGTTCGCCGGTTGAGATCGTGTGTCCGCCGTGGGCTGGTGCTTCGGTGACGGTGTCGCTGGGCTGCGTGAGCTGCTCGGTGACCAACGTTACCTTCACGGTGCCGGCCAGCACCAGGTTCTACGTCGGAACGGTCACCATCGGTGGCAAGACCGTCAACACGAACCTGGCTACGGGCGGAACGACCAACGTTCCGCTCGACCAGTTCGGCGTCATCAAGGGTCAGACCGTGACCGTGGTGGTTGGCTTCAAGGCTTACCGCGACGAGGCACGTACGCTGCTCCTCAAGGATGTCGCGCTGGGTCAGGTAACCGTTACGGCCGCCTGACGCTTCCCCTCTCTGGTGGGCCGCTCTGCATAAGGGCGGCCCACCAGGGCACTAACAATCCAATGTGTCATATCACTTCGCCATTAGGCGATTTTTTTATAACAAAAAAACACCCCAACATAATCGGGGTGTCGTTTTTATTCTGTAGTACTTGTCAGACTATCTTCGACAAGTGTAAGTGTTGGTGGAACTATTTCTTCCATTCGGGCAAATGCTTGTTCGATAGCTGCCTTTGCAGCAGTATCGCAGGCACGTCTTGCACGCGCCGCTTCAGCAGCACGTTCGTAAGGGTTCAATATTTCCATATCTAGACGCGTTTAACTTGAAGACTATCAAGCTCAACTGGAGTTTCGCGACCAAACATATTAACAAGTACTTTAATCTTACCCTTTTGGGTATCGATTTCATTGATAGCGCCATCAAAGCCCTTAAATGGACCATCGACAATACTGACCACTTCACCCACATTGTAATCAATCTTGTGCTTAGGTTGTTCAACACCCATACGCTTATTGATTTTGTCCATTTCGTCATTGCTGATTGGTGTTGGTTCGGTACCGCTGCCCACAAATCCAGTTACATTAGGTGTGTTGCGCACAATGTACCATGCGTCTTCGCTGAGTTTCATTTGTACAAGTACATAGCCTTGGAAAATACGCTTTTCGACAACTTTACGCTTGCCGTTTTTAATTTCGATTTGCTTTTCTTTCGGCACTAATACATTAAAGATTTTGTCGGCCATATCGAGACTTTCGGCACGTTGCCGAATACTTTCGGCCACTTTTTCTTCGTAACCACTATATGTGTGGATTGCATACCACTGCTTGCTTGAGTCGTAGCGTTTGCTGCTCATTTTAGAAATATCTCCTTAACAATCTTGTTGAATACGACATCCAATAGCTGGATGAAAATACTAAAGAATACGGCGAACAAAATAACAGCAAGTGTTAAACGAGCTGCTTCTTTTTTTGTAGGCCATGTAACCTGTTTTAGCTCTACCCACGCTTCACGGACAAACTTAGGTACAAAACGTACTCGTTTGTTTAGGTGGCGTACACCCTTTTTCTCAGGTGCTTTTACTGGGTGAAACTCTTTTGCACCAACACGGCGGAGGGTGCTTAAGGGGCGATGAATTTTGCCTTTTAGCTTGCTTCGCTTGGTTGGTTTTTCACGCTTCGCGGTTTCTTTATCGGCGCGTTCACGAACAGTCTCGGGTGCTTTTCGCACTCGTGGCTTCTTTTTGTCTGCCTTGTCGTCTGCCATATTCTCTCCCATTAAAAAAGCCTAAGAATGTCTTCTTAGGTCGTCAATGTCAAGTATAGCACGTTATTCGTATTTGTGAAGAGTCAATAGTGCCGCTTATGCTACACTTTTAATTAGATGCAAACAAACACGGTACTGGTTGCGCTCTCTTTGATTGGATTAGGTGTACTACTTGAATTGCTTATTTACATCTCGAAGTTTGGTTGGAGCAATAAAAAAATACTAGCTAGTATCGCTATGTTGTCTTCTGCATTTGGTACCGGAGCCTTATTTGTGGCAGTACCTAGTGCAGCGAGCGCGCTACTTGCACTCTTAATGATATATAGAATCGTGAATCTATTACGATTGGTACAAGCCCGTATGCACGAGCAGTATCTTAAAAGGGTTACCAAACGCAGTTTTTATTGGCTCATATTATCGCAGTGCGTAGCTATTATTTTATGGTTTGTTTTTACACTACTACCCAGTTCGGTTACCGGCCAAACAACGTTACTATTCGTAAGTCTGAGTTTTTTGGTTGGAGCTGTATTTATTTTGATATATACCATACTTAAACTTCGTAGCACCCGCCCAACAACAGCAAAACCTTTAAGTGATAAAGAGTTGCCGACCGTAACGGTTGCAGTGGCTGCGCGTAATGAAACAGAATCATTACGCCAGTGCCTAGAAGCCATTTTGGCAAATGATTACCCAAAATTAGAGGTGATTGTGCTCGATGACTGCTCGCAAGATCACACTGCAGATATTATCAAGAGTTTTGCGCACGATGGCGTTCGATTTGTGCAGGGTACTGAGCCATCTGACACATGGCTTGCAAAAAACGCCGCTTATCAAAAGTTACTCGAAGAATCTAGTGGTGAGCTGATTGCATTTATTGGTGTTGATGTACGCTTACATCCTAAGACGCTGAGGCATTTAGTTGAGGTTTTTACGGCACGTAATGTGTCGATGATGAGCATATTACCCAAACGCACCCAAAGTGGGCTTGTAGCCGCTTTTATTCAACCGATGCGCTATTGGTGGGAACTTGCCCTGCCAAAGTGGATTATCAAGCACGAACCAGTGTTAAGCACTAGCTGGATTGCTAATCGTTCTGCATTATTAGCCGAAGGTGGTTTTAAATCGGCAACACGTGCCATTACACCAGAAGAACACCTGGCAACGGCTTTAGCAGCAAGGGGTGGCTACGCGTTTGTGCGTACCGATGAGCAGATTAATATAACAACTCATAAAGACTTTAAAAGCCAGTGGTCAACGGCTGTTCGAACACGATATCCGCAAATGCACCGTCGCCCAGAGCTCACTGCACTACGTGTTGTCATTATGCTGTACTTCTTAATAGCACCTTTTGTAGTCTTACCGTTGCTAGCGTTTATGCAATCAGTTTCGTCACTCGTGATTGTGGCTACCGCTAGTGCTGTTATTTGCTTAATCGTCTCTAATTTACTAATAACGCTCGTAACTAACCCGGTAGCAGCTTGGTTAGCACCGATTAATTTCCCTATTGTCGTACTTATCGATTTTGTGGCTTTGCATATATCGATGTATCGTTACGAATTTGGTGAGGTTATTTGGAAGGGTCGTGATGTCACAACGCCAGCTATGCACGTCATCCCCCACTTGCCCGCTTTGGAATAATTACTGGAGGTTTGGAACCTTAATCGTAAATGTAGAGCCTTTGTTAAGTTCGCTTTCAAGATCGATATCGGCATGTATGAGCCTTGCAAGCTTCATGGTTACATATAAACCTAAACCTGTACCGCTGCTTTGGCGAGTTCTAAAATCTTCGCTCCTAAAGAACTTATCAAACACCTTTTCTTTATCTGCCTTGCTAATGCCAATACCTTGATCTTTAACCGCAAACAATACACCATCAGGGTCAGCTTTGGCTGAGATTGTCACCGTACCCTTTTCGGAATATTTAATTGCGTTAGTAATAAAGTTTTGTAGTACTTCTCGCACATACAACTTACTTGATTGTAAAAGCTCTAGTTTTGGATCAGTTTTAATCTGAAGCTTAAGGCCTTTATCGTTAGCTGACGGCTCGTAGTTTTGTTGTAAATCAACTAATAAGTCGTGTGCGTTAATAGATTCAATTTCTACATTTAATTTTCCGCGTTCAGCGCGCGACAATGTAGCGAGATCGTTAATCATACCACTTAAAAAGATGGTTTGGTCGTAGGCAGCTTTGAGCGATTTAATGACAAGTTCTGGTATGTTTTCGGAACGTTCAACAACTAACTGAGCATTACTGATGTTACCTTCTGCGATTGCAATAGGAGTGCGTAGCTCGTGGCTGACAACACTAATAAATTCGTCACGTTCTTCTTCGAGGCTCTTTTCGCGAGTTATATCACGAAGCAGTAATACATGGCCTCGGGCTCCCTCGACACCAAAACCAAGGTGTACGGGTGCGACACTAAGATATAAATTAATCTTCTCCCCGTTAGGATAAATCAGCTCTAAGTCACGGGTTGTAAACTGCGTCGTAGTTTTACGCACTAAATCTTCGATATCAATTTTTTGATTATTTTTATCAATCAAATTAATAACAGCACGTAGTCGCCTATCTCTAAGCTCACTGTTAACGTCCAAAATATTAAGAGCTGCTCCGTTATATACTGCAACGTGCTGCCGTTCGTCCACGGCAATTACACCGTCTGCCATACTGTTAATGAGTGACGTTAGTCGTTCATGTTCGAGCGCCGCGTTATGTTCGGTCAAGTTCTGTAGGTTTTTTATATTGCTAGCCATTAGCAGTATTATATACGCATTTTGTAGTGTATATACAAGTAAAACTGATTATGCTTAGGGGCAAATTATTGTATAATTACCTCAAACGGAGAAATAAATAATATGGCAAAAGTAAGCAAGACTCAAAGTCGTTCTATGCTATTGGGGTTTTTATTAGTATCAATCGTTGTATTTGGCGCGTTAGTTTGGGCGGGCTGGCAAACAAATAGACTTAATTACGTATATGATCAGACAACAATTAACACAGTACGGGAACAGGCTCTACTCACTGCACGATTATCTAAAACTCCCGTACCAATAGATGCGAAAAGTGGCGAGTTATTTTTTGCGCAAGAAAAGCTGTATTTACCCGCCAAAGATGAAGAACGTCGTTTGAATTTCGGTTACCTACCAAGTACGTCAACAAATGCCGGTGAATGGGACTTAAGCGTTAGCAGTGATTTTGCCTTTATGATTGGTGCGAATAAGGTATATGGGGCGACTGATACAAATCAACTGTATCGAGCCATTGCAGAACTTGATTCTTGTCAAAGAGGTGTACGAGTTGTCGAAAAGCGTACTCCAACACTTGATAACGAGTCTACTCTCGTATTTAAGCGTTCAGTTGCAGTAAGTGATACGCGTACAGTATATCTGTACGCTGATAAAGGCTGCTCAAACCTAGATGATGTAGTGTATCAACTGCAAAGTCTTAAAGCTTACTAATCTAATTATTGTAAGTGCGAAACAGTGTGTTGAATTTCTTTTAATGCTTTTCGGCGAAGCTTGTAATCGGGCAAAATTGCTTCTACTTCATCCCAAAAGTCCTGCCCATGATGCAAGTGTTTTGTATGTGCGAGTTCGTGAATAATAACGTAATCTACGAGCTCCCATGGCACCATCATTAAAAATATGTTGAGCGTAATCTCTTTGCTGTTATTACAGCTACCCCACCGCGAACGCATACTTTTACAATGTACGCTTGTATAGGTAAAGCCATATTTTTGTGCACAGAATGCTAGGCGTTCAGGCAGTACAGCTCCTGCTTCTTTTTTTAGAGCACGTTTTATGGCGGCTTTTGCAAGTTCTTGTACCTTTTCACTGCTCATTGGGGCGTGTGGTGGTACATAAATAATAAGTTCGTCATTAGTAATTCGGGTGCGAAGCGTTTCACCGGGTTCGTACCGTAATATTCTTTGCTTTCCTATCGCCATACCTTCGTCTATAAGATGTTGTGGTTGTTTTGTCCGCTGTTTTGTAATCCAGGCTTGGTTACTTTGCGCAAATTGTAAGCCTGCATTATATGGTAGCCAGAGCGGCTGCGTGACACGAATTTTACCACCAACAATACGTAGGTTCATGCGCCTGGTTCCACGACGCTTATACACGGTAACGTCACCGATACCATCTAAATTGTAGATTTTAGAAGCCAAGTGGCCTCCGATTATCGAATAATTATATTACGACGAGAATAGTCTACACGGCCAGCTTGAGCTTGCGCACGTGATACTAAGTTAACCATTTCAGGTTTTGCAATTTTAGTTTCGAGCGAAGCCGCAGTAACAACTCCCATTTCGCTCAAACGGCGCATGATAGCCGTCTTTTGACTGTTGAATAGGTGTTTACCACTAATTACCAGGTAATTTTCGTTTTGTGGGTTTTGCATTGCTCTCATGTAGGATTCGAATGTGTGTTGATCAAGAACAGCCGCAAATCGGTCATCAGCTTTACGTCGATCTCTTGTTTGCGTGCGGCTAAATGCGGTGTCTGGGTCAATCTGAATCCAAATCATTAGCTCTTCGGCTTTATGACTTCGTGCTAAATCTCGGAGTGCTCGCCTGTCCGTTAATCGGCTAACTGACATATCATATACAACGCCGACACCAGCCTCTAGAAACTGTTCGGTCATAAGATTCATAAGATTACATAAAACTTGATGCTCGGCCTTATCGTGGCGTGGCTCTTCAAAAAGTTCATACCTAATACGCTCGCTGCTTAAATGAGCCATGCCAAGAGATTCGGCAAGCTGACGCGCAACAAAGGTCTTACCCGCTCCAGGTAAGCCATACATGTAAATTACCACTGGTCGACTCAAGCGACTTTTATGCATACCCGCACATTGTAGCAAATTAGCATCTCTTTTAAAACAGTGGTCGTGTTATTAAATAGAGGTAGTATTTTTTGTCGGTTTTTCGTAAGATAGAGGCTGGTTTATATATAGGGGTGTAGCTCAATTGGTAGAGTAGCGGTCTCCAAAACCGTTGGTTGCAGGTTCAAGTCCTGTCACCCCTGCCAATTTCCAGTTTCTTTACAAAAAGCCATACAATCGTATGGTTTTTTTAATTCCCACCGAAGTTCTTTATCGTCTACTTCAAAGTTCGAAAGTACCTTTTTTACGAGCGCTCTTTTATCGTCAATTTCTGCTTTTTCAAATAAAGTTGGAGCTTCTCTGGAAATTCTTAACAGATGAGATATGCCTTCAAAACTATCTTTTGCAATAAGTTCGAAATTATTTCTAGTGTTCTGTAAATCCTGCTTCGTTTCGAGCATTTCTTCATGCTTCTTTTTGTATAAATCAAATGGTATTAAACCCTCTAAATATGCATCATAGTTTCGAGAAATCATGTAATCGTAGCGTTTGATCTCGGCATCTATGTGCTGAATCTTTTTGCTTTCATGAGCAAGTTCTTTTTGGGTGTCTTCGTATAGTGCTTTTGATACTTCTTCGTATGCTTCTTCAGGGATTTGTATTTTCTCGAATACGTATTTTAGCTGCTTTGTTATGGCTTCTTCACGTAAGTAAGGCGTATTGTGCTTACCTTTAGATTGAGTGCAGTGACCATATACGTACTTCTTATTTTTCTTG
Organism: uncultured Candidatus Saccharibacteria bacterium; assembly: GCA_964566075.1. Taxonomy (GTDB): domain Bacteria; phylum Patescibacteriota; class Saccharimonadia; order Saccharimonadales; family CAIOMD01; genus CAZMHJ01. Next base: position 313 of record CAZMHJ010000034.1, on the reverse strand, counting down.
CGTTCGAAAGTTATCTTGCAACCACAAACACTGCAGTAAATTAGACCTCGATATAGGAACGGTAACCCACCCCACCTTGTTGGTTGTGATGAATACCCTTCGAAAATCTTTTGAACATTATTAAACTCCGTCTTAGTAACTATTGTTTCGTAGTTATGAGGATATAGTTGATTCTTTATGCGCATCGTTCCGTGATAAAAAGGATTGCGCAAAATTACATGCCACTGGGCTGAGCTTATAGTAAAACCATATGAATTAAGAATCTTGGTTCTAATCATTCGTACAGATTGAGTTCCAGTTAAATAAAGCTTAT
>CAZMHJ010000033.1:0-11275 GCA_964566075.1 uncultured Candidatus Saccharibacteria bacterium | reverse complement strand
AAACCCTGGTATACAGTGTGTAAATGTACATTGCTGGGTACTGAGTAAAGATGGTAAATTTGTTCTCGTTCAACATCGTTCACCCGAACTCTATTGCTATCCTGATAAGTATGATATTTCCTTGGCGGGTCATGTCGATGCAGACGAAAGCCCACAACAAGCAATGGTTCGAGAGGCAAAAGAAGAAGGTATGGTTAACCTAAAGGGCAAACTTTTTGTACCTGATGGCCCAATTTACATGGTTGAGGATGGTCTATACCGTACCGGTGAGCAATTCACACATAATCAACTTGTGTACTTGTATTTTGCAATCATTGATAAAACGGCTATTAAAGTACGAGCGGGTGATTCAGAAGTTGCAGATTTTGAATGGTGGGATATTGATACTTTTGCTCTCAGAGTTTCAAACCCAGTTGATAGTAGCTTGGTGCCTCACCCAGATTGGTACTATAGTGTGGTCATTAAAAATCTTTATGAGCTCAAAAAAACTCATGCGACAATGAGTGCATGATTAAAGCGCTTATCTTTGACTGCTTTGGAGTTTTGTACGTACGGCATGGCCCTGAGTTTGTTAAAAATAATGCTAAAAACTACGATCACATAAAAGGTGACGTGCTGGATCTACATAATCAGGTGGATTACGGCCTTATTAGTGTCGATGATTTTGAACAGCAATTAGCCGACCTAACCGGGCTCACTAAGGGTGATGTTAACCGTCATTTTACGCGTGGTTTTGGCCGCAATAACCAACTTATGGACTACATTGAAAATTCATTACGCCCTCACTATAAAATTGGCATGCTCAGTAATATAGGCCGCGGAACTATGGAAGAATTCTTTACAAAAAAGGAACGCGAACAACTTTTTGATTCAGCGGTATTATCGAGTGAAACAGGGATGATAAAGCCTAATCCTGCTGCCTTTGTGCATATTTGTGACATGCTTGGCGTTGATACAAGTGAGGCAATAATGATTGATGATAACGGTGATAATGTGCGAGGAGCTTCTATAGCTGGGCTTAAAGCAATTCAATATGATGGTTTTGCACATCTAAAACGAAGCCTAGAAAATCTACTACCCAAAAGTTAAAAACCGGCGTAGTATGCAAGTAATACGTTTTTAAAAGAAACAATCTTATGAGCGTTCCACAATTTGAGAAATCAGGTGAAGGTATCGAAAAAATTAAACTGACTGTAAAAGTCGGCAGTGATGAAGTGCCCTATACTATTGAACGTCCAGACAGACGTCATTTTGGTGGTGATGTATATGATGACCTGGTTATTTTTTTAACTGGCTGGACGGAGACCGAAGATTCTCTAAAACCATTACGAACTGCAACGGCAAAGCTCGGTATGGCTGCGGCAACGCTCTATCATCCGCGATACGTTAATCCCTTTAAGGTTTTTCGATCACATCACTTGCGGGTAGAAAACGTTGCTGCCGTAACGCAATCAGTTGCCGACGAATACGCGAGTGTCAGTCTAGCTGGTCATTCGTTTGGTGGCATTGATGGGACACGTGCGATGTACGAAAAAGAATTGGATATTCGAGTATTAGCCTTACTCGGGAGTGCGGGGCTGATTCAGCTTGATAATTTGCAGCACGTAGCCCCACGTGTATTAAATGAGGTGGTATTTGAAGAGGGTGGTGCTTTATTGCACCGGCCAATCCATGAAGGTAGGTTTGCTGTTGAGAGTATGAAGGTTATTCTGCGTAATCCCATCCTTGCAGGCAGTGAAGGTTTTGCCGCTGCTAACCAATACGTTGGTAAACACATAGAATCACTCACAGAACGCGGTATCGTTGTTGTGAATGTTATGGCGGATGGCGATAAGATATTTCCCTATAAAGATGTACAGTTCAGTACCAAGGATGTGCCGTTCGACGATGAATATATTGTGCGTGATGCTAACCATAACTTTACGTACAACAGAGTTGATGAAGTTGCGGGTGTAATTACAGAAACAATTACTGATGCAGAAGCTATAATTTCTCGGCGCGTAAATCCACTACAGATAACAAATGCTGATATCGAGCAGGACCTGTTCGGTACTGTTTACTAACTAGCCAATACGAATAACTAATTTTTTTGTGAGTCCACAGCGCCTGTTAATCTCAGGTAAACGCATACGTAATTCAGTCGCTAAAATTCCATTTGGCACGAGCATCCACACACAGTCGTTTTTAATTGAAATCTTGGGTGTGAACTGGAATAAATCCTGGCAATATTCACGTAGTGCCGTAACCTCGGTTGGTTCATCTAAATTTTTGGCAGATAATAAATCTTTTAAACTATCCATTTACTACCATTATAATGGACACGTATGCCGGAGTTACCAGAAGTCGAGACAGTTCGTCTTGGATTACAACATTTATTACCAGGTAAACAAGTTACCGCGGTGCAGTTTGACACACCAAAAAGTTTTCCAAACGCACCCGCTGATGTCGATACGTTTCTTATTGGCGCAACCATTTTACAGGCTCGCCGGCGAGCCAAAGTGTTGATGATTGATTTATCAACCGAGTACAGCTTGGTGATTCATCTTAAAATGACCGGACAGCTCGTATTTCGTGGCAAAGAGGTGTTTGGAGCAGGACACCCTAATGATAGCCTCATTGGTGAGTTACCAGACCGATCAACACGGGTAACCATTGATTTTAGTGATGATTCTCGTTTGTACTTTAATGATCAGCGTAAATTTGGTTGGATGCGACTTATGCCAACAGTTGAAATTCCAAATATAGATTTTATGAAGAAAGTTGGGCCTGAGCCACTTGCTACAGATTTTACTGCCAATGTATTTATTGAGCGAGTACAACGTCGTAAGAATACAACTATAAAAGCAGCTATTTTAGATCAAACCGTGCTTGCTGGTGTTGGTAATATTTACGCAGACGAGTCACTCTTTGCAGCTGGTATTCATCCGGCAAGTACCGTTAGTGCTATTCCAAAAACAAAGCTAAAACAATTGCATGCAGAAATCATAGCTGTATTACGTCTAAGCATTGAAAAGGGCGGTTCTACTGATCGTAATTACGTGAATGCCGAAGGTAAGCGAGGGAGCTATATTGATTTTGCAAAAGTATTTAGACGCGATACATTACCTTGTCCTGTGTGTGGCCATGAGATAATAAAAACGAAGGTAGCAGGGCGGGGTACCCATGTATGCACAACCTGTCAAAAGCTTTATAAAAGGAAATAAGAGTGATAATTGCATTTATTGGTGATAATGGTCATGCGCGAGAGCAAGCTGCTCGCGAGTTTATTGATGGCTTTGTTGGTGTGCACGGAACAGTTGCCATAGATAGATTTAGCGGTGAAGAGCTCGACCAAACAACACTTATTGATGCTATTAGTTCCATTCCATTTTTGTCAGAACGACGACTCGTCATTGTCCGAGATTTAAGTAGTAATAAACCTATAGCTGAGCAATTCGAAACACTTGTTGATAGTGTGGCTGATGCAGTTGATTTTGTCATTATTGAAGGTCATGTTGATGGGCGTAGTAAATATTTATCACAGCTCAAGAAACGTGCAGACGTGCGAGAATTTACACACTTAGAAGGTGAAGATTTAGTTGACTGGGTCATTGCTCAAACTAAGTCACTTGATGGTAGTATTAATCGTGCATCAGCACAATTGCTCGTAGAGCGTATTGGCACCAACCAGCAATTGATTGCTAACGAACTTGCAAAGCTCGTACTGTACCAGCCGGAAATTACAGAATCATCTATAAAATCCCTAACTGCATATACACCTCAGTCAAGCATCTTTGCTATGCTCGATGCAGCTTTTGCTGGCAAAGCAGGTGAAGCCCTTAAACTCTATTCAGAGCAACGAGTCCAAGGTATGGAACCGCAAGCAATTTTGGGTATGGTTGTTTGGCAACTGCATTCACTTGCTGTCGTTAAAATGGCTGGTACGATGTCACCTAACGACATTGCCTCAAGTGCAAAAATGAGTCCGTTTGTGGTACGAAAAAATCAAACGACTGCACGGCGTGTATCCGATGCAAAGCTACTCGAATTATTTGAACAAGCAATTAGTATTGATACGATGCTAAAAACGTCATCAGTCAATGCAGATGATGCCGTACGCACACTCATTACAAGCTTTGCCTAAGATACTAAAGCTGGTTTTTTAGTCTCTGTAACCTAGGGTTATCTGATTTTTTTATATAATTTAGTCCAAAGAATAAGTTTGTAAGATTATAGCTTTGAAAAGTTTCGTTTTCATTGGACTGCGACAACTTTTCTACCATCTTAGAAAACGGTATTTTTTCAATGATAATGTTTTCGCCGGGTTCTAGGGATTGGGGGTCTAAACAGCTACCGCCAAATGCGAGATATGAATATATTTTGTTTGTTTGGTTTGCTGGATTTGCATAACTTACTCCTGTCAGCGCTACATCACCACCACTATAACCAAGTTCTTCCTTAAGTTCTCTTCTGATTGAATCTTCTATACTTGCGTCATGCTTCTCAGTACTACCACCAATTATTTCCAATATGTATTCATTTGCGCCATGGCGATATTGTCGAATCATAAGAGCATCATCGTTATCATCAATAACGAGACAGTTAATCCAATCTGGGTATTCGAAAATATAAAACGGCTCAAGTGTGTGCCCATCGGGAGTCTCAACAGTGTCAGCTCGTAGCTTTAACCATCGATCATTAACAAGATATTTTGACGCGAGTATCTGCCACTTTTTATATGTATTCATGAGCGAAGTATAACAAATAAAAATACCCTGATACAGCAGGGTATTTTTATGCAATAAAGAGAGAATTACTTCTTAGCGGCTGGTTTTTTTGCCGGCGCTTTTTTGGTTGCAGGCTTTTTAGCGGCTGGTTTTGCAGTAGCTTTCTTAGGAGCAACCTTAGCCGGTGCTGCTTTTTTTGCAGTTGCAGCTTGCTTTGCACCTGCTGCTTTTGCAGCCTTAGCAAGCTGACTCTTTTTGTGAGCAGCTTTGTTCTTGTGAATGACATTCTTTTTAGCGGCGGTATCAATAGCGCTTACTGCCTTTGATTGTGCAGCGCTAATGTCGGCAGCTTTGCCACCCTTAAGTGCGGTGTGAAAACTCTTAACAGCTTCGCGCAAAGTACGCTTTGTTTTTGCGTTACGAGTCGCAGCTTTTGCTGAAACTTTTACACGCTTTTTTGCTGATTTAATGATTGGCATTCGACTTCCTTTTGTTACCTGTCGGTGCAGGTGATTACAATTATTATTTCGTCAATGGGCAAGTATACCGAAAAACGGGGGTTTTTGCAATCGGTAGACCCTTGCAGAGCCAAAGTTTTTATGGTAATGTTCAGTTATAAAGTCAACATAAAAAATAAACAGTATGGACAATAACCCAAAATCACAAGTTGTTGAGCGGCTCAAGGAAGCCCAAAATGTGCTGGTTACCGTAAGTAATAACCCTTCAGTAGACCAGCTTTCGGCTGCTATTGGCTTAACACTTATGATGAATAAACTTGGCAAGCACGCGACAGCGGTGTTTAGCGGTCAAGTTCCATCTACTATTGAATTCTTAAAACCTGAAGACACGCTCGAGCAAAACACTGATAGTTTACGAGATTTTATTATTTCGCTCGATAAATCAAAAGCCGATAAACTTCGCTACAAGGTAGAAGAAGACGTTGTTAAGATATTTATCACACCGTACAAAACGAGCCTTTCAGAAGCAGATCTTAATTTTAGTCAGGGTGACTTTAATGTTGATGCTGTTGTAGCACTTGGAGTTGACCAGCGCGAACATATCGATCAAGCCATTATGGCTCATGGTCGTATCTTGCATGACGCAACCGTAATCGGTGTTATGGCAGGCCAGGCACCAGTTGACGTTGGTAGTATCAATTGGCAAGACCCGAGCGCAAGTAGTTTGTGTGAAATGTTAGTTAGCATCAGTGAAGCATTCCAGAGTGGTTTATTAGACAGCCAGATGTCAACTGCGTTCTTAACGGGTATTGTTGCCGAAACAGAACGATTTAGTAACGATAAAACGAGCCCTAAAGTCATGACCATGAGCGCGCAATTAATGGCTGCTGGCGCAAACCAACAGCTCATTGCTAACGAACTCACCGCTCCAGTTACCGAACAAATACCAAGTGATTTGCCAGCTCCGACCGATGAGCAAGTACCTCAAAATGATGATGGTGAGGGTGTAATCTCGTTGCATGCTGATCATGTTGCTGAAGAAGCTCAAGCCTATGCAGCAGAATATGTGCCTGATTCTGAAAAGCCAGTAGACACCGATGCTCAGATTCATATTGACGAACAAGGTGGTTTTAAGAGTTCAGATGATTTGGCAAAGGCCGTCGATGACGTACAGGTTGCAAGCCGACAGGCTTCGCTATCACACGAAAAAGTAATTCAACCTATTGCTGATGAACCTGTAGTAGATAGCCCACCGGAACTCAGTAAATATGTGTCAGAACCACCTCAAATGGGTGGCACTTTAACGGGTAGTACGCAAGATGAAGATGTAGAACCAAGCATTGATCCACTCAGTGCAATTCCTGAATCTCCATTTCCAGCGCCAGACTTTACGAATAGCCAAGGCAGTACCCAATCACCATTACTGAGTGTGCAAGACGATGCTGAATCAGTACAGCCGGCCGATATACCTACAACCGAAAGTCCACAACTACCAAGTAGTGGTGATACGCCACTACCAGACACACTCGGTCCACAAGTCTCTGATAGTGAAACACTTGCAGATATCGAAAAATCAGTAGAACAATTTACGGGTGAAGAAGTGCATCAAGAAGATACGCTAACGCCAGATGCCGAAGCTGCTCGCCAGGCAGTACTCGACGCTATGAGTGCTGGTGGCTATGATCCAAATAGGCCAGAACCACTAGAATCGTTAGGCGCTCAACCACTTGGTGATAATCTTAATGTAGTTAACCCAGACAGTGCACCAATAGCACCACCACCAATTGTGCCACCACCATTCCCATTGCCTGACGAAAACGGCAATTTGCCCCCACAAGTCTAGTCTTTAAACGTGTAAAAACATTCTTCTAGTTTTGGAGCTTGTTCGGCGCGTGCTATTAACATTTCGGCATCGCCGCGTTGCGAGACATGAGCCCGCATAATCTGTTTTTTTAACTCAAAGACGCTTGATATATCATGTTTGATATCAATTTCTGATTCTGAGCGGCCTTTTGAGCGAAATACGAAGCTGGTATCCACACCAGGTAGTGCATAGTCAGGTACACAAAAGTACCACAGGTTTTTCATACGTGAATCTTCGGCGCGCAAGTTAACAAACACGTAACTGGCAACAAAACTCATAGTGATGTGGTCAATATGCCCCGATATACCATTTTGGTCCATCGTAATAAACGTACATTCAGTGTTGGTATCATAGTCGCTCATTATCGCGCCTATAATATCCGCAGTTTTTTTAGCAATCGAGTGGAACTGATTATTGTTGAGTGTGCCGTCGATAAAACCAAGGTGATGCTGACTTTTTACACCTAATAGCGCTCCGGCTGTATACCATTCATTGATGCGGGCTTCGCCTAAATCATCGTGATCATCTGGGTTTTGGCCACTTTCACCGCCCGTGGCGCATATAAGGTGCACATCAGCACCGTTTTGTATCTGCAAAGCAAGCGTGCCGCTCGGGCCAAAGCTTTCGTCGTCTGGGTGAGCAAAAATACCAATAAAAACCTGTTTCATATCAGTTTATTGTACAATGCTCTCGTGATAGAAGGCCTACTTTTAGTCGATAAACCCGAAGGTGTCAGTAGTTTTGGCGTTGTTGCTAAGGTTCGTGGAGTACTACGAGCTCAGTTTGGTATTAAAAATATCAAAGTGGGGCATACTGGTACGCTTGATCCGGCGGCAACCGGTTTATTAGTGCTTGCCATCGGTAAATATACTAAGCGAGTACCTGAACTCTTAAAGCAAGATAAAACGTACGAAGTGACCATGAAGTTGGGTGAGACATCTACGACCGGTGATAAAGAGGGTGAAATCACGGCGGTGTCCAGCACACAACCAACTAAAACAATGATTCTGGAGGCTCTAGAACACTTAACTGGCGATATTATGCAAACACCACCAGCGTTTAGCGCCATAAAAGTAAATGGTCAACGGGCGTACGACTTGGCCCGAAAGGGTAAAGAAGTAGTTATCGAGCCCCGACCGGTAACCATTTATAAAAACGAACTTATTTCCTATGAATATCCATTTGTACAGTTTACGAGCGAAGTCGGCAGCGGCACGTACATTCGTAGTTTAGTCGAAGATCTCGGTGCGCAATTAGAGACTGGTGCCTATATGAGCGACCTACGCCGTACGGCAATCGGTGCCTTTTCAATCGAACGAGCTGTGCAATTACAAGATATCGACTTTCAAGCAATCGAAAACAATCTCACCCAACTACCATAAGCGTGATACAATTCGGATACAATGACGTATTCGTCTGAGCAAAAGAGGGTTATCGAGGCAACTATTGCTGCTTTTGATGGTGATATTTTGGCCGCTCAAAAAGCGCTTTCATTACTACACGTCAAGTCGAAAAAAATAAAAAAGAACCATACGGTCGGTGCTCCCATTATTACTGCCAAGGGTGTGATGAAAACATACAAGATGGGACGAACCACAGTACAGGCACTAGCCGGTGTTGATGTCGAAATTTGTGAAGGTGAATTTGTCGCAATTACCGGTACGAGTGGCAGTGGCAAAAGTACGCTTTTGCACCTGCTTGGTGGGCTCGATAAACCCAATAAAGGCGAAATTATGGTTGCAGGTAAATCGCTTGAATCTTTACGTGATGCGAAACTAGCGCAATTCCGAAATGAAACAATTGGTTTTGTGTTTCAATTCTTTTACTTGCAACCCTTCTTAACACTTCAGGACAATATCGAGGTTCCCGCGATGTTTTCGCGCACAAAAAAGAATATACGGCGAACAAAGAGTACTGAACTTGCTGATGCAGTCGGACTTTCGGAGCGGTTAAAACATCTGCCAAGAGAGCTATCGGGTGGGCAAATGCAACGTGCAGCGATTGCTCGGGCTATTCAAAACAATCCCAAAATATTATTTGCAGATGAACCGACAGGCAACTTAGATAGGACGAATGCAGTTGCCATTTTTGATTTATTCGAACAAATTAGAAATACGCAAGGCACGACCGTTGTCGTCGTAACACATGATAAAGAGTTGGCCGAAAAAGCAGATAGGGTTATTGATATGCAGGATGGGGTAGTGCAATGATTCGGCTCAGTGACGCGTTTTTGCTCGCTCGAACCAAGCTGCGACTACGACTTGTGCGGTTAAGTGTATCGCTTGTAATATCGGCGCTCCTTTTTGCAGTACTAGTGTTTGCCTCAATTGTACTTACCGGTGCTATCGCGAGCTTTTTATCGTTTCAAAAGGAAGGTTATGGTGGTCGCTTTTTGGTAAAAGCAACACCATACACATATAACAATTTTGGTGGTCCAAATGATACTGAACTATCGAGTCATTTTCTTGCGGTACAAACAGATCTCATTGCGCAAAAAAAGGCTGCGGCTAAAAAACTGAATATTAGTTATGATTCGACTGCTGATCAGTCGCTACCGATGACCGAAACCAAACTACCGAACGGGTCAATTGAGCGCTACATTAATCCGAGTTCGCCACTAGTGATTGCCTATACAAATCAGCTCAATAGCCAGAAAAAAGAAATCTCGTTTGAGTCGTTCCAAAAGGTGGCGCAATTACATAAAGCGACGAACTTTTACCAATCAACAATACAGTCTTTTGTTACGTTTAATAACCAAACAGCAATCCAGGTATTGGCTAACGGGAAAGAAGATTATACGGGGCTCGCTGATACCTCGTATTCAAATGGTCCACCAACGGGCATCGCCTCGCTTACGAGTCTTGGGTGGCTGCAGTTCGATGATAAGCTTCTTGAACCCTTTTTACTGGATGGTCAAAGCTTAGCTGCTGGTGTTGATGGTAGTGTGCCGGTTATTGCTCCACTTAGTGCAGCGGAAGAAATAGCGGGTTTTAAATCACTACCGCAAACTGCGTCAGCGGCACAAAAATTAGAGCGTCTCCGCCAGATACGTAAACAGGTTGCCGGTAAAACAGCGGTCATTTGTTATCGCAACACAGTATCGAACACACTATTACAAGAGGCGATTAGCCAACAGAAGCAAATCGAGCAAAATAAAGGAAAAAAAGACTACCAACCACCAAGCCTCCAGTATCAATTGCCATCAGTAGCGTGTGGCGAAGTTACGATAAAAAAGGACACGCGTACAGCAGATGAAAAAACGGCCGCAGTCAATGAAAAGACATTTAAAAAGCAGTTTGGTGAAGTCGTTGACCCAGAACAGGGAATCATAACAGTACGCGTTGTCGGTATCACGAGCGAACCAAGTTACTCACCATCCGTTAATGCTTCGGCCTTAGCTTCGAGCATATTGCAATCATCACTTGGATCAGGCTGGTTTTCACCGGTTGGCGCTATGTCTTCAAACCAGTATGTAAAGGATGCTGGATATGGTGGTGCATACGACGCTTTGCCACTTTCTCAGAGAGCCTTTTATGCTGAATTTGCTTCACTCGCTGATGAGCAAGCCTTTATTAAGGAAATGGCCTGTGACACACAAATACAGAATGGTCCACCTGCCAGTGGGTTTGATCCGTGTGTTAAAAAGGGGAAGCCCTTTATGGTCGTTGCCTATGGTAATAATGCGGGCGCAATTGAAGATTTTAAGCATGGTATTTGGAAGGTTGGTCAGTTTGTTGTACTCGGTATCGTTGTGTTTGCAAGCCTTATACTCATGGGAAACGTCGGCAAAATTATTGCCGATAGTCGTCGTGAAACGGCAGTCTTTAGGGCACTCGGGGCAAAACGTTTTGATATCGCTCAAATCTATCTCACGTACTCATTTATTATTGCGACTATGGTCTACCTTATTGCAGGTGTCATTGGGGTATTGGCAGCATTATATCTAAATACCCGTATGAGCCCATCAATGTCCGTGGCAGCCGTATTGGCATATAACGCTAAAGATACAAGTAAGCAGTTTACATTTTATGGCCTAAATATGTGGCAAATGCTGCTTATTTTTGGCCTCGTTCTCTGTGCGGCTGTTATTAGTACAGTGATTCCGTTGTTTGGCAACCTGCGACGTAATCCGATAAAAGACATGCGAGATGAAGGGTAGTTTTTGTATTCGCGTGGCTCAAAACAGTAACCACGCTTGAAAACTGAGTACATATCTGGTAAACTAAGTCCTTGTATGATTTCAACCG
>CAZMHJ010000032.1:0-11339 GCA_964566075.1 uncultured Candidatus Saccharibacteria bacterium | reverse complement strand
TGTGATGTAACGCCTAGTGGGACAGTGGGGACAACGGCAACCAGGTGGCAAACACCGGTGCTTACAACCGTCGGCACCAAAACATACACACTTACTTGCTATAACACTGCAGTCCAATCCGTTTCTAAGACAGTTAGTATTACAGTGAATGCTGCACCGACACCGCCGGTAAAACCGACATTTAGTGCTGATAAAACAACTATACAGAGTGGCGGCAGTGTGACCTTTAGTTGGTCCAGTAGTGGTGCAACCTCATGTGTCTTTAACCCAGGTAATATCGGTGGAGCTGGGACGGTTAACGGGCTTGTAATATCAAATATCACCGCTACAACACAATATTCGTTAACATGCCAAAATAACGCAGGCAGTACACAGGCGACGCCGATTACCATAACGGTGACAGCTGCACCGGCGCCAGTACCACCACCTGTTATCGTATCGTTCGCTGCCGACAGGACTAATCTTGGCAACGGACAATCAACTACGCTTCGGTGGTCTACGACTGGGGTTATTGCTGCTGGATGCCATATTAATCCTGGTACCGATCAAGAGCCAAACGGCAGTATTACTACCGGCACCTTGCTTGAATCAACAAGCTATACGCTAACGTGTAAGAACCAAGACAGTAAGACAGTTTCTGCCAGCCTAAGCATAACGGTGGCCGGCAAACCTGCACCAGTAGCTCCTACTCCAATTACATCGTCAGTCGATACAACCACTGCAGCATCGGCACAGGTTACCAATCAACAAACCGGTGCCCAAGTTGCAAACACAAGCGTTGATAGCCAAGTTTCAGGTCTTGCCAGCCTTGATATTAGTAACGTCGTTAACCCAACTAAAGAAAAAGCAATCCAATACATTGAATACTACGACGGTGAACAACTAATAGAAAAGGTGACGCAAGCGCCATTTGCGCTCAACACAAAGTTACTTAAAAACGGTAGCTATACCATTACCGAACGAACCTATTATATAGATGGTTCTCAGAGTGAGGTCACAAAAGTATTAGGTATTGAAAACGCTGCTGAGGTTGCAGGTATTGAAGCCAAGCACACACCTATTGGCAAGGGGATAGCTATCGGTGTTATTGGTCTCATAGCTGCACTCGTAGTCACGGCAATAGCGATTTGGTTCTTTGTACTAAAACCCCGGGGGTATCCATTAGGATATACAGTTAGTAAATCGATTGAGTTTGGCAAGACACTGTTACCTAAACGACAAAAAACACCACCGGTACCATACGACCCAGATATAAATGTACAAATCATTTCGCCAACAAAAGAAGATACAAAAAATAGTAATCGATAATCAGTCATTATTGACAAAACATAAGAATTTTGGTATATTGTCAATGTTATGTCAAAAACAAAAATACACGAAATTACCGTAGATTATCAACCATCAACAGGCGAACTAATCCCAGTCCAAGTCGAACGTAGCCTTGGGCGCGTCGCAATCAGTGACGAAAAAGAAGCGCGTCGAGAAAACTACCGTCGCACCCATAAAGCTCAAGATCATGGCGATGCTGCAGAGCAAGCTGGCCATGATAAAGAACTAGACGGTTGGGAAGTGCGCGGTGCAAAGCGACTCAATGATTTTGTAATTAAAGAAGCAAACGATGAATCTGCACAAGAAGATTTTGACGCATGGGAGCTTGAACTTGGCCGTGAAACCCCGAGCATTCAATACTCATCTGAATCTGATTTAGAAGATAAAAGGGTATCTGTTTCGCTTGAGCATCGTAAGTACGAATCGGTTATGAGCGACCTTGAAAAAATAGGCTTAACACCGAAAAAATTGGCCGAAATGTCTGATGCAGAAAAAGAAGCACTTAAGCAGTGGTTGCATAAACGAGCTCGCAAAGCGTAAATTACGCTCTAGGCCTAAATCGTAAAACAGCTCCAATAGGAGCTGTTTTACTTGAACAGATACGGCTTATCTGTTACAATAACTCCTACGTATTAATTTAACGAAGCAATCGTTTACGAATATCCTCCCCACTCGGGGCACAATGGTAAACGATGAAGGAGAATAAGGATATCATGGCAGTAAACGTCGATATCAAGGCGCTCTTAGAAGCGGGCGCGCATTTTGGTCACAAGACCAGCCGGTGGCATCCAAAAATGGCACCATATATTCACAGCAAACGCGGTGAAAACCATATCATTAACCTCGAACGAACTGTTGAGCAGTTTGATACTGCGCTCAAGTTTATCGAAGATGTGTCTGCTAAGGGCCAGCAAGTATTATTTGTTGCTACCAAGCGCCAAGCAAAAGACATCGTGCGCGAAACCGCTATTGCGGCAGGCCAACCATATGTTGTCGAACGCTGGTTGGGAGGTATGCTTACCAACTCAACGACCATCAATGTTCGTATCAAGAAACTCAAAGATCTTGAAACTAAGATGGCCAGCGGTGAGTTAGCTGCAAAGTATAACAAGCTCGAAGTACAACGATTCCAAGAGCAAATTGATGCTATGAACATCAGCTTTGGTGGTATCAAAGAAATGCAAGGTCGCCCTGGCGCTTTGTTTGTCGTTGATATCCTAGAGGAAATGAACGCTATTAAAGAAGCGAACCGCCTTGGTATACCTGTAGTAGCCTTGGTTGATACTAATGCTGACCCAACACTAGTAACATACCCAATTGCATGTAACGATGACGCAATCAAGACAATTGCGCTTGCATGTGATTACGTAAAGCAAGCTATCGAACTAGGTAAAAGCAAGCGTGCTAAAAAATCTGACGAAGTAACAGCCGCTAAAGGCGAATAACAGGGGGAAGTGTGGCAAATATTGATTTAGATACTATTAAAAGACTGCGTGAATTAACTGGCGTTGGTATCACTGATGCTAAGCAAGCTCTCGTTGACACTGACGGTGACTTTGACAAAGCGCTCGAAGCAATGCGCAAAAAAGGTATGACCAAAGCTGAAAAGCGTGGAGAACGCGAAGCTCGCGCCGGAATTATAGGTAACTACCTACACGACAATCGCATTGGTGTGTTAGTAGAAGTTAACTGTGAAACTGATTTTGTTGCTCGTAACGAAGTTTTCACTGATCTTGTTAAAGATGTTGCAATGCATATTGCAGCCAGCGCACCAGAATTTGTGAGTGTAGATAATATTCCTGCAGAAGCGCGTGCAGCTGCCGAAGCTGAATTTACCGAAAAGGTAAAAGCAGATGGTAAACCAGATAACATGGTGCCACAAATTGTCGAAGGTATGCTTAAGAAGCACTTTGCAGAGCGTTGTTTGTTAGAACAGCCATTTGTAAAGAACCCAGACATTACTGTTGGCGAGCGTGTCAAAGAAGGCATCGCAAAGCTCGGCGAAAACATTGTTGTTCGTCGCTTTAGCCGTATGGCTCTTGGCGAAGTCGAGTAATACTATTTAAAGAGTATTTAATAAAACGGGCTCATCGAGCCCGTTTTTGTTATGGTTTAGCTATAGTCCACAGATTCTCAAACAGGGTACGCATAGTATCGGTAATGTGTTTATTGGTAATAACAGTAGTCATGAGCGATGGATCGTAAACAGTAAATGTCGTGTTATCTTCGTATAAACCGATCTCTCCCTTAAAAGGGGTGTCACCTAAAAAGCGAACATCAAATCCACGTTCGGTGAATTCTGTGCGGATTCGGTCACTATAATGTGCTTTATGAAATAGAGCCCTTGTTTTTACGCCGTTATTTTTGCGCTCATGTAAGAGTTCTCTAAACCGTTCCATATTATCTGTCGGTACATCATCACTGGCCATGAGTAGTATCTCGGTTTTAGACTTAACTGCATCCAGTAACAATCGCTCAAAACCTTCAAAGCCTGCCATGTAGAACACTCCTGGCTTATCGAGACTCAACGAGTATTGAGAACGGAAATTTGGCATAGCAGCCGATAGTAAGCTGCTGGTTTGCTTAAGCTGCGATTGCTTGTTCTGGAGTAGTTTTTGTAAGTTTTGTGGCTCGGTTGCATAAAACTGCCGGACTGAACCATCGTTATAAGCAATCAAATCTTGTTCTACTAAGATGTCGAGAATGCGATAGATATTCGTTCGTTTAATATTGCTCGTGGTAGCAAGTTGTTGGGCGGTTTGATTTGGTTTTTTTAAGAGCAACATATAAACAGATGATTCATTATCGGTAAGTCCAAGTTGACGCAGTACTTCTTCCATAAGTATTAGTCTAGCAAATTATTGTCATTTTGTAAATGACAATAATTGTATCTGTTAATGTGTATTTATTATTAGTAATAATTGACAATAATATAAAAAAGTTATAAAGTATAGCTAATCTCAATGTTTGTAACTTACAAACAGGGTGGAGATTTATAAAGGAAGGATTTAAGATGACAGCTAATGGTAATTGCGTACCCGTCCGGTGGAAAGAGGATTTTTTACCGAAACTAGTGTTACAAAAAGAACGACCAAAAACATCAAAGAAAATTGGCTCAGCAGTACTAAATGGCCTTGTTGAGACAACGTTTTCTATTGCCAATGAGTATGTGAGAGAAAACAGGGATTTAATTAGCTATGATGTCAACGGCGGTGGCCCGCGGATATTACAATTTGACAAACTAACGGGCGACTATACAAAAATTGACGTGTATTTCGATGCAGATGAAGCATGGAACATACGGATGAATATGGATAGAGGTACCTTTACAAGGTATGGCAACCGCAGTATAGATGAGTATGATTTAAGTCACAGCCGCTTGATATATTATTCACGAGGTTATGAGACTGATTTGATTGAAAAAGATTACAGTACCGAAGAATTATCATTCTGTAGGGGTATTGGCCCAAAGCGTCAAGCTCGCGCTATCGGTGTAATTGCATTAATGCAAAATCGCTTACGCAATTTACTTGATGGTGACCCGAGGTATTAATATGAACTACGAAAAAGCCATAGACGAGCAAGCTACATCATTTGATGTAGAACAAAAAAACCGTGTAATCAGTGATGCGCTAAGTATCTATTATGGTGAAGGTGATGGTACTGAAGATAATGTGTCCGATGAAGTAATTATTGAAATCGTTTCGTTGCTCGAAAGCGCATACGATCTTAACCCGACATTAGCAATGAGCGCTAGCTCAGCTGATTTTATCGAATATGCAAAGCACTACGATGTACTTAAAAAACGCCTTACTGGGCTTGAACAACTTATTGATGAAGAACTTGTACCACTCAAGCATGAATTTGACGCAAGCGGTACGATTAACAGTGAACGAGCAGCGCGAATTGGCTGTAAGATTGAATCTTTTATGAAGGTTGCTGTTAAAACTAACTTACGAAGAAATGCGCTGTGTTGGTTTGTTCCAGAGGCAACGGAAGAACGTGGTGTAGACATACTTCGTCTCGGCCAAGATATAGTAGCTGAATACTATATGGCTGAATATGAATACTACGCCTTCATTCTTGAGCTAGAAGCCGTAGAAGGGTCTGAAGAATCGAGTCGCTGTACAGAATATTTTAACAGCGCCATTCTAGTAGATAACGATGGCTCCGGGCTACCAACTTGGCTTGTCGCACAAGAAAGATATCGTCAGTATCTTGAAAGGGCTGTGGGCACTAATGATAAAGAGCCAGATGTTGATTACTTTCATGAAGACTACGAAAATTTTTTGGCTTGGACTGATACTTGCGACAGACAGGTAACATTAATAAAATCCATTCAAGCTTCTGGTATGTATTATGACAACTGCAACATTATGGCTAAACGCTAGACTATACTCATATAAAGAAACGGCGGGCGACCCACCTTGTGATGGTTCGCTCACGCCGCATGTACACCGTACCCCTCACAGAACCTCTGTCTGTGAGGGGTAACTGTTGATTACGCTTCACTCTCTTTATCTCATGGTTCTCTTTGGAGTACTAAGTACTATTCAAGCCATGGGCCACCATGATAAAGCAGAACGCTGCCACGAGCATCCAGAATGGGAAGCCCAACTCCGAAACTCCAGGCCAGCCGTCGCTGAGAATCACGATAAGGGAGAGAAGACCAACGATTGCACACACTGCCGCGGCAATCAAAGCAAGAATCAACATAGGTCCTCCAAATGTACGGTTTCAGCTCGAATGAGAAGAAATTAACTATATAATATATTATTTTAATCATTTTGTCAAGTATACGCTATACTAAAAGTTAGCAAATAACAGAGGAATATATGAGCCCAAACCAGATTGTTGACGATGCAAAAACCAAGCTAAATGGTGCATTTGCGCACTTTCAAGAAGAACTTAAAAAGATTCGTACCGGTAGGGCACATCCAAGCCAACTTGATGGTGTTATGGTGAGTGTATATGGTACCAGTATGCCTCTGAACCAAACGGCAAATATTACTGCCCCAGAAGCACAACTACTACAAATCACTCCTTTTGATCCCGGTAACATTGCAGCCATTGCAGACGCAATCCGTAACGACCAAAGCCTAGGCTTAAACCCAATGGACGATGGTCGTGTGGTACGCGTACCAATTCCAGCACTAACCACAGAACGCCGTCAGCAAATTGTTAAGCAATTGAGTGAAAAAGTAGAAGAAACGCATATCACCAATCGAAACATACGCCATGATGCGCTCGACGATGCAAAAAAAGCTAAAAGCGATAAATCTATAAGCGAAGACGATTTTAATCGAATAGAAAAGCAAGTTGATGAGCTTATGGCTAAGGCCAAGGCTGATATCGAAGCTGCTGCTAAGGTCAAGGAACAAGAAATAATGACCGTTTAGCGGTATACTTAATTGATATGGTAAAAGGTGAAATACCGACACATGTCGGCATTATATTAGACGGCAATCGTCGCTGGGCAAAAAAGAACGGTTTACCCGTTAGCGAAGGCCACAGAGAAGGCTTTGAAACGTTTAATGATATCGCAACCCACGCTTTAGAATGTGGCATCAAATACCTCACGATTTATGCGTTTTCTACCGAAAACTGGTCTCGCACCAAAGAAGAAGTAAGTTTCTTAATGGGTTTTGCTGCCCAAGTACTCAAGACTCGCATTAAAGAATTGCATAAAAAAGGTGTCCGATTTGTTTGGCTCGGTTCACGCGATAACCTAGATGAATCATTCTTACAGCTTTTAACCGACGCAGAAGAACTTACAAAGAATAACGACAAAGCAACGCTGGCACTGTGCTTTAACTACGGTGGTCAGCAAGAGATTGTAGATGCAGTTAAAGCTTTACAAGAAAATGGCGAAGAGGTATCAAAAGAATCAATCGAACAGCACCTGTATGGTGGAGCTCAGATTCCTGCAGTCGATTTTCTCATTAGAACCTCAGGAGAACATCGTATAAGTAACTTTATGTTATGGCGCACTGCCTATAGTGAGCTATATTTTACAGATATTTTATGGCCCGATTTCCATGAAAAAGAGTTTGACGAAGCGCTAGCAGAATATGCTACAAGACAACGTCGCTTTGGTGTGTAATACTATATAAACAAAGAAGGGATTTGATGGGGTTATTAATCTTAGGTCTAATACTGTTTGTACTACTAGTAGTACTACACGAGTATGGTCATTTTTTAGTAGCAAAGCGAAATGGTGTAGAAGTAGAAGAGTTCGGTGTTGGATTCCCACCGAAATTGTACGGCCGTAAATTAGGCAAGGGCATTTTTGAAGGATATTATACGATTAATCTGTTACCACTTGGTGGTTTTGTAAAGCTCAAAGGTGAACACGACGCTGATACACAAAAAGGTGCCTATGGCTCGGTTAATACACCCGCTAAACTTCGCATTATGCTTGCAGGTGTCGGCATGAATCTTATTGTTGCAATTGGGCTTTTTACTGTTGTAGCGCTGCTTGGCATGCCTAAACTTGTCGATAATCAGTTTACGGTTAAAAACGACACAAAAGTAGTGCGGAGCGAGGTGATTGCAAGCTATGTAGAAGCAAGTTCGCCGGCTGCAAGTGCAGGCCTTAAAAATGGAGATATTATAACTGCGGTAAATGGGCAGGACGTATCGACAAGCAGTGAAATGCGTCAGCAAACTAGGTCGCATGCTGGACAAACAGTGACAATTGACTATATTCGCAAAGGCGATGCAGCCCAAACGAAAGCAACACTTCTAAGTGATCAAGAAGTATCGGCCAGTTTAAAGACTGATAACCCTAAGGGATTCTTAGGTGTATCAACGAGCGAATATATTTTGCAGCGCTCAACATGGTCAGCACCGATTGTTGCGTTGGGCGTGACGGCTCAATTTACAAAGCTGACACTTGTTGGTATTGCTAATGCAGTAACACATCTTGGTAAGGCTATTGGTAGCGCGGTAACAGGAAATGGGCAACAAGCCAAGGAACAGGCAAGTGAAGCGAGTGAAAACGTATCAGGCCCTGTGGGTATATTTGCAATTCTGCAACAAGGTTCGGCGCTTGGTTACCAGTTTATTTTGTTTGTCGTTGCGCTCATTAGCTTAACGCTCGCAATTATGAATTTCTTGCCGATTCCAGCGCTCGATGGTGGTCGCGCATTCGTAACACTTCTATTCCGAGCCATGAAAAAACCGTTACTACCACGTACTGAAGAACTTATACATGGCAGTGGTTTTGCTGCGCTGATGATATTGTTTATCGTTATCACTGTTGTTGATGTAAAGCGATTCTTCTAACATGTAACTATGCAAGAAGCGCAAACAAAAACAATTGATAAAAAGATAGAATCAAAACCCCAACGACCTTTAGGGTGGGGACCTGCTGCTGCAATCTTTGTTTCACTCGGTGCCTACATTGTTTCGCAGTTAATCCTTATTTTCCCAATCACTATCATCTCTTACTTTAATAAAGCTGCGGCTGAAGATTTTAGTAGTTACTTAACGGCAAATCCATGGCTCGAACTATTATTAAGTGGCATATCGGCAATTGCGCTTGCTGCGGTATTGTGGGTCTTTTTAAAACAGAGAAAAAGAAGTTTTAAAGATCTTGGATTTAAAAAGCCGTCATGGTCTGATTTTGGTTGGCTTGCAGTTGCAGTAATCGTGTACTTTATTTTGCTCTCAGTTTCACTGACACTTGCTGGTTTAGTGCCGGGCTTTAATGCTGATCAGCAGCAAGACGTTGGTTATAACGGTATTGCCGGTGCCCAACTTGTATTAGCATTTATTGGCCTTGTTATTTTGCCGCCGCTGGCCGAAGAAATGATGTTCCGTGGTTTTATGTATCGGGGCATGGCGAGTAAGTGGCCAAAGATTATGTCAGCATTACTCACAAGTGCACTTTTTGGGCTTGTCCATTTTCAGTGGAATGTAGGGGTCGATGTATTTGTCTTATCATTAGTGTTAATTGCACTGTATGAAAAGACTAAAAACCTATGGATGTGCGTTGGCTTGCATGCTATAAAAAACTTCATTGCCTTTTTAGCACTATTTGTCTTTGCCACGATGCGCTAGTAATCTGTTACAATTATCAAGAATATGAGAGCAACACAATTATTTACCAAGACTAGTAAGTCGCATCCTGCAGATGAGACAGCTAAAAATGCACAATTGCTCATTCGTGCCGGATTTGTCTACAAAGAAATGGCCGGTGTTTATGCGTATTTGCCACTTGGCCTCATGGTCGTTGAAAATATTAAACAAATCGTCCGCGAAGAGATGAATGCGATTGGCAGTAACGAACTTATTATGACTGGCCTACAGCGCAAAGATGTGTGGGAAAAAACAGGGCGGTGGAGCGATGATGTCGTTGATGTTTGGTTTAAGACGCATTTACAAGATGGTACTGAACTTGGAATGGGCTGGAGTCACGAAGAACCGATTGTTGAAATGCTCAAGCAATATGTGCAGAGCTACAAAGACTTGCCGATAAGTTTATACCAGTTCCAAACGAAACTTCGAAACGAACTACGTGCCAAAAGCGGCGTGATGCGTGGACGCGAGTTTATCATGAAGGACATGTATTCATTCCATACATCAGCCGAAGATCTAGACGCTTACTATAATAAGACAATAGATGCTTACAAGCGTGTTTATGAACGATTTGGTATTGGCAGCGATACGTATGTTACATTTGCGAGCGGTGGTGCATTTACAAAGTTTAGTCATGAATTTCAAACTATTTGCGACGCCGGTGAAGATGTAATTTATCTACACCGCGAAAAAAATGTTGCCATTAACGAAGAAGTCATTGAAGACGCTATTGTAGAACTGGGCATTAGCCGTGATGAGCTTGAGCAAGTTAAGACCGCAGAAGTCGGTAATATCTTTAATTTTGGTACGCAAAAAACTGATGAAATGGGTCTCCATTTTACTGATGAAACGGGCGAGCGAAAGTCGCTTTACATTGGTTCGTATGGCATTGGTATCACACGTGCCGTTGGTGTGATTGCCGAAAAACTATCGGACGAAAAAGGCTTAGTATGGCCCGAAAGCGTCACTCCATTTACCGTATTCTTGGCGCAACTCGGAAATGATGATAGTGTCGTTTCTGCAAGCCAGAAACTGTACGATGAGTTAAACTCCAAAGGGGTAACTGTATTTTGGGATGATCGTGATGTACGCCCGGGGGAGAAGTTTGGCGATGCTGATTTATACGGCTTCCCATACCGTGTCGTGGTGAGCCAAAAGACGATTGAGGCTGGTAATTTTGAGCTTAAAAGACGTACTGAAACAGAGGCCAAAATGGTTTCGTACGACGAACTAATAAAAACCCTAGGCGCCTAAGCATTTTTGGCGTATACTATGCGCAAGTCGGCCGATAGTGGTCGCTTTTTTTACAGAGACTGAAGGGAGTATATGAAGAAACTATTTAAATTAACCCAAGAG
Organism: uncultured Candidatus Saccharibacteria bacterium; assembly: GCA_964566075.1. Lineage (GTDB taxonomy): Bacteria > Patescibacteriota > Saccharimonadia > Saccharimonadales > CAIOMD01 > CAZMHJ01. The sequence goes on along the minus strand of CAZMHJ010000032.1, from coordinate 572 downwards.
GGAATTGATGAGCTTAAAGGCGAACTCGAGGCACTCATTGCTGAACGTCCTGAAATCACAGAACGAATTCGTACAGCTCGTGAACTTGGTGATTTAAGTGAAAACGCAGAATATGCGTCAGCTCGTGCTGAGCAAGAACGTGCCGAAACTCGCATTGCCGAAATTGAGCATATTTTAAAAAATGTAGAAATCATTACCGCGGTAAAGAGTAATGGCAAAGTACACCTTGGCTCAACGGTTACCGTAAAAGGTAACGGCAAAGAAATGAAGTTTCAGGTGGTTGGTACCGTAGAAGCTGATCCACTTGAAGGAAAAATTAGTGACGAGTCGCCAATTGGCAAAGTACTCCTTGGTAAAAAACTTGGCGAAGAAGTCGAAATTGTAACGCCTGTTGAAACAGCCGTATACAAAGTAACAGACATCGCATAGTATTTTTGATTTGAAATACATAACAAGGCTCCTTAGGGGGCCTGTTTTTTTTACCCCTATAAGTTATAATCAAAGCCAATGGCTACACTTAAAGAATTGCGCGATGAGCGCCTCAGAAAACTAGAAGAACTAAAACAACTTGG
>CAZMHJ010000031.1:0-11812 GCA_964566075.1 uncultured Candidatus Saccharibacteria bacterium | reverse complement strand
TTCATGGTAGCGCTAAAGCGGTTAGCGGGACTGGTTATTTTACGGGGCTGAGTACATGTACAACAAACGCCTCATTTAGTGCCTGTGCAGCAACACCGAGTACAACAGAAAACGATGTTATTTCTGGACGTACAACGAGTAACGGATTCGATGCGGTAACAGCAGCAGCTCGCGCATCTAAAGCTGGTTTTTATGCATGGGTCGTCAGTCAGCTAGCCGCCTCACAACCAGCTCGGGATAGGCAAGGTGGTGCGTTTATCATTAATACTATGGTGCGGGCTGGTACGGGTGGTGGAAACCCAGCAAAGGATCCTACGCCAAGTGCTGCCATGTTGGCGGAGTTTCAGCAGCGACTATATAGTTCTGCGGTGACCATGTCGGTGGTATCGGGTGACCCTAATAATTACGGTAATGGTCGCATTTCTTTCTCTGGTCGTACGTCATCCGGGGGTAGAGACGTTTTCTTTACTCCTTACACAGCTTCAGTTAGGCAACTTTTAGTGTTTAGACAAAATGGTGTGGTTGTGTATGTACTTGAAATCCCGTGTGCTAACCCAGTTGGAGGTCTGCCTGGTTTTGCAAATCCATCAGCCACCATCACACCGACCGCAAATGTCGATACTCCTACGCAAGCAAATTGTACAAGTGCCTGTGTCGCTAAAGTAGGCCAAACGGTTTATTTTACGAATACCATTGATACAGCTAATACTGCTAACACGGGGGCAGATTCATTTGACTGGGCGATAACGAGCGTTGGGGCTTCTCCACTAAGCGGTGCGGGAGCAACCGCATCGGGAACAAATATACAACTTGATCCGAATAGAGCCGGGGCGATGCATAGTAATAACTGGGCATTCACGCCCGCTACTCCAGGTACATATTGTAGACGTACGGTTGTTGGAGGCTATCCTGCCTATGCCGTATTACCAGTCGGCAATACGGCCACCGCTTGTGTGACGGTAACAGCTGTTGTTGTTGCTAACGGAGCTGTAATAACGCCAACCGCTACTGTCGATACACCATCGCAATCAGGGTGTACTTCTGGTTGTACTGCAGTGCCAGGTGATGTAATTACGTTTCATAACAACGTAAGTACGAGTAGTCTTACGAATGTTGCAGCTACCGACAATTTTGTATGGACAATATCTTCTCCAAAAGCCACGCTTGTACCAGCACCTGCGAATGGAACCGCACTTATAAGTCCTGTAAGCGCAACAAAGGTGGCTGCAGCGAGTGCAAATCGTTCATATACGGTTCTTGCCTCAGATGCTAATACGCAAATTTGTAGAACAATATCAGCAAGTCAGGGTAATGTTGCTTATCCAACATTTGGCGCTGCTGACACGGCGTGTGTAACTATTGGTGCTTTGCCTCCGACACCCGTAGTGGGCGAATATGAGGCAATCGCAACAAGCACGGGTGATCATGAGGTGGGCGATACGACGGATAGACAGATTAATCAAAGTATCTCAGTCAGTGCCTATCCATGCGATGCATCAAAGGCAGAGGGCGCGATTGTTGATGTTATTAAGTGGACCGATGATGGCACAGCAAATAAGTACACACTTAACGTACTTAATAAATGCTCAGGTGTTAATCCATCGTACACCTCGGGTACAGCCTCAACGAACACGAACTATACCGCCGCATCACTAGATACCGCTGCACTCGGGTCTATTAACCGAACGACCACTATTAATAGCGTTACCGGTTCGGGTTCGTGTGGCAGTAGCTGTACTGCAACTGCGACGATTGTTGTCTATCAGATACCGTACGCTCGTTTTTATGGCAACGATATGCTCGCTCGAAACGGTGGCATTACGTTTAACGAATACCCAGGTGATGATAGCAAAGCGAGTGGTTCGCAGTATGCTGCCATTGCAAGTGACTTGCTTGCCAACATTAAACTTAATTCTGCAGCGTATAGAACCTCAAGCCCAGCACGGCCAACTGGCTTATCATCACAATGGGCAAATATCGCTACTGATATGTCTAACCCGGCGGACGTGGTACTCGCAAACTTACCTAAGACGATAACAGACACAAATGCACCATCACCATGGCCAGCGAGCGGTGTCGTCTATTACGATATTGATGGTGACGCTCATATATCAGGGCTGGTTGGTACGGGTGCAAAAATCACCGTCCATGCCGGTAACATCTATATAGATAACAATGTTACCGTTGGTGCAATTCCATCACCGTTTAATAATGATACTGCACCGGTTATTTTACTGGCAGCTGACCAAAATATCTTTATTAATAGTGCTGTAACACGAATTGACGCTATTCTAGTTACTCCTGGTACTATTCATACTTGTAATAACAACGGTAATATCACACCACCATACAGTGCCTCAGTACCTGCCCGTAGCGCATGGGACACTTCGTGTCAAAACAAGCTAACAGTTAATGGTGCCTTAGCAGCGAGTGATATTATCTTTGCTCGCACAAATGGCACAAGGTTAAAGGGAACCGCTAACGAAGACAATGGCAGTGCGGGCTCTGGGCTGATGAGTCGTGCAGGAACAGATAAGACTTCTGCAGCCGAAGTCGTTAACTTCCCAACTTACCTATATTTCGCGACGCCAAATCTTTACGACGCAAGTAAAGCGAGCTACGAATCACTCTTTAACGCACCGCCACAACTGTAGTACATTTTTATTTGTACAGATAACGCTTATGCTATACAATTACCTCTATGAGCGTCCTCAGTGGCGTCACGGACTTTTTTGGACTCGATATTGGCACATCTGCAATCAGATTAGTGCAATTACGTGGCAACGGCCCCGTAAAAGCGCTCGTAAAGTACGCACTTGTACCAGTTGACACAAAGATAGTCTTAAGTGATGCAAAAGCAGATCAACAAAAAATAGCAGGCATTATAAAAGAATTGGTGGGACAATCAAAAGTCACGACCAAAAATGTTGCAGTGGGCTTGCCGTCGCAACGTGTCTTTAGTGCGGTCGTAGACATTGATCGCTTAAGCAAAGCAGAACTTGAAAAGACAATTCAATACCAAGCGGACACCTTGATTCCGACGCCGATTGACGAAAGTAAAATTGATTGGGCACTACTTGGCGATTCTCCGAAGGATGCAAATAAGGTGGAGATACTGCTTTCAAGTGTACCAAATGAGTTTATTGAATCACGTCTCGATATGCTTGAAAGTATCGGGCTAAACGTGATTGCATTCGAGCCTGACACGCTTTCGCTCGCACGAGCAATTGTGCCAGCAGATGCAACCGGAGCGCAGATGGTAATTGATATGGGTGCACTTTCATCCGATTTAGTCATTACTGTAGCAGGTGGCCCGCGTTTAATGCGATCAATTCCCACAGGTACCGATACGGTCCTAAAAGCTGCTGTTCAAAATCTAAATATTGACGACAAACAAGCCGAACAATTTGTATATAAGTTTGGGTTGAGCAAAGATAAACTCGAAGGCCAGATTTATAACGCTATTATCGGCACTGTTGAGGTATTAGTAAGTGAGATTGAAAAATCGATAAAGTTTTACCAAACTCGCTACCCCAACTCACCACTAGAACGTATTATCGTGACAGGCGGAGCTTCAACACTACCCGAGTTCCCGCTCTTTATTGCCAACAAGTTTTCGATTAATGTTGAAATTGGTAATGCTTGGCGTAATGTTACATTCCCAGCTGATAGGCAGAACGAACTATTGGCAGTATCTAATCACTTTGGCGTTGCTGCCGGTCTCGCGGAGCGAATAGAATGATACAGATAAATCTCTTACCAGATGTAAAGACAAAATATATCAAAGCACAACGCTCGAAGCGATTAGTATTAGTGAGCTCTGTTGCAGTTTCTGGAGTGGCACTTGGTATAGTGGTGTTGCTCGCTAGTGTAGTCTATGGTGCTCAAAAAATTCAGCTCAGTCACTATGATAACGAGATTAAGAAAAACTCTGCTGAGCTCAATAAAATTGATGGTTTAAGTAAAATTTTAACCGTTCAAAACCAATTAACGGCAATTAGCGGATTACATGCAGCAAAACCAGTTACGAGTAGAATTTTTACGTTTTTACCAGCTATTACACCAAGTTCTGTACAGATATCTTCACTCCAGCTTGATTTTGCGCAATCAACCATGACGATTGCCGGTACTGCAAATTCTATCGGTGATGTGAATAAATTTGTTGACACACTCAAGTTTACAAAATACACAACTGACACTGATCAGACCGCAAAACCAGCGTTTACATCAGTGGTGTTAACGAGTTTTGGTGGGGACGACACAAAAGCATCATATGCTATTACGCTAAAGTTTGATCCCGCATTATTTGACAGCGCTAATAAGTCGGTATCGTTAGTTGTACCAAAGATTACTTCAACTCGATCAGAGACTGAAAGTCCTGATGCGCTATTTAAATCAGAAACACAATAAGGTTTGATATGTCTAAGTTCACCAGTAAACTACAATTCTCAAATAAGCATCTAAAAATTAGCCAAGCTAATTCGAATATTTTAATAGCTGTTTCAGTAACGACCGCCATCGTTATATTTTCGTTAGTTGCTGCTCAAGCGCTCGTTAAACAGATGAACTACCAAAATAAAGTCATTGGCTTACGGAGCAAAGCTTCATCGCAACTGAGTAAAAATGTTAAGGCTGCAACAACGCTTAATGAGTCATACAAAGCATTTGATACTGCACCTGAATCAGTTATTGGTAACAGCGAAAAGAACTCAAAGATTGTGCTTGATGCACTACCAAGCAAATACGACTTCCCGGCGCTTGCCACAAGCTTGCAAGGCATGATAACGGGTAGTGGTGCAAAAGGCAGTATTAGTGGCACCGATAACGAAGCACAAGCCGAACAAGATAGCGCAAATCCAAGCCCGGTAGAAATACCTATTCAAGTCGCGGCCAATGGTAGTTTTGGTGCTGTACAGAAACTTATTGCAGATGCTGAACGCTCGATTAGACCAATTAAAATCAACCAGGTGTCACTAACTGGTTCCGATGCAAATATGCAATTAACATTCTCTGCAATCACGTACTATCAACCAGAAAAGAAGTTAGAGCTAAAACAGACGGTGGTTTCAAATGGCTCAACAAAGACCAAGACGACCACAAAGACTACGACAGGGAGTACTGCTAAATGAAAAAGAACGACATAGCCATAATTGTTGCGGTAGCTATTGTTAGCGGGATCATGAGTTATGTGCTGGCGAACTTTTTATTCGGTGGCAAGAAGGCATATCAGCTAAAAGCACCTACTGTCGAACCAATTAGTGCTGAATTTAAGCAACCCGACACAGCTTACTTCAATAGAAACTCTCTTGATATAACAAAAGACATCACCATTGGTGACAGTAGTAACAGTCAACCGTTTAATACAAAGTAAGGTAGGCAAATGTGAGTGTTCTACTGGCGGATACACAAAAGCAAGTAGAAGAATTGCTAGTTCAAAATGGTTTAATTACTGCTGACGAACTAAAAAAGCTACATGCTCGAGCAACAGCCGAAAATCAACCCTTTCTCTCACTGTTAGTAGGTGAAAATCACGTTAGCAACGAAGATCTAACAAAGACGATTGCTCAAGTTACGAAGGTTCCATACGTAAACCTACTTAATGCAAAGGTTAATCCAAAAGTACTATCGCTATTACCGCAAGAAATTGCCGAACGGTACATGGCTGTCCCACTGGGCGAAATGCAAAACCGCCTCGTTGTGGCTATGATTGATGCGGATAATGTGCAGGCTGTTGACTTTTTGTCTAACCGTATCGGTCGTCCCCTTAAGGTGTTCTTGGCCTCGCAAGAAGGTATTGAGAATGTTGTTAAGCAGTATCAGCTCGATGTCGGTAAGGACGTTACTGAGGCACTTAGTGGGGGTCAGCAGACATCTGTCACCGAACAACAGACGCAACAGTCAAACGATAAAAATATCCAAACCATTGTTCAGGATTCGCCAATAAGTAAGGCGCTTTCGGCTATTTTAGAGTATGCCGCCAAAAATAGAGCCAGTGATATTCATATAGAACCACTCGAAAAAGAACTGAAAATTCGCTGTAGGGTTGATGGCGTACTGCGCGAAGTCATGAAACTTCCAAAGGCTACCGAACCACCTCTTGTAAGTCGTATTAAAATTCTTTCGAATCTAAAAATTGACGAACATCGCATTCCGCAGGACGGCCAATTTACGGTTATTGTAGATAAAAAACCTATCGACTTGCGTATTGCGATTAGCCCAGTTGTTTGGGGCGAACAAGTGGTCATTCGTTTACTCGATAAAACTGGTACAAGCCTGAAGCTTGAGGACATGGGTTATAGCGGCCGAGCACTTCGTACGATTCGTGAGGGTATTAAAAATCCAAACGGTATGATTTTAACCTCCGGCCCGACTGGCTCAGGTAAGTCAACAAGCTTGTATGCACTTATTCAAGAAATCAAAAGCGACGAAATTAATATTGTCACGCTTGAGGACCCAGTTGAATATAAAATGGATGGCATTAATCAAATTCAAGTTAATGCAGATGTTGGTTTAACGTTTGCGAGTGGGTTACGTAGCATTTTGCGTCAGGACCCGGACGTGGTGATGGTTGGCGAAATTCGCGATAAAGAAACGGCCAGCTTAGCTGTGCAAGCGGCACTTACGGGTCACCTTGTGCTCAGTACGCTGCACACGAACAGTGCTGCTGGTATTTTACCTCGTTTACTTGATATGGATATTGAGCCATTTTTGATTGCAAGTACAGTGCGGACTGTTATTGGTCAGCGTTTAGTACGGCGTATTGCAGGTACTCCAGAAGGCTATGACACCAGTAAACCCGAAGCTGAGGCTATTAACACCGCTGTTGGTGGGCTATTACCTAAAACAGAAGAAGAAAAAAAGGCAACCATTGATGATTTAGGATATGGTGACTTGCCACTGGCGGGCCAAAACGCTTATACTTTGTTTAAGGGTACGCCAACGCCGAGTAACCCAAGTGGTTATAAAGGACGAATGGGATTGTACGAGGTGTTTAATGTCACCGAAGAAATACAAGACCTTATTATTAAGCGGGCTACCAGTGCTGAAATACAAGAAATGGCACAAAAACAAGGCATGATTAGCATGCAACAGGATGGGTACTTTAAAGCGCTTACCGGTAAAACGACACTGAGCGAAGTGAATCGTGTAGCCGCATCAGATAGCGCGTAATAAGGGGTGAAATAACACACATGCAACAAGCACAACCAAGAATCGAAATTCTACTCGAAGAAGTCATCAAAAAGAAGGCAAGCGATCTTCACTTACAAGTTGGATTACCACCGATGCTCCGTATCGACGGGTCATTAAAGCCAGTGAGTGGTACTGACCCTTTGAATGAAGAAGGTGTCGAGGCGCTGGTGTTTGCGATATTAGATGAAGATCAAAAGCAAATACTACTTAAAGATAAAGAATTCGACTTTAGTTTTGCCTTTGGCGATTTGGGTCGTTTCCGTGTTAACGCATTTCACGAGCGAGGCAATATGGCCGCTGCCCTTCGTTTGATTCCAAATGAAATCTTAACTATTGAGCAACTTGGTCTACCGCAAATTGTTAATAAGTTTGCCGATTATCCGCGTGGTCTTGTGCTAGTGACAGGACCGACCGGCTCAGGTAAGTCAACTACGCTGGCTGCACTCATTCATAAAATCAATCATGAGCGCGCCGATCACATTATCACAATAGAAGATCCGATAGAATTTACCCATAAAAGTGTTAAAAGTATCATCGTCCAGCGTGAAGTCCACTACGACACGTTTAGCTTTAGTGCTGCGCTTCGTAGTAGCCTACGCGAAGACCCGGATGTGGTACTTATTGGAGAAATGCGTGATCTTGAAACAATTGCGGCCGCTATTACGATTGCAGAGACAGGACACTTAGTGTTTGCGACCCTACACACGAACAGCGCGGCTCAGAGTATAGACCGTATGATTGATGTCTTTCCGCCACACCAGCAACCGCAGATTCGAGCGCAACTCAGTAATATTCTGATGTCGATTACTTCTCAGCGACTGGTACCGTCAATTGGTGGTGGGCGTGTGGCCGCGGCAGAAATCTTAGTGGCAACACCTGCAGTACGTAATATTATTCGCGAGGGTAAGAGTCACCAGCTTGATGCCGTGATTCAAACAGGTGCTGAATTTGGTATGCAAAGCATGGATAAAACACTCGTTAGCCTGATTCATAACGGTACAATCACCTATGACGAAGCTCGTAACTACGCAGTTGATCTTGACGAATTAGATAGGCTAATGCGAGGCTAAGATGCTGACATTTAGCTATGAAGCCCGAAATCCGGCAACAGGCCAAAAGGTAAAATCGACGGTTCAGGCCGATAACGAACGGGCAGCTGCTCGGCTTATTCAAGAACAAGGCCTGGCGCTGATTAATATCAAGCAAGAACAAGAAGGTGGTACTCGTTTTTTTGGTGGTAAGGTAAAGTCAAAAGATAAAGTTTTATTTGCTCGTCAGCTAAGCACCCTAATTAATGCAGGTTTACCACTTGTGCAGAGTTTACGCATGGTACAGAAGCAATCTACGAGTAAGGCACTGCAAGGTGTACTTAATGAGGTTATTGCTGATGTTGAGGCTGGCCAAAGCTTTGGTAAAGCGCTTGAAAGGCATCCACTCGTATTCAGTAAAGTCTTTACTAGTATGATTGCTGCCGGCGAAGTTTCGGGTACGCTTGATGCAACGTTAGATCGGTTAGCCATGCAACACGAGAAAGATGCCGAAATTGTATCTAAAATTCGTAGTGCAATGATTTATCCAGCAATGGTTGTCTTTGTGATGATTGCGGTGGTTGGCTTTATGGTAGTCAAGGTCATACCCCAGGTTAAAATCTTATATGATGGTATTAAAGGTGCGCAGCTACCGATAACTACCCGAATCCTACTGGCTGTTTCTGACTTTACGATTCATTTTTGGTGGGTCCTGGTCATTTTGGTAGTCCTGGCAGTAGTTTTTGGCTCACGGTGGGCTCGAACAATCGGTGGTAAACAGGTTATTGATCGCCTTAAGCTTCGTATGAAGCCGCTCAGTCTTTTGTATCAAAAAATGTATATGGCGCGATTTGCGCGCACTGGTTCAACACTAGTTGCTAGTGGTGTGCCATTGCTGCAGATGTTAGAAATAACAAGCTCTGCAATTAATAATGTCTATATTACCGAATCTATCAACAGGGCTATTACACAGGTAAAAGCAGGTAAAAGTTTAGCTGATGCGCTTGACGGTGACCCTAATTTCTTAGAGCTTGTACCAAATATGCTTCGTATTGGAGAGCAGTCTGGGTCTATCGAGGGTATGCTTGCCAAAACTGCAGACTACTATGAAAAAGAGCTCGATGAACAGGTGAAAGCCATCTCAACTATCATCGAACCAGTGTTAATGGTTACCCTTGGTATTGTTGCACTCGTGATAGTGAGTGCAGTACTGTTGCCGGTATATAGCTTAGCCGGCAAAAACATTGGCGGCTAGCCCAGTAAAAAGCTTGCATTTTACAACATTATCGCTATGATTAGTTTATAAGCGTAAGCATTTAATAGAAAGGGCACCATTTACATGCTTAAAAAAATCGATAAAAAAGGCTTCACGATAATTGAAGTTTTGATAGTACTAGCTATTGCTGGTCTTATCTTGCTGGTTGTATTCTTAGCAGTTCCAGCGCTGCAACGTAATCAGCGTAATACAGGTCGTCGTAACGACGCTGCACGTATTGCTGCTGCGGTGAATGACTATGTTAGTAACTCGAATGGCACGACGCCAACAAATGCAAACTTGTCTACCATTGCAAACTCAGCAGGTACTCTTAGCAACCTGGGTACACTTACCCCTGCAACAGGTAACGTTGCAGCTTGCGGTGCTGGTGGCGCAATGAATGCTTCCGGTAATGGTGCATATAACTTTAAGGTATGTACGGGCGCAACTACTGGGGCATTTACGGCAACCGGTGATGCGGTCATGATTGCAACCGGTGCACAGTGTAACGGCGCTGATCAAACATCAGCAGGTTCATCACGTCAAATTGCCGTATTGTACACCCAGGAACAGGGTGGCACAGCGTACACGGTTGCTTGTCAGAACCTATAGTAAACAACGCTTATAACGCATAAAAGGAGCCCTTTATGGGCTCTTTTGTGTTAGCATAAGCTGTAATGATGTACATTGGTCTATTTATACTTGGGATTTTATTCGGTAGTTTTATTAACGCACTCGTGTGGCGGCTCCATGAGCAACTCGATGATGATGGTAATCCAAAAAAGTTAACAAAAAAACAGGCTAAAGAACTTTCGATTACAAAAGGACGCAGCATGTGCCCACACTGCCACCACGAGCTTGCGCCCAAAGACCTAGTGCCGATAGTTAGTTGGCTTATGCTTGGTGGTAAATGTCGCTACTGCAGTAAGCCCATCAGCATTGAGTACCCAGCCATTGAGCTACTAACAGGGCTATTATTTGTCATTTCGTACGCGTTTTGGCCGTACGGTTTTGGGTCTTCGTGGCTTGTAGTTTGGTTCATTACCTGGCTTATTGTGCTCATAGGGCTCATCGCTCTTGCAATATACGATATTAAATGGATGCTATTACCAGATAAAATCGTGTTTAAGCTATATCTTATCGTCTTTTTCTCATACATCGTACAGTTGGCACTTGGTCGCCCGGTGAGCGCTATCGCGACGGCGCTTCTTGGCTCACTTGTTGGTGGTGGTATTTTTTGGGTTCTCTATCAGGTTTCAGGTGGTCGCTGGATTGGTGGCGGTGATGTAAAACTTGGGTTTTTACTGGGTGCTATAGTCGGTAGCGGATCACTTGCGTTTTTAATTCTGTTTTTTTCATCAATTATCGGGATTATATGGGTAATACCGTCACTTCTTTCAAAGAGGCTATCTAAAACGAGCAAAGTGCCTTACGGACCATTTTTGATTATCGCGAGTGGTGTTGTTATGCTCTGGGGCCAGCACATTATCGACTGGTATAGCCAAACCTTTCTTTCTTTCTAGCCGTATCTGTTGTATCGGTTATGCTTATGCTATACTTGCAACAAGATGTGGGCCAACAAAAACCAAACTGGCTTTACAATAGTAGAAACTCTCATTGTCTTATCAATCACAGGGCTTTTATTTTTGATGACTATGCTATTAGTTCGGGGTCAGATTAATAATTTCCAGTCAAAAGATGCGGTTACTCAACTTGAGACAGCCTTACGTACGACGCTAAATGACGTCTCAAACGGCTATTATCCTGATAAGGGTAAATTATCATGTACCCTTGGCCTACCGGTGTCTGCATCGGTTGATGTAGCAGGTGGAAATGTTGGTACCAGCACAGACTGTGTGTATGCGGGTAAGAGCATCACATTTGATACAGATAAAATTGTCATTAAAACGCTTGCGAGCCGTTCCCTCTGGTCGCCCATGAACTTCATCAATCATTGCAAAAGTCACTACACGCTGACCTTTGTATTCAACAATAGATACAGATTTAAACTTTGATATTACTGACTTTGAATTAAAGCTTGATAACGCTCAGTTCTCAAAATTCATAGTAAGAGGCAATTTATCAGATAGTGTGAAAGCAAAAAGGGTCGAGTTCAAGAACGACAAATTTATTTATCTGACAGACACACACGGCTTGCTGGTATTAGATAACTTTCATCAATCCACAAAAAAGTCGTTATATATCCATAAAAGCAGAATTGAGAACTTGCATCACGGAGACGTAATTGCATTTCTGAAAACTGAAAGAGAGGTTCTAAATAAAATAGTAGGAAGGCAAACTACACAGGCTGCATTAGCTGCAACGAATAAATGGATTG
>CAZMHJ010000030.1:0-12179 GCA_964566075.1 uncultured Candidatus Saccharibacteria bacterium | reverse complement strand
GATAACCTTTAACTCCGTTACCAATATATAGATTATTGGTAATATCTGATAATTTTTGGCCCGCTGCTACTTTAATGTTAAGTTCGCTAATTTGCAGTGGACCATTCATGAGCCTTTTGGCCGAATCAAACGGAATGTAAATTGCGTTATTATAATTTGGCCCAATATTAAGTGGGTTTTCAGGAGCGGCGCTTAGCACACCTCGAATAATGTATTCATGACCTTTAATGATAACCGCCCGACCAATTGGGTCACGTTGGTGATAGAGTGCGTCGGCGACGTTACTGCCAATAATGGCCACATCTTTGGTCATGTCTGACTTTTCAAAAAATTCACCGTACTCTACAGATTGATTAAGCACGTTTTTAGTGTCATACGTCGTTGCCATAACTACACCGTCGCCATAGGCTGGAGTTTCGGCTGATTCAACGCTGGTCGTTAGGACTGCATTAGGGCTAACGGCGACTACACCTCGTACAGCCGCTATTGTGGCGACATCAGCTTCACTGAGCGTACTGGTGCTAATGGGTGCGGTAAGTTTAATATTTTTTATTTTACCGCTCGAATCAACGCCCGGTTGTCCGGGTTGAATAGTAATAATATTGCTACCTAAATTACTAATTTGGGTTAACACCTGATTTTTTACACCTTCGCCAATTGACACCGTCATCACAACACTCATAACCCCAATAATGACGCCAAGCATGGTCAAAAAACTGCGGATACGATTTGATCGTATGCTTGAGAGTGACATTTTAACATTCGTCATTATCATGACTTTTTGCCTCGTTTTTTGGAACGCTTTTTAGCAACTTCTTCGTCGACACTTGGCGCGTTGTGTAGTTTAGTGATATCAGCAATCTCGTGTTCTTTTAAGTCTTGGTCTTGATGGATTCGCCCATCGCGCATATACACAACACGGCTAGCGTATGCAGTTAAATCTGGATTGTGGGTCACCATAATAATAGTGTTGCCACCTTGATGAATATCGCGCAGAAGCTCCATAATGACGCCACTACTTGCAGTATCAAGGTTACCAGTTGGTTCATCGGCAATGAGCAGGCTCGGTTTGTTTATAAGAGCTCGAGCAATCGCAACACGCTGAACTTGACCACCACTTAATTGGTGGGGGTAATAATATTCTCGACTTTTTAGCCCAACTTTATCTAACATATCCGACGCTCTGTGCAATCGACGAAGGGTAGTCATACCTTTATAAGCAAGTGGAAGGGCAACGTTTTCAATTACGGTCATGCGATGGAGTAGATTGAAGCTCTGAAAAATATATCCAATTTTATCGCGACGAACCTTAGCCCGAGAGCGATTTCGTAAGCGTGAAACATTACGTCCATCCAGCATGTACACACCTTGGCTCGGCCGATCGAGCAGGCCGATAATATTCATAAGGGTACTTTTACCAGAACCGCTCGGCCCCATAATAGCTACAAACTCACCTTTATCAACTTCAAGTGTAATATCATCAAGAGCAAGGGTTGTGGCATCGCCAAACCCATACACCTTGCTGACATTTTCGAGCTTAATTACTGGCATAGTCGTCCCTAAATTCTACCCCTATAAACTATCAAACTTCAAGAGAGCAGTGAGGTATAATATACAGCGGCCCAATATGGAGGGGTCGCCTAGTGGCCTATGGCGCTCGCTTGGAAAGCGGGTTGAGGCGTAAGCTTCTCGAGAGTTCGAATCTCTCTCCCTCCGCCAGGACTATCCTTGTAACGTGCCACGATTTATTGTGGTACGGCCCGTTGAACCACCGCCACCAAGTGCAATCCCCGCCATGCTACGAGCAGTTGCAAGTGCCTCAAGCATGGTTTTAGATTTGACGTTACTGATTGCTTGCTTTTGTTCGTCATATGGACCGTAACGAAGCATTTTTCCGTCGTGCGCTACTAAAAAGCGAAACATACCATCTTCTTGTTGTAGCATGCCTGGCAGTTGTAATGCGGCATTTATTTCAATCAACCAACCGTAATAATCTTTCGTAGTTGAAGCTACGAGTGGGATCGTCTTTTTTGCAATCAGTTCGGCGGAAATAAGATCGATACCAGTCTTAAATTTTCCGAGTACTCGCTTTAAAATAAGATCATCATCGGTCTTTAAACGACTAAACGGTGGGGGTAATAAATCGATTTTTTCATCTTCTGACAAAGATTCATACTCAATCCCATCTAGAATAAGTCTTCGCTGAATATACGGAACATGCTCTGCGTCTCGCTCAGCGAGTAAATCAACCTCAACACATCGAGCCAATCGTGTCAGGCTATCAACTCGTTTGCTGTCAAAAATAACAGTGTCACCAGCACGGAACTGAGGTACTTGGCCAGTTTCTAAATCAGCAAGGCTAAAAAAACGGTGATTCGTTTCGAATTCAGACATGAATTATATTATATAATAAAAATTACTATTATGCTAGATATCGATAACTGATATACTAAGCATAACAATTATGAATATACTTTCGGTATATGCCCATCACGAGCCAAGTTCGTTTACGAGTGCGCTTAAAAATACCGCGCTTAGTGTGTTGACGTCGCAAGGGCATCAGGTTTTTGAGAGCGATTTGTACGGCAGTGGTTTTGAGCCAAGGGCGGAAAAGTTCGACTTTGTAACGTCGAGTGGAGGCCATTTTAACTATATGCTTGAGCAACGACATGCAGCCCAAAATGGGATGACCTTTGGCCCTGATATTCGGCAAGAGATTGAAAAACTGCGAGCTGCAGATACGATATTGTTTCATTTTCCACTCTGGTGGTTTGGTGCTCCGGCGATGTTAAAAGGTTGGTTTGACCGAGTGTTAGCTATGGGGGTTGCATGGGATGGAGGAAAATATTATGAGTCTGGCCTCATGCGAGGTAAAAGCGCCATGCTCTGCGTGACTGCTGGTTTCCCAAAGGATTTTTATCGTCTTGATGGTAAACATCAGGCGACAATGCAGCAAATTTTGCACCCAATACAGCACGGTACTTTAGCTTTTTGTGGCTTTGATGTCATGGAACCATTCATTGTTTACAACTCACTTGGTCTTGATGAGCAAGAGCGTGCCGATATGCTCAAAGAATATCAATTTAAAATTGAGCACATCGTAGATAGTCCTGCCTATTTCCATCAGTTCTAAACATAGCAGTAGTAGGGTGATACAATAACAGATATGGAATCTGTACAGACCGCTCTTGCGGAACAAATCCGCCACCTGTTTGGTGTATCTGTTGAACCAGCGCTAACCCGACCGGACCCACAGTTTGGTGATTTTGCTACCAATGTATCGATGCAGCTTGCTAAGCAACTTGGCAAAAACCCCCGAGAAATTGCCGAACAAATTGTTAGCTCATTAGAAGAGTCGAAGCCTGCGTGGTTGGCTACTGCTATGGTGGCAGGCCCAGGATTTATTAATATTACCCTGAGTGATGCTATCTTATTAGCGCAAGCTACTGCCGAGGTTCCACAGTCAATGGCGGGTACTAATTATGTTGTTGAGTATTCGTGCCCAAACGCATTTAAGGAACTCCATGCTGGCCATCTTTATCAAACAATTGCAGGTGATGTGATCGCTCGTTTACTTGAGCAGTCAGGAGCAACAGTACATCGTACCAACTTTGGTGGTGATGTGGGCTTACATGTGGCTAAAGCCATGTGGGGTATTATCGAGGCCCTAGAAGGGGAAAATCCTGAAAAGTTATTCGAAATCACCACTGATCAGCAAGCAAACTTTTTGAGTAGTTCGTATGTTAAGGGTGCAGCTGCATACGAAGACAACGCAGAAGCGCGCCGGAACATCGAACAATACAACCAATTGATTTATTCAATTCATTCTCAGAATGAGCATGATAGCCTATTTGCACAGATTTATTGGACATGTCGTCAATGGAGCTATGATTATTTCGATCGTTTTTACGAGCGACTCCAGGTTGACCCATTCCATTACTACCCAGAAAGCACCACTGCCGAACCAGGCTTAAAACTTGTACATGAGGGGCTTGAACGCGGAGTATTTGAAAACTCTGATGGAGCCGTGGTATACAGGGGTGAAAAAGTTGGTTTGCATACCAGGGTGTTTGTTACACAAGCAGGCTTACCAACCTACGAGACAAAGGATCTCGGTGTGATTTCGCTTGAATACCAAGAATATAACTTTGATCATCGTATATTAATTACTGGTCGCGACCAGGCAGAATATATGCGTGTTGTGTATGCAGCTGCAGGTGAAATGATTCCGGCCGTAAATGGTGTAATGACACATATCACCAACGGCATTATTAAATTTGGTGATGGTACAAAAATGAGCTCAAGGCTTGGAAATGTTACTTCGGCAACCGATGTACTGAATACTGTGTACGAGCATGTGCCCGAAAAAAATGATGAACTTGTAAAGAATGGTTTAGCACTTGGAGCGGTGAAGTATGCGTTCTTAAAACAGCGCCTCGGTGGTGATGTTGCCTTTGACCCAGAAACATCAGTCAGCTTACAAGGAAACAGTGGCCCATACTTACAGTATGCACTTGTTCGTGCACGCAGTATTTTAGAAAAAGCAGGCGATAGCTCAGCGAATGATAGTACAGTACTCGAATCAGGCGAGCGAGCCTTAGTACAAAAAATGACTGGTTTTCAGGATGCGGTTGCGCAAGCTACCACTGAATACGCACCGCATGTACTTTGCACCTATTTATACGAACTGGCAGGTGCTTTTAATGTCTTTTACGAACATAATCGTGTGCTTGATGGTGAGCGCAGTGCCGTGCGCCTTATGCTTGTTGAGCGGTACGCTGAAATTCTCGATAAAGGTTTGGAACTTCTTGGTATTGAGCGACTTAGTAAGATGTAATTTGACACAATATAGGCAGGTATGGTTTCCTAAATAGGGTCTTTAAAATACCCCATAAGAGGGGATTATGAAACGAAAAGACCACACACCAATAGAATAAATGAGCCGCAAGTTGCGGCTCTTTTTTTATGTAAAAAAGTAAAGGAGTAAAAACGTGGCAGAAATATTATTAGACGGCGAACGATTAGACTATTCGGGCGTTATAACACCAATTGAGGGTGAACCAGCAGGTAAGCACTTTTTATCAATGCACCAGCTTACTGATGCAGATATTGCAATGTATCTTAATGAGGCATATGCTGCAGAGTCTATATTTGTTGAAGGCGCTGATATCTTAAGACGCAAACAACTCTTTGCACTCATGCGTCAATCATCCACACGCACTGGCGGTGGGTTTGCTCACGCCATGAATAAACTTGGTGGGCATGGTTTGTATCAAGGTGGAGTTGATAATTCATCCGAAGCAAAAAAAGAAATTCGTCTTGATTCAGAAGTGGCATTTGCGACTCAAACAGATATTTATGCAACTAGAACCGAACAAGAAATGGGTCCGGCGTTTTCTGCGTGGGCAATGCAACATGAGTTTGAGCGAGGCAATCTAAGTCGCTTAATTCCCGTTATTAACGCGGGTGACGGAAAAAACGAACACCCTTCACAAACGATGGGCGATTTCTTTACCATCCATAAACAATTCGGCACTCTACGCGGAGTAAAAGTAATGCCATTTGGTGATCTCGAACGGTACCGTGCATTTAACTCACTCATGATTGGCGCGGCAGTGGTTGGCATGGAGATATATGTGGTTGAGTCTAAAGCGGCTCCGGTACCACCAGAGCTCGCAGCGCAACTAGGCGATTCACTACATAGAGTAGCTAGCATTGAAGAGGGGTTGGAGATAGTCGATGTGGTATACCCGGGGCGAAAGCCAGAAGAATACAACGGCGACGACAAGGCAGAAGCAAAACGAGATAAGCGGCTCACCAAAGATTACAAAAAGTGGGTAATCGACAATGATAAGATTAATCTCTTACATGACGATGCCATTGTGTTGCATGCTCGCCCACGAGGTTTAGAGTTAGCACGTGAAACAGATGCTAACCCTAAAAGGCGTGATGTCCAGCAGATGGAGGATGTTATTAAAGCACGCATGGCAATTGTCGCCACACACATGGGCAAATCAATCATTGCACACGTGCAAGCGAACCAAGTGTGATTACTGTACAATAGTGCTTAAAGGATAAGCACTATTCATGAAACACATACAAACGGCGCTTGTTTTGTACCCACATCAGCTCTTCGCGCCAGAGCATCTACCCGAAGTTGATCTCGTATATTTAGTAGAAGAACCACTTTTATTCGGTGTAGACCAACAGTATCCACTGGCTCTACACAAGCAAAAACTAGTACTCCACCGCGCAAGTATGCGGCGGTACATAGAAGAAGTGTTGTGGCAAAACGAGATTGCGGTTGAATACATTGAACTTGATGATGCAGGTTCGACAGCTGATGTGCTTGTACGTGCACAGCAGGCAGGAGCCGAGCTCGTGTATGTATTTGATCCTACCGATTTTGCAATCGACACCCGGCTTAAAAAAGCCCTTGATGAAGTTATCGAGACCCCGTTTGAACTGCGGGTGCTACCAACGCCGAGCTTTATGTTAAAAGCAACCGAAGTTCGTGATTATTTAGGAGACAAAGAAAAACATGTATTTGCCGACTTTTATCAGTGGCAACGCGAGCGTTTTAATATCTTGATTGATAAAAACTACAAACCGGTTGGTGGCAAGTGGAGCTACGATGTCGAAAACCGAAAAGCACTCCCCAAAGATCACATCGCACCCGGCTTTAATGGCTATGGTGATAATAAATATGTTGAAGAAGCCAAGAAATGGGTAGACAAGCGGTTTGCAAATAATCCTGGTAGCTATGATGAATTTATGTGGCCAACGTCGCATGACGAAGCGGGTAAATGGCTATATGAATTTTTTAAAGAACGATTTGAAGATTTTGGCGCGTACGAAGATGCTATCGATGGAGCAGCCATCTTTTTGTATCACAGTGGCATATCTGCACCGCTCAATATTGGTTTATTAACACCACAACAAGTGGTTGATGCTGCTCTAGACTATCACGAACAGAACGAAGTGAATTTGCCGAGCCTAGAAGGTTTTATCCGGCAGGTGATTGGCTGGCGTGAATACGTACGTGGCCTATATATCACCCAAAGCGTGCCTATGCGTACGGCTAATGGTTTAAATCAAAATCGAAATCTAAGTAGCCAATGGTGGGAAGGCACAACTGGTATTCCACCACTTGATGATGTTATTACAAAAGTGAATAAGCACGCCTATGCACACCACATTGAACGCTTAATGGTGGTAGGTAATCTGATGCTTTTATGTGAAATCAAACCCGAAGAAGCATATAAATGGTTTGCGTCTATGTTTATTGATGCGTACGACTGGGTAATGGTACCGAACGTGTACGGTATGAGTCAGTTTAGTGACTTAGGTAGCATGGTTACTAAGCCATATATATCTGGTAGCAACTATATTTTGAACATGAGCCATTATCAGAAAGATATTTGGTGCGATGTCTGGGACGGTCTATTTTGGGGTTTTGTTGACCGCAATAAAGAGGTACTTGCTAAAAATCCTCGTACCAGCGTTATGGTGAAGCAGCTCGGTAAATTGAACGCGGACCGTAAACGCATTATTGGGTACCGTGCGCAAGACTTTTTAACCTCTATCAGTTAATTGAGTAGTTATGCTTGCCAGGCTATACTCGTACTATAGGAGGTAATATGAACAAGCAAGCAAAAGGGTTCTTAGACTTTATTCGTGAGGCAGGTGTGGTAGGGCTCGCAATTGGTTTAGCAATTGGTACACAGGTTACCATCGTAGTTGGCCAGGTTGTCGATAACTTTATTAACCCACTAGTAGGTTTTCTGCTTAGCTTTATTCTAAAAAGTGGCTCATCATTACAAGATTACACATGGACCATTACAACTGGTAGCCATCCTTTAGCAATTGGTTGGGGTGCTATCGTAAGCAGTCTTATTAAATTTGCAGCTGTTGCAGCGGTTATCTACTACGTCGTTAAAGGGCTCAGACTCGATAAACTCGACAAAGAAAAGAAGTAGATAAAACTACCCAGTAACACTACGCGGGTCTATACTACTATGTATGGATTTGAGTGACGAAGAGTGGAAAGAACGTCTAACTCCTGAGCAGTACAAGGTGTTGAGGCAAAAGGGCACTGAAACGCCATTTAGTGGCGAGTTTGTCTTGCCACAAAAAAACGGTATGTATGCGTGCCAAGGCTGTGGCACGGTGCTGTTTTCTGCTTCATCGCAATACGAATCAAAAACACCAGGGCTTATTGGTTGGCCTAGTTTTAGTGATGTTATTGCGAGCGATACCGTGCGTTTACAAGATGATAATTCGTTAGGTATGCACCGAACCGAAGTAGTCTGCGCGACATGCGGTGGTCACCTGGGCCACCTGTTTGAAGACGCAGATGCTCCAAACGGAAAGCATTACTGTATCAATTCGTGTGCACTTGATTTTAAATCGGACACCTCGGAGTAAGTATGCGTTTTGTCACCACGCCACAATCATTAGTAATTGAACTACAGGGCAGGGAGCAGCTGTGGGCACTCAAGGCAAAAATCGAGGTTACGAAAAAGGATATTAAACTACTCGAATTTCGCGATATTTTTGCAAACTGGCGAAAATGGGAAGTCCGTTTACCAGGTACCGGCATGCCCGGTAAATTAATTGCTGGTAGTTTTTGGACCGAAGAAGGTTGGGACTTTTTATACCTTACGAACCCTCATGGTTGGGTTGAACCATTTGTACATAACGTGTTGTATATAGAAACAAAACAACAGAAGTTTAAGCGCATTATTATTAGTTGTACACCTGAAGAAGCCGTGCCAATTGTCGCATGGGCCAATAAATAATTGTATAATCGTTCGGGTATGGCTGATAGCAAGCATGATGTAGCGACTAAATTACTGTGGGTGGACCTTGAGATGACGGGTCTTGAACCAGACACCGACCGCATTCTAGAAATCGCGGCGATTGTTACTGATTTTGATTTTAACGAACTTGGCCGTTTTGAAAGCGCGATTCATCAAGATGTATCAGTCTTGGCTGGTATGAATGAATGGGCTCGTGACACCCATAATGCCAGCGGTCTTATTACGCGGGTAGCGTCAGCTCCAAGTGAACAAAAAGTGGCTGCCGACTTCGCTAAATTTATAACTAAGCATTTTGATGAGCCAGCAGTACTAGCCGGTAATAGTATTCATCAAGACCGGCGATTTATTCGGCAGTGGTGGCCCGAAGTTGACGCACTGCTCCACTACAGAATGCTTGACGTTAGTAGCTATAAAATTATTATGCAGGGTAAATACCATCGTATATTTACAAAAAAAGAAACACACCGAGCGCTTGATGATATCGAAGAATCAATCGCTGAACTCAAATTTTATCTGAAATTGGAGGAGCGAGGGTAATGGATCACAAAACGGTCGAAGAGTACGTTCTTAGTATGCCAAACGCAAAGCTTGAATATCCATTTGGCAAGGACGTTGCTGTGTATAAAGCAAATGACAAAATGTTCGCTCTCATCGCTGAGGGCAGTGATCCGGTTAGGCTGAGCTTAAAGTGTGATCCGCAGCTTGCCGTACTATTGCGCGAAAAATACGAAACAGTGTTACCAGGCTATCATCTCAATAAAAAACACTGGAATACGCTAATCTTAAGTGGTCAGTTAGAGTGGGAAGAGGTGCAAGACCTCATACGCCACAGCTACAATCTTGTAGCCGGTATTTAGTTTGATTGAGTAGAGGCCGGATAAATAATCTCGAGTTGTTGGTAATCCTCTGACAACTGTTTTTTTGTCTTGTCAGCGGTAGCGTTTGCGTATGCTGCTTGTAGCTTAACTCGGTATTCATCAAGTCTGTTTGCGAGCAACGCCTCATATACTGAATCGTAATTACCATTTTTCTGAGCGTCACTTAGAGTTTTTGTGTACGTTTTTATTTGTAAGGCCGCAATTTGCTTGACCGGGTTCTTTGTACCGAGGGATTTAATAAGGGTAATTGTTTGAGTGTTTTGACTTACAAGTAATAGTGATACAGAAGCGTTTTTCATAAGTAGCTGTTGGTCACGTACATTGGTCGCGCCAAGTTTTGTTATGTCGATAATATCTTGCTGTGATGCGGCAAGCGAAAGGTACGTATCGGTGCTGCTACTTTTTTTACTATTTATAAACATCAATAAACCACCACCAACAACAAAAATAATAAGCGCAATAACGGCGACTTGCATAATACGTGTTTTTTGAGAACCGCCATTCAAGCCAATACCGCGCTTTTTTTGCGTCGGACTCATGATGAAATCGTAGGGGTTTTGTTGTGTGGGAGGCATAACTTCTTTGTATAAGCATAACTAATTTGCTAATGAGACGCTAGCGCTTGTGCTTGTTTATTAGTTATACGTGTACAATGACAGTAGTTATGGATGCGGTTGAGGATATCAAGAATCGACTTTCGATAGAAGACGTAGTTGGTGATTACGTTGAACTTAAACGCGCCGGTCGTAACTTTAAAGGCTTATCACCATTTAATGCCGAACGCTCTCCAAGTTTTATGGTGAGCCCCGAAAAGCAAATCTGGCACGATTTTAGTAGTGGCAAGGGTGGCAACATGTTCGGTTTCATTATGGAAATGGAAGGTGTTGATTTTAAGGGTGCGCTCGAAATCTTAGCTCGAAAAGCTGGAGTCGATTTAAGCCTATACCAAAAAGGTGATGGTAGAGTGCGACAGCAAAAAGATAAAGCACTTGAAGCCCTTGAGCTTGCGACTAAATATTATCAACAGACGCTACTTAAAAATAGCGAAGCGCTCGATTACGTCGTAGGTAAGCGCAAATTTAATAAACAGACGTTATCAGATTTTAAAATTGGTTATGCCCCCAATAACGGTATGGCATTGATGGACTTTTTGAAAAAACGTGGGCACGACGAGACGACTATAAAGCTTGCCGGTTTGTCGGCACAACGTTACCGTGGTGCGGGCGATATGTTCCGTGGGCGTATTATGATTCCGCTGGCGGATGCTCAAGGTACAACCATTGGTTTTACGGCCCGTATTTTAGAAGACGAACCAAACGCTCCAAAATATATCAATACCCCTCAAACATTGCTATATGATAAAAGCCGTCATGTGTTTGGCCTGCATCTCGCAAAAGATGCAATTCGTCGCTCGGGCTTTGTGGTTATCGTCGAAGGTAACTTAGATGTTATTGCAAGCCATCAAGCTGGGTATAGTAATGTGGTGGCAACAGCTGGTACTGCCTTAACGCCATATCACTTGAAAGCTTTGCAACGATTTACGAGTGATATCAGATTAAGTTTTGATCAAGATAGGGCAGGTATTGCAGCCGCAGAGCGCGCAATTAGTGTCGCCCAAGGTGCCGGTGTGCAACTATCAATTATTACTATTACTGATGGTAAAGACCCCGACGAGCTTATTAAAAAAGACCCAACTGCTTGGGAGCAGGCAATGCATAGTCCTAAATATGCACTCGATTGGCTGATTGAACGTTACGCAAATATGTACGATATCTCAACCGCCCATGGTAAGCGCACGTTTTCGGACGTCTTACTACAGACAATCGCTCGCCTCGAAGACAGTGTCGAACAAGATCACTACTTGCTAGAACTCGCAAACTTAACAGAAGTAAGTGAAGCAGCCATGCGAAGCAAACTAGCTCAAGTAAAGGGCGAAGGCCATTCACCAGTTAAGCGTTCCAGGACGCATACCGTCGAGCATGTTGGTAATGACCCACATATGTATGAAGATCAACTACTAAGCCTACTTGTTGCGTACCCGATTACGAGGCGGCTACTCGAGACCGAGAGCCAGAGGCTCGTATTTAGTAGCCCAGAGCGGCAACGGGTATATGAATACGTAGAGCAAAATCCCCATGCTTCACTCGGTGATGAAATCCCTGAAGATTTGAAAGATGTCGAAGACTATGTCAAAATAGTAACATTCAAAGCAGAAGAGCTCTACGATAAGTTCGACGCCAACGAGCGCCTTAGAGAGCTGAGAGATTTAATTTCAAAACTTACAAAAAATAATCAAAAAGAACAAAGAGAGCAATTGACCGAGCAAATTAAACTTGCTGAAGAGCAAGGAGATACTGAAGCGGCCAAGAAACTACTTGAAAAATATAATAGTATTTATAAGCAGTAAAGGAAGCACAGTAATATATGGCAGATGATCCAGTTAAACTAAATGAGCTAAAAAAAGAGTTACTCGCCAAAG
>CAZMHJ010000029.1:1804-12732 GCA_964566075.1 uncultured Candidatus Saccharibacteria bacterium | reverse complement strand
GTTGGGCTTGGTAATGCTGTCGCAGACGCAGAGGTGTGGCGCTGGAACGGTACTGTATGGGCAAAGCTTGGTGGTGATGGTGTAAATAGTAGTTGGAACTCCAACTACGAATCCGTTCGCTCACTTACCTATCTAAGCGGCAATTTGTATGCAGGAATAGGCGATAGCACGACTGATGGCGAAGTGTGGCGATACAACGGCACCGCATGGACGCAAATTGGGGGCGATGGCTTAAATAGTAGTTGGAACACCAACTACGAAGCTGTCTATTCGCTCGCAAACGATGGCACGAATATATATGCCGGGCTAGGCAACGGTGACGGTGATGGTGAGGTGTGGCGATACAACGGCACCGCATGGACGCAAATTGGGGGCGATAACTTAAATGGTGGCTGGTCAACCGCCCAGGGCGATATTGTTATGACCCTAAGTTCTGGTGGAGGCACCACTATCTTTGCAGGTACCTACGATGCCGCTGGTGGTAGCTACTTTTACCAGTGGAATGGTAGTAGCTGGACGGTACGCGGTGGTCAACACATTAACAACAGCTGGGGGTATTTTGGCCTTGCTTCCGTTGAAACATTGCAGGTAGTTGGCGATTATTTATATGCCGGTCTTGGAAACACCGCTGGTTCGGCGCAAGTGTGGCGCACCGATGGTGTTACTGGCTGGGAGCTCATTGGTGGCCAAGGCTACCGCGGTAGCTGGGCAGCAAATACTTTTGAAAACGTTAGTTCAATTATTGGTCATAACGGCGAGGTCTATGTTGGGTTGGGCAATACTACGGGTGATGGCGAAGTGTGGCGATACAACGGCACTACCTGGACGCAAATTGGGGGTGACGGGCTTAATAGCGGATGGGCAGCAGCGGCATTTGAAGAAGTTACCGCACTGGCTAGCTATGAAGGAAACTTATACGCTGGTATCGGTAACAGCGCTAACGATGCCGAAGTCTGGCGCTGGAACGGTACTGCATGGACAAAGATTGGCGGCGATAGCCTTTTTGCAGGATGGACAACAAACTTTGAACGTGTAAGTTCGTTTGCAGTAATGAACGGCACATTATATGCGGGCTTAGGTAACTCTGCCGGAGATGCCGAAGTCTGGCGCTGGAACGGTACTGCATGGTTACGTGTTGGTGGTGACGCTGTTAATGGTAGCTGGGCAAATGCAACGTTCGAACAAGTCGAATCGTTAATGCCATATAACAATAAGTTATATGCAGGTTTGGGTAATAGTGTGGACGATGCCGAAGTATGGGAATTTGACGGCACCACCTGGACGCAAGTAGGTGGTGATGGCACGAATAGCAGTTGGGCTGCGGGAAACTACGAAACTGTTCGAACACTTGCAGTTTATGCGGGCGATTTATATGCCGGCCTTGGAAACAGTACGGGTGATGGCGAAGTGTGGAAGTATGCAAATGGATCGTGGGTTAAAGTAGGCGGCAACAGCGTAAACGGTTCTTGGGGCAATACAGTAGAAGATATTCGTGCATTAAGTGCATATAAGGGTAAATTTTATGCAGCAACAGGTGTGTCGGCCAATGCCGATGCCAATGTATGGCGTTTTGGCGATAATGGCTTTTTGCAATCTACTACAAATACCTTTGACACTAACTGGCACCATGTAGCCGTTACGTACGACGGCACAACAATGAAGCTGTATATAGATGGCGTGCTTGACGCGTCGGTCGCAAAGACAATTAGCGTAGCAAGTAGTACACGTGACGTCTTACTTGGTGGCGCATACGGTGGGCGTGAAAATGGAAAACCGATAGCCCGCTTCGATGGCAAGCTCGATGAACTAAGGCTTAGTACTATTGCACGCTCAAGCTTTACAACTACCCCATTTAGCACGAGTGAACAAGCAATTAGTTTAGCGCAAAGTGTCCGTAAAAATGGGGTATGGCACTGGGATTCACTGAGTGATACAACCACGCTGAACGGCGGTACAGTAACGTATCGGGTATCGGCAGACGGTGGCGTAAGCTGGCTGTTTTGGAACGGTTCAGCCTGGGCTACGTCTGCATCGCTTGCACAAGCAAACGACACCGCAACTATTACTGCAAACTTTGCGAGCTTCCCCGTTACGTTTGACGGTATGCGGTGGCAGGCAGTGCTAAAGGGCAACGGTAATCAGCAGGTCACACTTGATGCAGTTGACGCCCAGGCAACCTCGGACAGTGGCGCGCCCACTAACCCAAGCGGCATTACAGCCTACAAAGCAAATGGTGGCGGTAGTTTAGCGGCAAATGCATGGACAAACGGTGCTTCGCCATACTTTACCTGGACAGCCGGATCAGATGCACAAGCAGGTATTCGGGGCTACTGTATTTACATAGGCGCAGATAACACCGCAAACCCCGTAACAACAAAAGGCTTACTTGGTACAAGCCCTGCGAATACTGGCGGTAACTGCCAATATATGGTTACAGGCACTACGCTTGATTTAGGAACACCAGGTGCGCTGGCTACACCACTAAGTAGTTCAAATAGTCCATACTACATTACCGTTCGTGCAATTGATACGGCAGGTAATGTATCGACCACTTCTGAACAGTTTGCATTTAGGTTCGACAACACGGCACCAACAAATCCAAGCTTTATTACCGCTCCGTCTGGGTTTGTAAGTAACAAACAAATTACCATGACCTGGCCAAGTAGCGGCACAGGCGCGCCAGACGATGCTAATTCTGGACTTGTGGGCCTGCAGTACCGTATAGGAACGGGCGGCGTGTGGTATGGCGATTCGCATACCGGTAGTGGTGACGCGAGCGATTTACTGACAAATGATGGCTCGTACATGACGGTTGACCCGCCCGACTTCGACGATTTGCAAGAAGGGGTGAATACCGTTTACTTTAGGGCGTGGGACGCTGCAGGTAACGTTACAAGTACCTACACGACTGCAACCCTAAAAATAAATACTAGTGGTGCACCAAGTGAACCGAACAACCTGGTTGCGCTACCCACGACAAACACCGTGAACTCATTTGGTTTTAACTGGGATGCGCCTTCTACCTTTGTTGGTGATGTAAACAACATAACCTACTGCTATACCGTAAATGCTACGCCAAATGCCGGTAACTGCGCTTACACCGCACCAGGATCAACCGAACTAACCGTTGGCCCATACGCAACTCAACCAGGCACAAATACCCTATATGTTGTAGCTCGTGATGAATCAAACAATATTAACTATGCAAATTACTCGAGCGTGAACTTTAGCGCTAATACGCCATCACCAGGCATACCATTAAATACTGACCTAGTAGATGTTTCAATTAAAGCTACTAGCAACTGGCGACTTGCAATCACCTGGGAGCAGCCTACGTATGTCGGCGGCGGTATTGCAAGCTATAAAATCTATCGATCTACGAATAACATCAGCTTTAATCAAGTTGGATCTAGCTCTAGTACTACCTATATTGACGCCGGTTTAACGCAGCAAACCTATTACTACAAAATTGCCGCATGTGACAGTACAAATAACTGCGGTGTCACGGGCACAGTCGTAAGTGGTTACCCAACGGGTAAGTTTACGACCCCCGCTACCATTACGAGCCAGCCTACTGTTACCGACATCACCACAAAGCGAGCAACAATAACCTGGAATACTGACCGTGCTAGTGATTCTAAAATTGCCCTAGGTACTACTAGCGGCATCTATGGCTCTTCTGAAATTGCAAACAGCACACAAGTTTCTGCACATATTATTAGCCTTGATAATCTCGCGCCAGGTACAACCTACTACTATGTAGCAAAATGGACGGACGAAGATGGCAATACTGGCACGACAACCGAACGAGCCTTTACCACCTCACCTGCCCCAACGGTAAAAGAAGCAGTAGCATCGAACATTAGTTTAAGCGGCGCTACCATAGAGTTCACCACCAAAGGTTCAACCAAGGCGACCGTATACTATGGCACAAGTGAATCGTTTGGCGGTCTCAAAACAATTAACACTTCGAGCCAGGAATCACGATACCAAGTACGGTTAGACGGCCTAACAGATGGTTCTAAGTACTACTATATGATTAGTACCTACGATGCAGAAGGCTCTGAATATAAGGGCAACGTGGCCTCGTTCACGACACCACCTCGGCCACGCATTACGAACCTGCAATTCCAGCCCGTAGAAGGCGAGCCAACGAGCACCCAGCAAGTTACCTGGACAACCAATGTGCCGAGCACCACACAAGTAGTCTATGGTATTAAAGGTGGCGGTTCTGCCGAACAGCAAGATTCTAAACTTACGACCAGCCACCAAATAGTAATCCGGAATCTAAAAGACGACAGCTTGTATACGCTTGTCGCACAAAGCCGTGATGAATCTGGCAACTTGGCCGTTTCTGACCAGCAGGTATTTAAGACGGCTCTTGATACACGGCCACCTAAAATTAGTGATATTGTTATCGAACCATCAGTCCGTGGCACTGGTTCTGAAGCACGAGGCCAAATTGTTGTATCGTGGCGCACAGACGAACCATCAACGAGCCAAGTCGCCTATACTGAAGGCTCTGGCGCCGTAACCTTTAATAGCAAAACTGCCGAAGATACACGTATGACAACAGAGCACCTCGTCATTATTTCTGACCTACCAACATCACGGGTCTACAGTATTCAGCCATTGTCTAGCGACAAATCTAACAACCAAGGCCAAGGCGCGATCGACACAGCAATTATTGGACGTGCATCTGATAACGTACTGACAATCGTATTTAATACCTTACGGTCAATATTTGGGTTTTAACTATGAAACAAGCTTTTATTGAATCACACAACATGACGCTCACCTTTACCACAGGTGAAGAAACAGTTACTGCCGTAAAAGAAGCAACCATTTCAATACCTTCGGGCGTATTTACAATAATTTACGGCGCGTCAGGCAGTGGTAAATCGAGTTTATTGAATGTTGTATCAGGCTTACAAAAACCAAGTAAAGGTTCTTTAAAATTTAACGGTGAAAATTTATACGACAGAACACCAAACGAACTGGCATCGTTCCGTGCTGAGCAGCTAGGTATTGTATACCAAACGAACTATTGGGTAAAAAGCCTTTCTGTACTTGAAAATGTTTCTATGCCCCTGTACTTCTTGGGCTATTCCAAGGCAGAAGCTCATAAGCTGGCAATGGACGCCTTAAATCAAGTAAACATGCAAAGCTATGCCAAAAAATACCCATCATTGCTTTCTGGCGGCGAGCAACAACGTGTAGCCATGGCGCGTGCAATTGTAAGTGATCCGCCAGTAATTATTGCCGACGAACCAACCGGTAACCTAGATAGCAAAAACGGTGATATGATTATGGGCCTCCTTACTAAGCTTAATGCTGAAAAAGGTAAAACAATTGTGCTCGTGACGCACAATTTAGAATATCTAGCACTAGCGCACCATTTAATTGAAATTCAAGATGGCAACGTGACCGAGATAGACGAAAAAGCTATAGCGCCCACGGTAAAAAGCATGCTAACAGATATGCGCAAGCGCATCGAACAACTCATGGGGGCCAACTAATGGCACGAAAGGCTGTGAACAAAGGAACGGTAAAGTTTAGTATTTTGGCATCTATTGCGCTCAGTAATTTGCTTGCCAAGAAATTGCGAACCGGATTAACCGTCTTTGGTATAGCCATTGGCATCGGCGCAATTTTCTTTTTACTTACATTTGGACTTGGTTTGCAACAATTAGTCACAAACGAAGTGATTGGTAATCGATCTGTTAAAACTGTCGATGTAAAGTCTGGTAATTCAAAAATACTTAAAATTGATGATATTGCCCTAGAACGTATAGGCAACATCCCAAATATAGATAAAGTTGGAAAGGCATATTTTTACCCCGGTAGCTACAAAGTAAGTAGCAGCGAATCAGACAGTATCGTGTACGGTGTTGATGACTATTACCAAGGGCTCATGTACATGAATATTGTGGCCGGAAACCTGCTAACGGCTAACCCTAAGCAGGCTGAAGCTGTGCTAAACAAAGCTGCCTTGCAATCTATAGGCATTTCGAATAATCCGGCAGAGATAGTGGGCAAAAAAATTGAAGTTACGGTGCCACTAGGCAAAGCAGACGAAAAACTCAAGCCTATTAAGAAGCAATTTACTGTTGTTGGGGTTATAGATTCTGGCAGTGGCGCAGAAATATTCATTAGCGACTCTATTTTTAGGGCTGCAGGCGTGCCTGCATACAATCAACTGAAGGTTGGCGCAAAAAGCGTTGATGATATTCAGCAAATACGATCACAAATAGAAAGCCTTGGGTTCGAAACCGATTCACCAGTAGATACAATTGAAGAAATCAACCAAGTGTTCCGCTTCTTTACCCTTATACTCATTGGCTTTGGTAGCATCGGCATGATTGTAGCCGTGCTTGGGATGTTCAATACCCTCACCATTTCGCTACTTGAACGCACAAAAGAAATTGGCCTAATGTTTGCGCTCGGGGCACGTTCGGTAGATATGCGGCGGTTGTTTATGTTCGAGGCATTCTTTTTGTCTATTTTTGGGTCGGCAATTGGTATGTTTGGCGCATTTGTTATTGGAAGGATCGTAAATATTGTTATGAATGCGTTTGCTTCTAGGCGGGGCGTGCAAGATTCGTTCGATGTATTTGCATACCCAGCTTATGTAATTGTGGGAGTATTTGCCTTTATGGTTATTGTGGGGCTTATTGTGGTGTACTTGCCTGCCCGCCGGGCAGAAAAGATTAACCCTATTGACGCGCTAAGGCGCGAATAGGTTACCGCTCAACCACTACGTAGTTCGTAAATTCGCCGTCAAATATAACCGCTTGGCTATCTTTTAGTTCAAATAGTTCTGCTGCTTCAAACTGCTCGCGTGTTGCACTGTTCGCTTCTGCAAATTCTGGATTGTCTGTATGTGGGATTACAACAAACGGTACGATTCCTAAGCCTTCGAATATTTGCTTTTCTGCATAACGAGGGTCATCTGCAAGCTCTGTACCTCGCAGACTCTTGCCAATAGCAACAGCACCAGCGCTTTCGCCCGCATACACCACCCCAGCGTCTAGTACCTTACCTATGATGTTGTCAAAGCCCGTTCTGACCATTTCTTCGCGCAAACAAAACGTATTACCACCACTAACCCAAACAATATCATACTGCTTAAGTTGATTTTCGAGTATTTCATCACTACCATCTGCGTAGTTTTGTAGATCAACAATTTCAGGGGTAACGCCCAGATCGGTAAAAAAGTTCATGATATCTTGGTGTTTTACGCGTCGAGCTCTGTCGGAATAATAATCACCGGCGTTTGGGACAATGGCAACGCGAATATCAGCTTCATTTTTACCTGTTAACGCAAATAGTTTTTGTGCCTGTGGCACCCGATATGAGCTAAGGTGTAATTTCATATATAGATAGTACACCTAACAGGCTAATTTACTATGTGTAACGTATTTCGTTGTTATACAACTCGTCAGTAAGACTTATATTCTTAGATACGTCTGCCGGCGCCCAACCCTGGTGTGGGTCGGGCGCCGGCGCTTGCTCTTGTTGGTTGTTTCTACTTACTTGCGAACGGGTCCTCAGGGGTGAGGGTTCCCGTCTGGTAGGCGCCAGAGGCATCCTTGACGAGGACGATGGTCTTCATCTGGATGAGTGCCTCCTTGCCGGTGGTGACCTTGTTGCCGATCTGCGCCTGCAGGTTGTCATCCGGGAAGTCAGACCCCCCAAACGTACGAACCGTCCAGCTACCGATGCGCCAGGTGTCGAAGTCCTTCAGCAGGCTGAGGAGCTGCGTCTGCTTGCCTCTGTAGTCGGTGCGGCAGCCGTTGACGACCACCAGCACCTTGTCGAACGTGCCGCTCAGGGCGCTGAGGTCTGGGTAGGCCTCGGTGATGGCACTGAACAGCGCGCCCTGTCCGACCTGCGCCGAACTGCCGTTGTCGTAGCGACCCTTGACGGCATCGCTGATGATCTCGTCGAGCGCTTCCTTCTGTCCCTTGGCGACGCCAGCGGACTCACGGATGCGAACGATGCAGTCGCTCAGGTAGTTCTGGTTGTCGAGGTACTGCGCGTTGAGCGCTACCTCCTTGGTGTTGCCCGTGTTGACGATGTTGTTCTTCGTGACGAAGAGCATCAGAGCCAGCACAAGGACCACAACACCGACGATGAGCCACTTGAGGTACTTCTTGCAGAACTCGAGAATTGCCGTGCCGTCCATTAGCCCCTCCAGGGGTAGCTGGTGTAGTTACGCATCCTCTTTGAGGGGCGCAGGTTACGAACCTTGCTGGGGATTTCAAGCACGATGAGTGCTCCCCACAGAACGCTGTTGATGATGATTACCAGCAACAGCATGACGAAGTTTGCAAGTGGTGAGATGGGGATGGTGCTTTCGAGATATACGTAGCTGCCAACCTTGTCACCAGCGCAGTCCATGCATGCACGCTGGAACGGGTGTTCTTGCAACACGATGTTGCTGATGATGCCCGAACCATATGCGTACTTGACCTTGAACTTGCCATCACTTGCCTGAGTCGGCTGCGCCGTAACGCTACCGAGCACAACCTTCGGGTCGAACGGCTTGTCCTTGAGGTCAAAGCTCACTGCACTGAGCAGCTCGCCATTACCAAAAGGCATACCGGTCTTGGCACGCGCCCACGAGATAGTACTGGCATCATCACTGACACCAAGCACCACTGCGAGAGCGTTCTTAGGGAGACCCCACTTACCGAAGTACTCGTCGCTCTGCCAGTATGCCACCAACGCGTTGATGTACGCATCGGGGCTACTGACTTTGCTGGCCGGGACCACGACAATGTGCATGTCACCTTGACGTTCGGTACCGAGTGCAGCGTTAAGCTGCATCAGGGCCGATTGCCAGGCCTGCTCATTGACAGGGTTCATACCTACGAACTGGACCTTGCGGGCCTGGAGATCGTAGTCGTACATGATGTCACCATCAGGTACACCAGCCGTGTGAGCTGGCAAGAGTCCTGCATTCTTGTAGCTGTCGATGTCGCCACTGAATTGCTTCAGCAGGTCTTCTTGGCTTGCAAGAATGTAGTTCTTGTACTCCTTGATGCGTGTCACGGGCTCAGCATCACCGGCTGCAAGCCGGTTTTTGCTGGTAAGCCAGCGCTCTGGCACACCCCGAGGGACTCCACCAGGGATTCCCTCGTCGCCACGCCACTGCTGTGGTTTAGCGGCAAAGATGTGTGAAGCGATAGTGGTCTCGCCACCAAGACTGTCCGTTAGCCAGTAGCTGTATTCAGCTGTGGCATAGGGGCAGTCGTGATATCGAACCTCAGTGCGGTACTTGGTGACAGTGCGGTACTTTGGGTTACCCTTTGAGTCCGTGCCTGCGTACTCCTCAACGGTGTACGGAACCTGCACGGTGTAGGGGTCGCAGCTGTAGGTGTGCACACACGAACCATCGCGCGTACACTCGATTTCCTGCGACAATGCCTGCGTTACCGAACCGTTGAAGAACTGCTTGTAGCCACTGGCGGCTGCTGACTGTGCGACACCGGGGCCGACCCAGATGGTGACGAGTGCTGCCACGACTGCCACAACGGGCACCGCGATAGCGAACTCCACACCAGTGATTCGGCGCGGTCTGTCATCGATACTGCGCAGGTCATACCGCTTGGCGAAGAATGCAGCGCATCCTCCCACCAAGAGTGAGATAACCACGCTCGTGATGAAGAGGATCACTTGTTGGCCTTCCTATCCGAGTAGAAACTAAAACCTTAAAGAACAAGATTCGCACCTCCCTAACAGGGGTACAAAATCGTAGTAATTATAGCACAAATGTATTAAAATGTCAATTAATTTAACAGGGGTAAGTATTGAAAAGCCCCCGTTATCGCACGGGGGCAAGCGTCGGATTGTAGGCAACCCATCCGATGGGGCTATTACAAGGCCTAGTACCCTACCACAGAATTCTCAGCTGAAGAAGCGCGAGGCAGCTCCCGAAATCAGAATCGCGATACCCATGTACAGGAACGCAAACCGATTGTAGGTCGCATGCAAGCGTGCCGATTCGATAGTTGCAAGCCGTGTATCACCAAGACGCTTAAACGCTCGAAGATACACGAACATGAACATCGCACCGGCAATCATCAGCACCAGAATGCTTGCAATCGGGTAGATGAAGTTGGTGACATGGATGAGACCAAAGCCAACACAACTTCCGACGCGCTGCGGCCACGACCAGGATTCTGAGCCTGCTCGGAACCACAGCTCTTCTTCTGCCGCGGCCGTTTCGAGCGCACTCTTAGAGATGATGCTCTTGCGGTACTTGAACTGTGCTGAAGTGAAAATCAGCACAAAGAAGAGTGCAATCACGATGATGGCGCTGAGCCACCCAGACACACCCAGGTTGTTGAGTGTGTGGTCAACAACACTGAATGGGCTGATGGCAGCCCATGGTGCGAAATGCACGAATGCAAGCAGCAGTGTGATGATGGTCGCCAAAAACACGACCGACAGTGCACGGTATCGCTTGACACCCTTGTTGAGCTCTTCGTCGATGACGAGGTACTGGTGGTTAGGCAGCGGACCGAGCATCTTGTTGATGGGCCCAGCGAGCCAACCCTTGTCAGGCCGAGCGTAGCTGTGCTCATCGAGCCACTTGCGTGCTTCGATGCCCCACCGATCATCTTCGGGGGCATCTTTGTACTTGAGCGCCAGTTCGTATGCACCGTGCTGAGACTTGGGCGAGCTTGAGACTCTCCAAAGCTTGATGAGGTACTGCGCGAACTCGGCATCATCTCGATGCTTCTGCAGACGACTTTCGAAGTCGTCGTGGCCGTCACTCTGGTCTTCGATACTCCAGAGCGCGCGGTGCAGCTTGCTCAGATCTACTTGTCCGTCGTTGGCTCCCAACGATTCCAAGTTGGTCACCTCTTTCTATGGTAAGGTACGGGTAATGTATATTATACAATATTATTAACTATATT
>CAZMHJ010000029.1:0-1794 GCA_964566075.1 uncultured Candidatus Saccharibacteria bacterium | reverse complement strand
CTGAAGGCCACTTTAGTGGCAGTAAATTTCTGATATTATTAACTATATTGCTAGATTTTTTTGTGATTAATCAGTATACTTGTGTAACCGGGACGAGTATTTGGAGGCATGTATGCGTCATCGGATTGTCGCAGCCGTGGTGGCTGTGTTTGCACTCAGTGTACTGGGTGCAGTACCCGCACAAAGCACACCGGCCACAACGAAGGCTTCGGCTCAGAACACTGCTGTTGCACCAGCAGTGGTGAGTGTTGCGATTCCGGCGTGGGTGCCGGCCAAGTGCCGTACCGCCGTAGGCAAGCACAACAAGGTCATCTGTGTCGGTATCAAGTCGTGGCAGCTGGTGGCACTACAGAATCACCGTGTCGTGATGACGATGTCGGCACGTCACGGAGCAGAAGCAGGCCACCGCGCCAGTGATGGCACCGGCCCATGGCCTACGCGGCGAGGAACATTCAAAATCTTTGCCAAGTACACCAGCAAGGTCAGCACCTTGTACCACGTGAAGATGCCTTACTTCATGCCATTCAGCGGCGGTCAGGGTATTCACTACTCGTCTGAATACGCAGCTGGGTACCGTTGGTCTCACGGTTGCGTGGGGCTCAAGAGCCTTGCTAAGGCTCGCCAGCTGTACAACTGGGCAGAGGTTGGTACGACGGTCATCGTCGTCAATGCCTAGCCCTCACTCACCCGTTTGGCCCTGCCCTTTGACATCTGTCATTGGGCGGGGCCCTTACTATATATATTGATATTTTATTGATTTTATTATATAGTGCTTTTCTATGTCAGATAATAAAGAATACTTTGCTATGCCAACTTTTGATGATGGCTTTGACCCATCAAATCTTGCAACGGTTGCAGATTTGCGTGATGCCCTTAGTAATATTCCAGATGCATGTAAAGTTTGTCCTACATTTAAATCAATGGCGAGTACTGCCATTGCCGAAACATTTACGTTTGTTGATGGTTTACATGAGCTGACACACTCGAAACAACTTGCGCCATCAGAACGTGAAAAGATATTATTTGCTGCTTTTGTAGATGCACAAGAACTACCTATGCATAGGGGTGACGCAGAATCACTAGTTGCTCGCACATACGACGCTACTAAACATGACGAACTTTATCTTGGTACCTTAGAAATGATCGTAGAAGACGACGAAGATACCGCACGAATCGCGATACAAGACCTGCGCAATCTAAGAAAAGACTGCGCCGAAAACAAGACCTGTTAATACAATTTCTTCAATAAAAAAATCCCGGTGCAATGACCGGGATTTTTTATATCTCTTTGACGAGAAGCTTGAGCAGATTTTAGTGCGATACAAGACGCAGACGAGAAGCGGAGCGAAGATGTATAGTGAAATACATCAAGTGAGCGCCGCAGGCTGCAACGCCGTAGCGTGCAAAATCTGACAAGTGGTTAACGCTTGGTGAACTGGCGTTGCTTACGAGCACCCTTAAGACCAAACTTCTTGCGTTCGCGTTCGCGTGGATCGCGGCTCAAGAGGTCTGCACGCTTAAGTGTAGCTTTGTAATCTTCATTAAGAACAACCAGGCTCTTTGCAATACCTAAACGGATTGCGTCTGCTTGGCCTGCGCTACCACCGCCTTCGACTAAAACTGTCACGTCGTATTGACCTTCTTTTTCAAGAACGGTAAACGGCTTGTTGATTTCACGAAGTAAGAAAGCGCTGCTGGCAAAATATTCGTCTGCAGTCTTACCATTTACGGTGATGCTGCCCTTACCCTTGTACAAACGTACACGAGCAGTAGCACTTTTGCGGCGGCCGAGAG
>CAZMHJ010000028.1:0-12963 GCA_964566075.1 uncultured Candidatus Saccharibacteria bacterium | reverse complement strand
TTTGGAATGAATCAAAACAACGCATCGCCCTTGGCGTAACAGCATTTTTTCTGGGCGTTGGGATAGTGGGGTATAAGTTAGGTCTGACATGGATACTATTACTTACGCCAGTAATCCTCACCGCGATTTTAGCAATGATGCTAATCGTTTGGCATGTATCCGAAAAGGCAAAATTTACTGCTCTCGGGCTTGTCTTTATTGGTGGTTTTTTAGTTGAGCAAATTGGTATTCATACTGGTTGGCTGTTTGGTAATTATAGCTATGGCACGTTGCTTGGTTTTAAAGCATTTGGAGTACCATTACTGATCGGTCTGACATGGTGTATTGTGACACTATCTGCATGGCATATTGTGAGCTTTGGTAAACTGAGTGCTCTGTGGAAGTTTGCACTAGCAGGCATATTGGTAGTGATGTTCGATCTAATTCTCGAGCAGTTTGCGGTTGTTTACGGACTTTGGTCATGGAAGGGCGGCGAAATACCACTCTATAACTATGTAAGCTGGTTCGCAATCTCGTTAGCAGCTTTTTATGTCTATTTTAGACTTACAAAAAGAGCTGACTCAAGCTTATATATTGCGGGCGTATTACCGTTGTTAGCGCTCTTCTTTTGGCTTATGCTTTTAGGCAAATAATTGCTATACTAAACATATCCTGCGAGGTAACAAACAAACTAATAAAAATGCACCGTATATCTTCGGTATTATTTCGATATATTGGGTTAGTGGCTGATTTATATCGCGTTAGCCCTCTGTTTCGTGTTCTCGTTTTTTGTCAACTTGGATTATTGGTATTGATTGGGGTTGGGTCTACCATATTAAAGCCACAAACTGTAGAGTATTCGTTCGCACAAAAAACCGTTTGTTCTAGCTCGTTTGTACTATTACCTCGGCTTCAACACGTCTCGTCACAATCGTACGAAATTACGCTAAAAAATCCTACGAGTGTACTGGGTTATCCAGTAGCTACAAAAACCGTTTGCGTTACACCGCTAAATGTTCCAAAAGAAAACAGTGAAACAATCGCAACACTTGGAATGGTCCCTGGCATTACAAAGCGTATCGCCATAGAAGCTAAAACGTACCCAAATGTCAGCAAACAATTATCTTCACTGTCAGTTATTTCTGTGAGTGACCCATTGGTAGTTTCGCTAACTTCTCCTGACAATACCTTTAACTACGTACTCGGTGCTAACGATAAAAGCGTTCATTGCGCTGCAACAGAATCAGGCAAAAAAATCTCCTGCGACATAACCAAGTTGCAACTAAAACACGCCACACGTTATCAGTTTTCACTTACACGTGAATTTAATAATAATGTTATAGCGACAATTAGTAGTGCCAAAGTTGAAACCGTTACACCAATCAAAGTAACCGCCTCAAGCATTCAGAACGGCGCAAGTATATACGATAAACCTCACGAAATAACAATTAGTTTTGACAAGGCAGTGTCTGATGTTTCAGCGGTAAAATTTACGGATGAAGCTGGGGCTGCTATTACAACCACCAATAAAATGAGCGGAAATACCGTTACGATACTGTTTTCAAACGAGCTGGTGCGAGGCAAAAAATACACCCTTACAATTGGCTCTGTACGATCGAGTGATGGAGGCTCGTTAATTGAACCTTACAGCCTTGCATTCATACCCGCTAAAGGGCCAAAGGTTGTGAGTGTAAATATTGGTGCGAGTGGTGTTTCGCTTGATAAAAATATCGCTATTACTTTTGATCAACCCGTGCAACCGCAGGATTTAAAAAAACATATATCGCTGAGTAGTGGTGATTTTGACAGTACCGTTAATGGCGCAACAGTTTCGGTAAATCCAAAAAATAATTTTAGTAAGTGTGGCAAGTTTACTATTGCTACCGATAGCGGTATCTCGAGCCCATATAACATCAGTGGTGAATCAGTTTGGTCATATTCTTCAAGGGCTACTTGCTTAGATACATTCAGTATTGGTAGTAGCGTAAATGGACGTTCGATACTAGCATATCGCATTGGTAGTGGTGCGAACGCGATACTGTTTGTGGGCGGTATACATGGTAATGAGCAAAATAGTAAACGAGTGATGGACGACTGGATTACTGAGCTTGATGCAAATCCCGAAAAAATACCCGTTAACCGGTCGATTGTTGTTATACCTGCAAGCAACCCTGATGGGCTGGTGCGTGGGCAACGAGTAAACGCAAACAACATTAATCTTAACCGTAATTTTTCAGCAAATAATTGGAAGGCGGATGTAAAAGAGCCCAACGGAACTATCCTAAAAAACGGTGGTGGCGCTACACCTCTTGATCAACCAGAATCGGCGGCACTTGCTACGTACACCCAGCAGCTACACCCGGTGATGGTTATGAGCTATCACTGCTGTGGTGGCGTAGCCGTTGCCAATGATGCCGGTAATTCTCGTGCTACTGCTGATATTTTTGCTACAAAAACGGGCTATAACAGCAAAAACGGTGACACTATCGGTAATTTCTTTGATTATGATACAACGGGTGCGTACGAAGACTGGCTACACGACAAACTTGCAATTCCGCTCGTGTTAGTAGAGCTTTGGTCTAATACATCAAACGAATTTTCGCGTAATAAAAATGGGCTTTGGTATATCGCCCAAAATACAAACTTTTAAGATTATTCTAAGACAAAGGTTTTACTATCATAGACAGTGGCTCGCACCACAGGGGTAGATAGACAAAAAAGCTTAACAATGTTAAGCTTTAAGCATAACCTTATCTGTCACGTGAATAACGCGAAAGGGGGTATATATGAAACGAAATTTAGGCAAGCATGTAAGCGAAAATATTCGCCGCATCAAAGAGGATATGCAGGAGTTACAGCGAATGATGACGCATAAAAGTGTGTACGCGCGTCAAACGGTCGTCACGCAAAATCGTCGACCAAAGCATCCTAAACGCTATTACGGATATTACGATCTGTATCAAAATTACTAGCAATTAAAACGTTGTTTGCAGTCAAATCCACCGAGTATAACGCTCGGTGGATTATTTTTTACGGTACAATGAATGGCATGAGATTACATCGTTTTTATGTTGGTGGTATGCACGACAAATGGGGCCCGCTTGAACTTGACCATGTGCTATGGGTGCATGATGAGCGATTACTAAACCAATGGCTTAAAGTTCTGCGATACCGTCCTGGTGATGAGCTGGTTTTATTCAATGATGAAACTGAGCGGATTTATAAAATCACTAAAGTAGAATTTCCGCATTCTGTACATCTAGAACTTGTTACCGAACTTGATAGAAAACAGCCAGAAAAGCATCTCTATTTGCTTTGGTCGCTACTAAAGAAGGATAAGAACGACTGGGTGCTGCAAAAAGGTACCGAACTTGGAGTGCGTAATTTTGTGCCGATACTTGCTGATCGGAGCGAGAAGACTGGTTTTGATGTCGAACGAGCCCATAAAATTGTCGTAGAGGCAGCGGAGCAGTGTGGACGAGCAGATATCCCAGATGTACGCGAGCCAATTACAACAGAAACGGCAGTTGCTGAGTATCTTGATACGCCGTTGTTAATCTGCGAGCAGGGTGAGCAGGTTATTGATGTAAAGTCACTCGAAGCCGCTGCAATTTTGATTGGTCCAGAGGGTGGCTGGAGCCCTGAGGAACGCCAATTGTTTGTCAGCAACAAAGTACAACATATTGCGATAGCACCGTTTACATTGCGAGCCGAAACAGCTGCAATCGTTGCGGCCGCACAACTTTTCGTCTAAAAAATCTTGCATTTTACGTATGCCAGGCGTAAAACAGATATAGATATATAACATCAAAAGAGAAAAGGGAACTCTATGAATGGTTTTTTATCACGTGTGCTAAAGCCGGCTCAAGAATCAATAATGGTTGAACCACGCTTAGACAAGAATGCTATCGCCTGTAAAGAAATTCATGCTCGAATGCTTAGGGCAAAACACGTTTTTAACGGGCTGCTTACTCTGTTCCCAGATGAAAAACCAGGCTCAAAAGTAATTGAACTCGATACTGCCGGGCGGGTCGTCGTACATCATGTTTCACCGCTCGAAATAGGTGGAAGTCTCATACAGGGCAAAGAACGAACCCATCTTAATTTAGTCGCCAGCAGCGAACTCAGTACTATATCGCTGCAAACTCCCACTGAGGGTCTAACAGTTGTGCAATTTTGTGATCAAGATGCAGGTAAGGTAAAAGTAACAGTAGCCGATACGAACACGCCGACGATGAGTGAAGTTTGTAAAAGTCGTATCGAACGTATTGAGACTCTTGCTAATTTGTTTGGTGAAGTTGCTCTTGGTCCTGTAGCGTAGTGCTACAATAGCCTGATGGCATATCAACGGAGCCTACCATACCAACCGGGGCAGAAAACCCCATATAAGCTCAGTAGAAGTAAACTAGAGCTATTTACGCAATGTCAGCGTTGCTTTTGGCTTGATGTACGTCATAAAATTACTCGGCCCAGCAGCCCACCGTTCCAGATAAATAAGGCTATCGACGAGCTTTTTAAGAAAGAATTTGATAGTTTTAGGGCGAAAAAGCAACCACATCCGTTGATGACTGAATACAAAATTGATGCAATTCCATATGCTCATAGAGACCTTGATAAGTGGCGTGAAAACTTTGTTGGTGTACAAGCTCTGCACGAGCCGACCAATCTGTTAATCTTTGGTGCGGTTGATGATATTTGGGTGAATCCCGCAGGCGAGCTCATTGTCGTTGACTACAAAGCAACCGCAAAAAAAGGCACTGTCAATCTTGATGCTGAGTGGCAAAATAGCTACAAGCGCCAGATGGAAATCTACCAGTGGTTGCTTAAGCAAAATGGTTTTACCGTTAGTGATACTGGTTATTTTGTCTATGCAAATGGCCAGGCCACCGCTGATGGATTTTTTGATAAGGTAGAATTTAAAACCATAGTCATACCACATACCGGAACATCAGACTGGGTTAACCAAACCGTTATTGATGCGAAAGCCTGTATGGAAGGTGATATTCCTGCGATGGGAACCAGCATTATGGGTGGCGAGTGCGAGCACTGTGCTTATGCACGCAAGCGCACCGAACTCACCCTAGAATTCTTAAAAAACTCAAAGAAGTAACTGTTATCAGTTGCAAAGAGGTCGTATAATAGTTGTATGGTAGATATACAGTTTGTCCGTGAGAATTCAGAACTCGTAAAACAAAAATCAGCTGAAAAGGGATATGTAGTTGATATTGATGCATTATTAGCGCTCGATGATGAACGTAAGGTTTTGCTCGGCCAGGTTGAGGCACTTAGACAGCGCCGAAACGAAATTGCAGCAAGCATGAAGGGTGGTAAACCCGAACAAGCGCAGATTGACGAAGGCAAGCAAGTTAAGGTGGAGCTTGCTGAGCGTGAAGCGCTATTATCCGAAACCGAAGCTAACTGGCTTGGGCTGCTTAAAAAGGTACCAAACATGCCACTCGATGATGTGCCAATTGGCCCGAGCGAAGACGAAAACGTGGTTGCAAAAGAATGGGGAACTAAACCGTCGTTTGATTTTGAACCAAAAAACCACTGGCAACTAGCCGAAGCGCGCGATCTTATCGATAAAGAACGAGCCGCAAAAGTTACCGGTAGTCGTTTTGCCTATATTAAGGGCGGGTTAGTGCAGCTACAGTTTGCCATTATTCAGTTTGTGTTGGATACGTTGACAAACGAAGAAGTCATTACAAAACTGATTACTGACAACAACTTGCACATTAAGCCAAAAGCGTTCACGCCTATTTTGCCACCCGTCATGATTCGCGAAGAAATGTATGATCAAATGGATCGACTCGAGCCGCGTGAAGACCGTTATCACATAGAAGGCGAAGATGATAATTTGTGGTTGATTGGGAGCGCCGAACACACACTCGGTAGCATGTACGCCGGTGAGATTTTACCCGAAACTGAGCTGCCGATTCGTTACATTGGCTATAGCACGAGTTTTCGACAAGAAGCCGGTACATATGGCAAGGACACAGAAGGTATTATTCGTATGCACCAGTTCGATAAACTAGAAATGGAAGTGTTTAGTACGGCCGAGACTGGTAAAGATGAGCATCTGTTAATGATTGCTATCCAAGAATATTTGATGCAGCAAATCGGCATTCCGTACCAGCTGATGATGAAGTGCACTGGTGATATCGGTAAACCAAATGCCCGCGGTGTTGATATAAACGCCTGGATGCCCGGGCAAGATAAATACCGCGAAACACACACGGCTGATTATATGACTGATTACCAAGCTCGCCGTTTGCAAACTCGGGTTCGCAAAAGTGACGGAACGGTTGCGCTGATTCACACTAACGATGCAACGGCCTTTGCGCTCGGACGTATTATGGTTGCAATCATTGAAAATAATCAGTCGTCCGATGGATTCATTCGTGTTCCAGAAGTACTTAAACCGTATCTAAACGGGAAGGAGACACTATGATTAATAAACTAGAAATTGCTGGTATTCACACCGATGCCGATGCAGATATCCAGAAATACGTTAAGAAAAAGATAGGTAAGCTTGATAGTTACATGCCACGTCATGCACGCAAAAGCGCACATGCCGAAGTTAAGCTTAAAGAAGCAAAATCAAAGGATAAAAAACAGTGTACCGTTGAGGTTGTACTGCATGTTCCCGGCGAAACGCTAACCGCCAAAGAAACAACGGTAAATATGTATGCAGCAATCGATATTGTCGAAGAAAAACTAAAAACGCAGCTTAAAAAGTATAAAGATCAAAACAGTGCCAAGGGTGGTAAAAACGATACAAAAGTCAGGGCACTTTTGGGCAAAATTACACGCAAAAAGTAGTCAGTGCTAAATCTGTCGACAAGACGAGCTCTTAGAGGTACAATATACCTTGAATCTCAGAGAGGGTATAACGAAAGGTCAGTATTTGTATGAGTAATTTCCTGAAATCACTGCTAGGCGATAATCAGCGTGGAACGGTACGCCGTTTACGTCGACGTGTTGGCGAAGTAAATAAACTTGAGCCAAAATATAAGGCACTCAAAGATGCTGAACTTGCAAAGCAAACCGAAAAGTTAAAAGAACGACTCAAAAAAGAGTCACTTGATAAAATTTTGCCCGATGCATTTGCGGTTGTGCGCGAGGCTGCGTTTCGCCAACTTGGCCAACGACACTTTGATGTCCAGCTGATTGGTGGCATGGTCTTGCACGAAGGTAACGTAGCCGAAATGAAAACCGGTGAAGGTAAAACCTTAGTTGCAACTGCGCCGGTTTATTTAAATGCACTCACTGGCAAAGGCGTACACGTAGTAACAGTTAATGATTACTTGGCTCGACGTGACGCTGGTTGGATGGGCCAAGTGTATAACTTCTTAGGACTTTCTACCGGTGTTATTATCCCTGATGAATCCTATATTTATGACCCAGAATATACCAACCAAGAAAGCACCGACCCACGTTTTAAACATTTACGACCTTGTACCCGCCAAGAAGCGTATCGAGCTGATATTACGTATGGCACTAACAACGAGTTTGGCTTTGATTACTTGCGCGACAACATGGTGCGCGAGGTTGATCAATTACGCCAGCGCGAACTACACTTTGCTATCGTGGACGAGGTTGACTCAATTCTTATCGACGAAGCC
Source organism: uncultured Candidatus Saccharibacteria bacterium (assembly GCA_964566075.1). Taxonomy (GTDB): domain Bacteria; phylum Patescibacteriota; class Saccharimonadia; order Saccharimonadales; family CAIOMD01; genus CAZMHJ01. Next base: position 5,359 of record CAZMHJ010000028.1, on the reverse strand, counting down.
CGAACCCCACTTATTATTAGTGCGCCAAGTACGTCGAGTGGCCAAGCCTACACGCAGTTTGCTCGCGTTGTTAGTCAACTAAAACCAGAACACTACGAAGTTGACGAAAAAGAAAAACGCGTTGTTTTGACTGATGTTGGCGTTGAACAGGTTGAAAAACTATTAGGTGTAAAAAATCTATACGAAGAAACCAACATTCGTACGATTTATCACCTCGAGCAAGCTTTGCGCGCACAAACACTCTTTATTCGTGACAAAGATTATGTGGTTACTAACGATGGCGAAGTTGTTATTGTAGACGAATTCACCGGCCGTTTGCTTAAGGGTCGTCGCTATAACGAAGGCCTTCACCAGGCAATCGAAGCCAAAGAAAGTGTAACTGTCCAAGAAGAATCAATGACACTGGCAACCATTAGCTTCCAGAACTACTTTAGGTTATATGAAAAACTATCTGGAATGACAGGTACAGCACTTACCGAAGCCGAGGAATTCCACCAGATTTATAAACTCGAAGTTATCGAAATCCCAACCAACCGATCAATCCAGCGTAAAGACTTACCAGATCGCATCTACAAAAACAGAGATGCTAAGTTTAAGGCAATCATCAATGCTGTTAAAGAGTTGCACGAAAAAGGCCAACCAGTGCTGATTGGTACGGTTTCGATTGAGCATAACGAAGAACTTGGTAATGCACTCACTAAAGCAGGCATTCCTCACCAAGTACTTAATGCTAAGAATAACGAAAAAGAAGCCGCCATCGTCGCCAAAGCAGGGCAGCGTGGTGCCGTTACACTAGCGACAAACATTGCCGGTCGTGGTACTGACATCGTGCTCGATGATGAAACCAAAAAACTAGGTGGGTTGTTTGTGCTCGGTTCTGAGCGACACGAATCAAGGCGTATCGATAACCAGTTACGCGGTCGTTCTGGTCGCCAAGGCGATCCAGGTGTAACCCAGTTCTATGTAAGCACCGACGACGATTTGATGCGCGTGTTCGGTGGCGACCGTATTAAGTCACTCATGGAGCGACTTAAAGTTGACGAAGACATGCCACTCGAAAACCGCGTTGTGTCACGAAGCCTTGAAAGTGCGCAGAAGAAGGTTGAAGGCTTTAACTTTGATGCCCGTAAAAATGTCGTTAAGTATGACGACGTCATGAACCGTCATCGTAAAGCTACCTATGAAACACGCCGTGCGTTACTCGAAAACGCTAATATTGCTGACCGAGTGAAACAATTTATTAAAGAAGAAGCCACTAGTCTTGTCTCATTACCAGGCACCGATTCTGATTACGAAAAGCACATTACCGAAGTATTCCCATTTGATGATGCTACGCTTGATCGTTTATTTGATGCCGAAGCAGAAAAGTTTGGTAAGGTACTCGAGCAAGAAGCGATGGAGCTATATGAAGCCCGCGAACTCGCCTTTACACCTGACATTATGCGTATGATAGAGCGTGATATTTACTTCCAGATTTTAGATAACATGTGGATGCAGCACCTTGAAGATATGGAACATTTGCGCGAAGGCATTCACTGGACGAGTGTTGGTCAACGTGACCCATTGGTTGAATACCGTCGTCGTGGTCAGGCTATGTTCGAAACAATGCAACACGTACTTCGCCGCGAAGTACTCAGAAACATTATGCATGCTATGCCAATGAATCTCGACCCATCGCACGAAGAAATGCACGAGACAGAACTTACTCGAGCAGCTCGTAACTCGGTTGATAATGCAAGTGTTATTACCGAAGCAGAAGTATTGCACGAAGATGATTTCGGTGTTAAAAAAGCTGCCAAAAAAGTAACCGGAACCAAAAAGAAAAAGGCTGCTCGCAAGAGCGAACGCCAAAACCGTAAGAAAAATCGACGATAAGTAGACCTGGTGTTATGAAACATACGGTAGAGCTTATAGAACTTAAGAGTGGCGCAAAAGGTTTGTTTATTGATGTGCCAGATTCGAGTGTTGTCTTATTTGACCTTAATTTTAGGGCAGGTGATTATTTGTCTCCAAATGAAAAATGGGATACAGCACATGTCATGGAACACCTTGTACTTGGCGCTAACGCCCGCTACAAAAAATCACGTGATTATAGCCGAGAATTTAGTAAAAACGGTGCATACAATAATGCCTCAACAGGTACATACCATATGAGCTATATAGCAGAATGCGCTGAATTTGAGACTGAGCGAATTCTTGATCTACTATGCTTAGCAGTTGAATCACCACTTTTTTTGCAAGAAGAATTTAATGCAGAAGTTGCTAATGTGCGTGAGGAGCTTAAAAGTCGCCGTAATAACCATTCATGGGAACTAAGTCTACGAGCCGGCCAGGCGATGGGTATGCTCGATATGCCGTATACAGAGCGCGAGAAACAGCTCCATAATATTACGCTCAACGATGTACAGAATCATTACAAAAAAACGCACGTACTACCAAACTTACGCTTTTATATTGCTGGGGCAGTAAAGCCACATAAAAAAGCGATTCTAGAGCGACTTGAATCAATTGATTTACCGACAGACGGAGAGCGTATTGCTTTGCCAAGTGAGCCGTTACACAATGTTTCAGAGCCGATTCTAATCCCGGATACTGCGGTTGATAATGTGTACTATCGTTGGGAAACAGCATTTGATGGATTGCTGAGTGACACTGAAACTGAACATCTAGACGCACTCCTTGGCACGCTTCTAAGTACTATGCATTCACGTATTTTTGGTACAGCTCGTGAGCGTGGTTTAGTGTATGGCATTGGCTATGGTAAGTACCGCACTCGTGATAACCATTTATGGACAATTCATGGTGAGGTATTACCGCAAAACATTGAACCACTATTTACGCTGATTACCTCAGAACTACGATCGGTTGCAGACGGTAACTTTAGTGAAGCAGAAATGGAAGAAACGCGTCAGTATGCTCTTGGTAATTTCCAACGTGGCTACCAGACCGTTGGCTCAGTGCTCGATGCACACTTAGAAAAGTTTAACTTTGACGAAAAAATAGAGGATATCACCCAATTCGAAAAACAGGTTAAGGCAGTACAGGCTAAAGATATTATCGCTATTGCCCGCAAAGCGCTCAAGCAAGAGCTCTCATCCTCGTTATCGTTTTATGGTGCTGTAAACGAAATTGATGTTACTAAACTACAAGACATCATTAAAGCTACCTATCGCTAGGGCGCTATAATAAAGCTATGGAACAGCTAGCTCAGCAACTTGCCGATTTAAAACAGGCAATTAATGACGCTGCTGAACAACTTAGATTGTCTGAATTGACTACACAAATTGCCCAATTAGAATCGCAAATAGCACAGCCTGATTTTTGGAGCAATCAAGTTCAAGCTCAACAAACCAGTAAGCAACTTGCAAAGCTGAAGAGCAGAGCAGAACCGTGGCTAAAACTACGGCAAGATGTAAGTGATGCGCTTGAGTTAGCTGCACTTGGTGATAATAGTGTGCAGCAAGAGATTACCACAAGCTTACTAGAGCTCACTGGGCGATTTGATGCGTTAAAACACGAACTGTTGTTTAGTGGCCAATACGATGATTTCGATGCAATTGTAAGTATCCACGCAGGAGCAGGTGGCACTGATGCACAAGATTGGGCAGCGATGTTACTGCGTATGTATTTACGTTGGGCAGAGGCGCATCCTGATATGTCAGTAACTGTTGTTGAGCAGTCAGACGGCGAAGAAGCTGGAATAAAAAGTGTTACATTCGAAATTGATGGTCCGCTTGCGTATGGCAAACTAAAAGGTGAGGCAGGTGTGCATAGGTTGGTTCGTTTAAGTCCTTTCAATGCTGATAATTTACGTCAAACCAGTTTTGCAAAAGTAGAAATAATGCCTAAAGTTGATCAGCCAGAGGCGGTTGAAATTGACGACAAAGACCTTAAAATCGATGTCTATCGCGCCGGTGGTCATGGTGGCCAGAGCGTGAATACGACAGACAGTGCTGTACGAATAACTCATGTACCAACTGGTATTGTGGTGGCGATTCAAAACGAACGATCGCAACTGCAAAACAAAGAAACAGCAATGACTATCTTGCGGTCAAAGTTGGCGCAACTGCAAATAGAACAGCATAAAGAAAAGATTAGCGAGCTGAAAGGTCCCAATGAGCAAGCCGCGTGGGGAAATCAGATCCGGAGTTACGTGCTGCATCCTTATAATATGGTTAAAGACCTGCGAACACGACACGAAACCACAGACACTGGTGGCGTGCTTGATGGTAAACTCGATGAGTTTATGAATGCTTATTTAGAATATAACGCTAGTAATCAGTAGGGTTTTCGGTCGCCCATCACGTTTGTTCTGTGATGGGCGACCGTGGTGGTTATGAAGAATGGACGAGGCAGTCTGCAGAGTAGAAAATCCCTTGGCTAATGCCTGCGATGTTTGCCTCACCGGCGATGAGTGTTCCGGTCCGAGACGGCTGGACAACCCAAACGCCGCCAAACTCTTGCAGTTTTTGCTCGAGAATCTCGCGGTTTGGTGCCTCTACCGTTGTGGCGAGGCTCCAGCCCACACCCCAACCTCCATCACGGTATAGATACGCGTTGAAGTTGCTATCCCTATCTCGACACCCCATGGTTTACTCCCATTCGAATTGGACGAATAAGTACGAATAGTATATACCAAATTAATTTTTATTACCCATACAACAAAAGTAATACACTTTATTATCTGGTATAATCATATGCAGTATGATTCTTTTGGACAGGGTAACAAAAAACTATAACAGAAGAGGAACAGCACTCAAAAGTGTGAGCCTCCATGTCGAACCGAAAGAGTTCGTGATTATCGTTGGTCCAAGTGGCGCTGGTAAATCAACCTTACTAAAGCTTTTAACACGTGAAGAAAAACCAACCAGTGGCAAGATTATCGTTGGCGGTATCGATTACGAAACATTAAAAGATAAAAATATACCTTTATTACGCCGTAAAATTGGTGTGGTATTCCAGGACTTTAAACTGTTGCCAAATAAAACAGTATTCGAAAATGTATCCTTCGCACTCGAAGTTGTTGGTATGGGCAATAAAGAAATCCGCCATACCGTCCCACGAGTGCTTGAAATTGTTGGTTTAACCGGCAAGGAAGATAATTATCCGAGCGAGCTTTCTGGTGGTGAACGTCAACGAGTGGCGATTGCTCGTGCTATTGCTCGCCAACCAAAAATATTAATTGCAGACGAGCCAACAGGTAACCTTGACCCAAAGCATGCCTGGGATGTTATTCGAGTTCTCGAAAAGATTAATAAGTACGGCACTACAGTATTACTAACGACACACAACATGGAAATTGTGAACAAACTTAAGCGACGAGTTATCACCATTCGTGACGGACAGGTGGCGAGTGACC
>CAZMHJ010000027.1:10711-14026 GCA_964566075.1 uncultured Candidatus Saccharibacteria bacterium | reverse complement strand
AAGAACTTAGGCAAAGGTTTATTGATTCTTCTGTTCGTATTGCTGGTGTAGGTGGTGGTGGATTAACACTTGCAGCTATGCTTGCCAAAGAAGGTGTCAGAGACTTTAGTATCGCTGATATAGATAGAGTCGATGCTACGAACGTTGGTAGAATACCAATGCTTACACCAGCTGATATTGGTAGAGAAAAAGTTGAAGTAGCGGCTGAGCTAATCACAAAGCATAATCCATCTGCAAGAGTGCGTGTTTACGATAATGGTGTTCAAGAAGATAACGTTGATGAATTTGTTGGTTACGACGCAGGCAACACCGGCTTAACAGTTGTATTTGATGAAGTTGATCTAAATGCGCCCGAGGCAGCCTTGCGATTACATCGTGCAGCCCGTAAGTTTGGTAAATACGTAGTTGCTGCAACAGATGTTGATCGCGGCGGTATGGTTACAACATTCGACCCAGAAGCAATGGGTCATACATTTGAGCATTACACTGGCTCCAAACCAGGTGCCACCGAAGCAGAGTACCTCGAAAAAGTAACAGGATTTCAACTTCCAACTATTCCAAACATTCCGAAGAATGCGACTTGGGGCACGTTTGATGCCACAATGAAGAAAGCCCCACTACCAACTACTCTGAGGAGCGTGTTAAATGCGACAGACCTTGCTATGGACGAATTTGAAAAGTTACTAACACTTGATGACAAAAGATACGAAAATCCTCATTTTTATCCACGAATTCATGCTGTTAACCCAAGCGCAGGTGAAGATTTTGTAACACGAATCCCAAGAGTAAGAAGTGTATTACGGGTTGGCCAGGCCTTACTTAAAGATCGTTTTGGTCTAAACCCCCCAACGAGCTATAGTCTTGAGCAACAAGCAGCACGAATTGCTTATAGACAATCGATAGCCGATAGCAACTTTGTTTAAGACTCTTTCAATATCGAGCCTAGTAGCTAACTACTTCTTTTAGCTCATAGCCTATGACATAATGAGCTTATGTTTAGCTTTGCGCTTATCGTCATTGCGTTGCTTAGTATTGCTTTATTTGTGCTTGGCTCGGCAGTGTATGTTAGAAACGCACACAGCTTACTTAATAAAACATTTTTCTCATTTACTATCGGTGTTGCGCTTTGGGTTGTAATAAATTACATTTCTGCGTCAACTAAAGTACCTCATGACGTCTCCTTGTGGGCAAATAGAATTGTATTGATTGTTGGAGGTGCTACTCTCCTATCTTTGCTCTTGTTTGTTTTGGAACTTACTTCGTGGCTATCAAAAACAATCTGGCTTAAACCGCTAATTGTTCTATCAGTACTGGCATGGCTATTATGTCTGTCGCCACTTATTATTAAAGACGTTTTTATTAAAGATGGTCAGGTAGTTAATGACTTTGGTAATTATGCCCCAATCTACTTTATTACTCTTTTCATTACCGCGATACTGATTGGCGCCACACTATTACGTGCGCACTTTAAACTTGAGGGTTTAATAAAAAAGCAGGTGGATACGATATCGCGGAGCTTCTTAGTTGCAATCCCAATCATAGTTGCAGGTAACGCCATACTACCAATCTTTGGTTACTACCAATTCGTTAGCTTTACACCCCTTGCACTATCATTGATTATTGCAGCCATGTCTTACGTTATTGCTAAGCACAGGTTATTTGATATTCGATTGGTTATCGCAAGAACGTTAGCCTACGGACTGTCTGTCTCTTTTGTAGTGCTCTTATATGCTGCAACCTCTTTTTTCCTTGCAAGTGCAGTCTTTAATGTAAACATCAGTTATCAGCAAGAGATATTCTTTGCTGTTTTTAGCGCAATTACTGCGCTCGTATTCCAACCTATCAAACGTTTTTTTGATAAGTACACAAATAGAATTTTTTACAGGGACGCTTACGATGGACAAGAAGTAATCAACTCTGTTAATTCAAAAATCGTAAACACACTAGATTTAGAAAAATTATTACAAGACACGGCAGATACCGTCGAATCAATGATGCGGTTGTCGTTTGCGGATTTTTACTTAGATTCAAAAGCGACGATTGAGTTTCACTTAGCAGGTACAAATACGAAATTATTTGCCAACCCACATTGGTCAAGCTTTGCAGATGAATTTTCAAAAGCTAACACTGACTCAGTAACTATTACAGATGAAAATATATCTTCAGAACTGAAAGAATTAATGCAGGAGCTATCGGTCGAAGCCGCCCTTAAAATGTCAACAACAACTGATAATGTTGGATATTTTGTAGTAGGGTCAAGAAAAAGTGGTAATTCGTTTAATGACCAGGACATGCAGCTACTAGAGATTATTGCGGATGAAGTGGCGATTGCGGTGCAAAATGCCCTCAGGTTTGAAGAAATCAGTCAGTTTAATATCACTCTTCAAAAGAAGATTGACGATGCTACTCGCGAATTACAAAAAAGTAATGAAAAGTTGCAAAAACTCGATGAAGCTAAGGACGAATTTATTAGCATGGCATCACACCAATTACGCACGCCGTTAACCAGCGTAAAAGGCTACATTAGCATGATGTTAGAAGGCGATGCAGGTGATATTACCGACCAACAAAAGAACTTCTTAGATCAAGCCTTTTTAAGCAGCCAGCGCATGGTCTATTTAATTGCCGATTTACTTAATGTGAGCCGCCTTAAAACCGGTAAGTTTATTATTGAGCCAAAACCAACCTATTTGCCTGATGTGGTAGAGAGTGAAATCGCACAGCTGCACGAAACGGCCAAAGCGCGCGATCTTAAGCTTATTTTTGATAAACCAGATAGCTTTCCAACACTTAATTTGGACGAAACCAAGATTCGCCAGGTGATTATGAACTTTGCTGATAACGCCATTTATTACACTCCCAAGGGTGGCAAGATTACCATTAACCTTAAAGAAACCGATGAAAGTATCGAATATACCGTACGTGATACCGGTATTGGGGTACCTAAGAGCGAACAACACCACTTATTTACCAAGTTTTACCGGGCTGGTAATGCCAAAAAAGCTCGCCCAGATGGCACTGGTTTAGGGTTATTTATGGCTAAAAAGGTGGTGGTAGCCCAGGGTGGCGCAATTATCTTTAAAACCGAAGAGGGCAAGGGTAGCACCTTTGGGTTTAGTTTCCCTCGTAACAAGCTAGAAGTAGAACAACAATAGCTATTGTAAGCATTAGCAATTTATTGCAATATATATTGACAATTTAGCTTGCTTGTGGTAATATATAAATAACCTGAAACAGGGGTGCGCAAGGAGGAAGCCAAAAGGGGTAACCCCCCAAGTAGGTCAAACTGCTAACTACCATCGGTGGGACGCGCGC
>CAZMHJ010000027.1:0-10611 GCA_964566075.1 uncultured Candidatus Saccharibacteria bacterium | reverse complement strand
GTGTCGTCCCCGAATACCACGGGGCGATCTGACGGTCAGATACCGCCAGGCGCCCCGGACGACGGGGCATCACCACCTATACAAAGTGTATTTGGTGGAGACAGCCCCGCTCGGGGCAGAGAGGAGCCAGCAATGGCTTCGCGTGACTGGGCTGCTGAGTTTGCCACTGCCGAGAAGGCGGGGGTGGACAGGGAGCAGGCTGAGGTCAACGACCTCATCACCGACGCGAACAAGAGGTTCGACGGTGTCGTTCAGGAGGCCATGCAGATGGTCGCCAACGGCTCGTTCGAGCAGGCTCGCAGCGAGCGTCTCGCCACCAGTGGTGCAGCGTTCCTGCAGCCGCAGGTCGTCGAGGTTCCGGTTTCGGCACAGCCGGTCGACGAGACTCCTCTGGAGGCTCCGTCGCCGGTGGCCGAGCCGGTCATCGTCGAGCACGTCGAGCCGGAGCTTGCTCCAATCGTCGTGCAGGCACCCGTCGTGGTCGAGACCCGTCAGGACGAGGACATCGTTCCCGCCCTGCAGGTCGTCGAGAAGCAGTTCGATCGCAACCCCAAGCGTTGGGCAGACGCTCAGCTGTGGGGTGCCATCCTGTTCCTCGTCATCGGCTTCATCATCGGTGTCGGGCTGTTCAACTCCCTCGGGGGCTGGATCACCTGGTTCACGCCGTTCTGGTGGCTGATCTTCGTCGGCATCTTCACGGTTGCCGGCTTCTTCGTCGGCAGCTACCTGGTCTGGAAGTTCTACATCCCCCGCAAGGAGGTTGTGACGACCTGACCACGTACAGAGCAGAGCACTCTTAAAAATGCTACGTAATACTGCCGGGGTAGCTCCGGTGGGCGCGCATTTTCCCCGCGCCGCAATAGGGAAAAGGCACGATCGAGATCCTCATTAGGAGGTGTACGATGAACGAGCGCAACCCGAGTGGTCGTGCAGTCCTCTGGACTATCATGGCCGGAGTGGCGACGCTGATCCTCCTGGTGGGGGGCTACATCGCCAACAACTCGAACAGCTCGGCCACCGGCAACGGCACCACTGGTGTTGTTGCTGTGGCTGATTGCCGCGTCATGGCGGCTCACTACGTGCAGATGGCAAAGGGGTTCACCCCTGACCAGTACGTGGTGGGTAAGATCGACGCAAGCCAGCCTGGTGTCAGCGCCAACCGTGGCGGTGCGTTCTCGAACGCTCCGGTTACCACCAAGGCCGAGCTGCGCAAGCAGCTCAACGCCAACACCGCTCAGGCGAAGGCAGTCATCGCTGACGTTCAGCAGCAGGTCTCCTCGAAGGTGACCGTGGCTGACGTCAAGAACGTGAACAACTGGGTTTCGGTCCAGTACAAGGTCGCCGTCGTGTGGCCGGATAACACCACGTTCGTCGGTGGCAAGGAGAAGGCCGCTGGCCAGCTCGACAACGGGCTGGTTGGTGAGGTCTCTTGGATCTTCGTGTCCAAGAAGGGGTGTGCCATCGCGAAGGCGACGCTCGTTTCGGCGAGTACGCCTGCCGATGTCACCAAGGAGACTGCGTCGAAGCGTGGTGCCTGCCTCAACGGCAAGAGCCACCCCAAGCCGAAGCCTCCGAACCCGACTCCTACCCCGACACCGACGCCGACTCCGTCGCCGTCGTGTCCGCCGAACATGCCGCATGGTCACTGGCCGATCTGCAAGGATGATCCGAGTCACGACCCGATCGTGAACCCCTCGGTCCCCGACCAGGTCAAGGGCCCCGGAACTGGTGTGACTGGCCCTCCCAGCACGCCGACCGACGGTCCGTGTGGTATAACAACCTGCCCGACGGCAACGCCCAAGCCCACCCCGCCCAGCGGTGGTGGACCCACGACGCTGCCTTCGCCGACGACTTCACCGTCGCCGGCGAGTGACGCACCGAGTCCCTCGGCTCCGGCTTCCGGAACGCCGGGCGACTTCTAGTCACTAGGCACTCTGTAGTGTACGAGCGCGGTATGATTCCGCATAACTCCTTTGTATCGTGTTTCCAACGATACGGGTCGGAGTCTCTACACTACGCAGCATGATTGCAAGACACCATAAAACCGTATCTACTGAAGATGCGCGAGTTGAGCCTTTTGTTATCCGTGTGGCCTTTATGGCCCGCAGTGATTTCAAACAAGTGCTTACTCGCGCTTCTCAACCCTTTTTAACCTGTCATTAATGTGGCTTACGCGTATTTATATTGATACGTCACATTACAGACCTTTAACAATTTATTGACAATTTATAAAGATTATGCTAAAATACGTAATAAATACACAACCAGGTGGGTTGTTTGTGTCCGAGGTAACTTAACAATTCGGCTTATTACGTAATGTACATTGAATTATTAATAGACTTTTAAAGGAGACGGAATATGAAACGAATTTTATCGTATGTTCCAAAAAAGGCTCTTGCTCTTGCAATTGTTGCGGGCGCTGTTTTAGGCGTTTCAGCTGCTGTGAGTGCATGGGGCCCAGATCGACCAACGTACACGGTTAACAATCCTGCTGACCATGTTACATTCAACTCAATAACAGACAACCCAAATTATGGTGACGAACGTGCTTTCTTTGACGTTAAGCCTACTAGCAATACCACTTCTGGTGGTTATGTAGACAAGATTAAAGTTAAAGACGGCGATGAACTACTTATTCGTACGTATGTTCACAATAACGCTGCAACCAGCCTAAATGGTACTAACTATAACGGCGTAGGTGTAGCAAAGAATACGAATCTTCGTATTTATCTGCCAACTGCTGCAGGTACTGCACTTCGTGCAAACGCTTACATTAGCGCAGACAATGCTTCACCTAAGACAGTGAATGACACGGTAGATTTCTACGGTGACAATAACTTTAGCTTAACGTACGAAGCTGGCAGTGCGGTTGCTTATAACAACGCACATCCAACTGGTATGAAGCTTGCTGACAGTATTGTTTCAACAGGTGCACCACTTGGCTACGAAAGTGCAAACGGTGTTTTCCCCGGTTGTTTCCAGTACATCAACATTGTTACTATCAAGGTTAAAGTACACATGCAAACTCCAGACTTTACTGTTGCAAAGACTGTTTCGAAGATTCAGTCTGACGGTAAATATACTTGGGGTGAGAATGTTGTAGTAAACCCTGGCGAAACGGTTGCATATCAAATCCGCTTTACAAATACTGGTAATACACAGCTTGATAATGTTATCTTGCGTGATCAATTGCCAAAAGGATTCAAAATTGTTCCAGGATCAACACTTGTTAAGTATGGTTCGGACCCAACTGTAAAACCAGCGGGTAACGACGGTATTGTAAGTAACGGTGGCTTGATGGTTGGTTCATACGCATCTAAGGGCGGTGCTGTTGCGATGTTTAAGGCTGTTGCACCAAGCAACTCTGACCTCGTTTGTGGCGCTAACAAGCTTACAAATGTGGCTGAAGCTCGTGTTGGCTCAATGGCTACAACTGATACAGCTGATGTAACAATCAACCGTACCGAAGGTTGTGATCATGTAACTCCAGCATATAGCTGTGATGCACTTGGTTACACCGTGATTGGTGAGCGAAAAGTAAGTGTTACCACTAACTACACTGCCATTAACGGCGCAACCCTTAACAACATAAGCTACGACTTTGGTGACGGTACTGCTAAGTTAGTTACTAAGAACACCACTGTTGAGCATCAATATGCTGCTGATGGTACATACACCATCCGTGCAACACCAAGCTTTACCGTTAACGGTAAAGTAGTGACTGCAGACAGCGTAGCATGTGCTAAGGTAGTAACCTTTAGTAAGGGTGAAGTAGTTACTCCACCAACAACAACACCAAGTACTGGCCCAACTGAAACTATCGGTTTATTTGTTGGCGCAAGCATCTTGAGTGCAATTGGCTATCGTCTTTGGATGATTCGCCGCTTGGGCAACTAAGTTGCTTGAATGATGTGGATAAACACTAGCGTTATTTACCAAAATATGCTAGTGTTAACCACTGAGTACGAGCATTGACTGACCGCTCAAGACTTATAATAAAGGGAGGCCTTCTTTTGGAGGTCTCTTTTTATTTGCTTACATTTTCACTAAATAAAAACACCTACACAAGGTAGGTGACTTTATATGGTGATCCCGAGGGGAATCGACCTTGGCGCTGGAAGAAATTTACTTTCAGTCAGCCAACCACTGGCGTGGCAAGGGCGGCCAATTGCCACCGGCAATTGTCGTTCGATTCCTTAATAAATGACCAATTTAAAAGCTCCACATAAAGTGGAGCCCTTAAATTGGTGATCCCGAGGGGAATCGAACCCCTGTTGCCAGGATGAAAACCTGGTGTCCTAACCGTTAGACGACGGGACCGTAAAAATACGCCAGAAAATAGTAACATAACAGATGTAAAAAGTCCAGTATCTAATGCTAGAATAGTACTTTAGATGATTGAGGAATTACTGCACAAATATCAACTGGTCTCAAACCAGGTAAACAAAGATCAAGTCAGAACTATCCTTGCCGAACTCGAAAAAGTAATAACTCGAGGCGTAGAAGGCGATGTGGTTGAATTTGGCTGCTATATTGGTACGACGAGTATTTTTATACAGCGACTTTTATTAGCACTGAAATCAGACAAAATATTCCATGTTTATGATTCGTTTGAAGGTCTGCCGCCAAAAGATGACAAAGACGAAAGTGTAGCAGGTGACCAATTTAGAGCAGGGGAACTTGCGGTTAGTAAAAAACAATTCATACAAACATTTACAAAAGCCGGAGTACCTTTACCAACAATACATAAAGACTGGTTTCGTGAAATTTCACAAAATGACGTACCGAAAAGTGTTGCCTTTGCGTTCTTGGATGGTGATTTTTACGGCAGTATTTATGACTCGTTAAATCTCGTTTTACCAAATCTAAGCAAAGGTGCAGTCGTTATTGTTGATGATTACGCCCGCGAAGCCTTACCCGGGGCTGCAAAAGCAGTGCAGGAATTATTACCACATAAAACAGTTACCATACACCACAACCTTGGTATTATTCGGTTTTAATTAAAAGGGTTATGTAGTTTTAGTGATGAATCGATAGATTCAAGACGTAATAATTCGTTATATTTTGCGGTGCGTTCGCTGCGAGATAAACTGCCAGTTTTAATTTGGCCGGCACCGGTACCAATGGCAATGTGTACAATACTGACGTCTTCGGTCTCGCCAGAACGATGCGACACAATCGCATTCCAGCCATTTGCTTGCGCAAGTTGAATTGCCCGAATCGTTTCGGTTAACGAACCAATCTGATTAGGTTTAATTAAAATAGCGTTTGCAGCGTGTTCGTCTATAGCTTTCTGTAGTCGCTCAACATTGGTAACAAGCAAGTCATCGCCAACGAGTTGTGTATTTGGGAGCGCAGTAACCAATTTTTGCCAGGCTTGCCAGTCATCTTCGGCCATACCATCCTCAATAGAAACAATTGGGTAGTCGGCAACCAATTTTTGATACCAGCCTACAAGCTCATCACTAACAAAATCTTTGCCTTCAACTGCAAATTTATAGACATCATCTGCGAATAATTCGCTCGATGCAACATCAACCGCAAAACAAACATCTTTGCCAGGTGTATAACCGGCTTTTTGTATTGCTTCGGTCAGTAGTGCAAACGCCTCAGCATTGCCATTTTTGACGCTTGGCGCAAAACCGCCTTCGTCACCGACGGTGGTTGGGTAATTATTGTTTTTTAAGACTTCTTTGAGTGACATAAAAACTTCATCTGCAATTTGAATCGCTTCAGCAAATGAATGCGCACCAACAGGGATAATCATTGATTCCTGAATGTCTGTCGAGCCACTGGCGTGTTTACCACCGTTTAAAACGTTCATCATCGGCATTGGTAGTAATTTTGCTTGTGGTTGGGCAATATCAGCAATGTGATTATATAGTAAGACACCTCGCGCTTTGGCGGCAGCATGCGCACAGGCGAGCGACACAGCCAAAATAGCGTTAGCACCAAGCTTTGACTTATCTGGTGTGCCATCGAGTTCAATCATGACTTGGTCAACCTTGAATTGATCGTCTGCAAGTACACCCTTAAGTGCCGGTAAAATCAGATTTTGAATGTTTTCTATTGCCTTAAATACTGATTGGCCATGAAACCTGGCACCGCCGTCACGAAGTTCGTGCGCTTCGTGGCTACCAGTTGAGGCACCAGAGGGCACAGCTGCGCGGCCAAAAGCGCCATTTTCGAGCCAAACATCAGCTTCGACCGTGGGTGTTCCGCGCGAATCTAAGATTTGTCGCGCAATAATTGACTTAATTTCCATTACTTTCATCTTCTCATAAAGCTTATGTTTGTGCCATAATGAAGGCGCTATGGCACTCATCTACTTTTATGACGCATCCGAACTTGATAAAAAACAACTCACTGACGGCCTTACTGGTACCGACCATCACTGGGAATACGTTGAAGAAACAATTAGCCCAGAAAACCTTAATGTTGAAGCAGAAGTTATTTCGGTTTTTGTAACCAGTACCGTCACGCGTGAAATAATTGAAAAACTACCAAAACTACGCCTGATTGCGTGCCGTTCGACGGGTTTTAATAATATTGACTTAGTGGCAGCAGATGAACACGGCATTGCGGTCGTTAATGTGCCAACATATGGCGAATCAACGGTTGCAGAATATGCATTTACGTTACTTTTGGCGCTAACGCGAAAATTGCCTGATAGCCTTGGCTTTTTAAACCATGATGTTGCTATTGATTCACTTATGGGGAGCGACCTGCACGAAAAGACGATTGGTGTTATTGGCACAGGGCATATCGGCCAACATGTTATAAAAATTGCTAAAGGTTTTGAAATGAGGGTCATTGCCTTTGATCCGTTTGCGAAAGACGAGCTGGCAAAATCGCTTGGCTTTGAGTACGTTGAATTACATGAGCTACTTGCGGTAAGTGATGTTGTTACATTACATGCACCACTAACGCCAGAAAATAAGCATCTTTTGAACACAGAACGATTGGCGCTCATGAAACCCACGGCTGTACTCATTAATACGGCACGTGGGGAACTAGTTGAAACGCAAGCACTGGCTGATGCACTGGAACATAAAAAATTAGCCGGTGCAGCACTTGATGTACTCGAAGGCGAACAGTTGTTTGATATTCACGAAGAAGTTGCTTTACTACGCAGCCACGCGTTACCGAGCACAACCGCCGAGCAAAGTGTTGCACTGATGGCACTCAACAAAATGCCAAACGTTATTTTAACGCCCCATAACGCCTTTAATACCGAAGAAGCGATTGGTCGCATTAACGGCGTAACGTGTCAAAATATTGTGCGTTTTTGGTTTGATGATGTGCCAAATAAAGTTAAACCACCACAACCAAAAATTGGTAAGTTAATTCTAACTCGCCATGCCGAATCAGAATGGAATGCAACTGGCCGTTGGTCGGGTAGGCGCAATGTGCATTTGAGCCAAAAGGGCTTTCATGAAACAGCACTTCTGGGTCAAGCGTTAAAAGACCTAGAGCTTGCGATTAACCAAGCCTATTGCTCTGAACAGCTTCGAACTATGGAAACACTCGAAGGTATGCTTAACGCAAGTCAACAGTTTGACGTACCCGTTATGGTATCTGGTGCAATTGATGAACGAGATTACGGTAAATACACCGGTAAAAATAAGTGGGATATGCAAGAGCTCATCGGCGAAGAAGATTTTAATAAGATGCGGCGGGGTTGGGATTACGAAATACCGGGTGGTGAGACACTTGAGATGGTGTACGAACGGGCCGTACCGTTTTACCAAAACGAAATTGTGCCACAACTTTTGGCTGGCAAAAATATTCTTATTGTTGCCCATGGCAACAGCCTACGTGCACTCATGAAATACATAGATACTATTAGTGACGAAGATATCGAAAAGCTCGAAATGCCATTTGGTGAAATTATTGTGTATGAAGTCGATGCTGATGGCCACGCCATCACGAAAGAATCGACCCACATTGATTCACCAGCACCTAATGCTTAAACACGAGTGGCTAATAGATACAGAGCATCGACAATTTCTGTAGTAACTTCGTCTGGTGTTTTGGTGTCATCAATTACAAGTAACTGACTATGATTTTTGTAGTAATCAATTACAGGCTGTGTTTTTGCATATTCTGCGAGTCGTTTTTCGAGAGCTTCAGGTGTGTCGTCAGCACGTTGTCCGCGGTCGCCAAGTGTTTTAGAAATCTCATAATGGTTGAAAACATCATCACGACTTAATTCGAGCAAGACGACGGCTTTTATTGCGTGGTTTGAACTGTTAGTTGCTTCTACAATAACAGGCACTTCATCCATGAGCCGGCCAACTGAACTGAGTAGTAATGGTTTACCGGCAATATCATCATGAGAAAAAAAGGCAGGCACAATTCTAAGAAACATTTCTGGTGACACAACCCCACCTTCAGCCATAATGCGCTGTACTTCGGTGTCTCCGTGACTATGCCGTAAGATATCTCCACCCGAAACAACGACCCCACCAATTGCCTCAGCAATTCGTTTCGCTTGCGTATCTTTACCTGAAAAAGGGGGGCCAAAAAAGTTAATTGAGCCGCTACCAAGCCATTGTTTTATCGTTTTTATTTTCTGCATATCCATACTGCCAGTATACCACCACCCCTATACGTACAGTGTCTTAAAAACAAACACAAGCATTATTCGCGCTACGGTGGTATGATGGAGGCGAAGTAAATTAACAAGGCACGGCGAAATGTATAAATATCTTAAATTTTTCGAGGAATTATCAATTGACGACATACCACAGGTGGGTGGTAAAAATGCCTCTCTGGGCGAAATGTATCATCATCTTCGGCCACAGGGCGTGTATTTACCAAATGGTGTAGCAACTACCGCCGATGCCTACCGGTATTTCTTAGAGCAAGCTGGTTTAAACCAGCAAATTAGTGATCACTTACAGGGTCTCGACGTTAATAATATCCACGATCTTGCTGCTCGGGGCTCTGCTATTCGTGATTTAATTGTTGGCGCACAATTACCATACGACTTTGAAGAAGAAATTAAGCGTGGTTATCGTGAATTGTGTCAAAAATGTGGCCGTGACGATGATATGGTTGTTGCGATTCGCTCATCAGCTACTGCTGAGGATTTACCAAATGCATCTTTTGCCGGTCAGCAAGCTACCTTTTTAAACATTAAGGGTGAGCAAGAAGTTGTAAAGTCAGTTAAAGAATGTATTGCTTCGCTCTTTACAGATCGTGCAATTGTATATCGTGTTACAAATGGTTTCGACCATATGAAGGTAGCGCTCTCGGTTGGTATTCAACAGATGGTAGCCGTACGTAGTGAATGTGCTGGCGTCATGTTTACCATCGATACAGAATCAGGCTTTAAGAACGCCGTTGTTGTGAGTTCTATTTATGGACTTGGCGAAAACATCGTGCAAGGCCATGTAAGCCCAGACGAATTTATTGTCTTTAAACCAACCATGGCAATCCTAAAACGTCGTTTAGGTGGTAAAAAACTCAAAATGGTGCCAACAGCTGGTAACCGTACAAAGAATCTGCCGGTTGCAGTACATGACCAAGATAGGTTTTCAATTACTGATGACCAAGTAAAAACATTGGCTCACTGGGGTATGCTCATCGAGCAACACTATGGCCACCCAATGGATATTGAATGGGCACTCGATGAAGACGATGGCCAGTTGTATATTGTGCAAGCTCGCGCCGAAACTGTGCAGTCGCGTCGTGACGAAAACATTATCGAAGAGTATCGCTTAGCCCAAGAAGGCAATGTAATCATTAAGGGTACAAGTGTCGGTAATAAAATTGGTGCCGGTAAGGTCAATAAGATTATGAGCGTCAAAGATATCGATGACTTTAAAGAAGGTGATGTCTTGGTTACGGAAATGACCGACCCTGACTGGGTGCCAATTATGAAAATAGCCAGTGCTATTGTTACCGATAAGGGTGGTCGTACTTGTCATGCTGCAATCGTCTCACGAGAGCTTGGTATTCCGTGCGTGGTTGGTACCGGCAACGCATCCGAACTGATACACGATGGCCAAGAAGTTACCGTGAGCTGTGGCGGTGGTGGCGACGAAGGTACTGTATATGAAGGTATTTTGCATTACGAAGTCGATCGAACTGACGTTAAGGACTTACAACGCCCTCATACCAAAATTATGATGAACATCGGCTCACCTGACCATGCATTCACGTATTCGTTAATTCCAAATGATGGTGTTGGGTTGGCCCGCGAAGAATTTATCATTGATTCACACATCAAAATTCATCCACTTGCACTCCTACATTTTGATCAAGTAAAAGATAAGGGTGTCCGTGCCCAGATTAAAGAACTTACTAAAGGCTATGATGACAAGGCGCAATACTTTGTCGATAAACTTGCAGAAGGTATTTCAATCATTGGTGCTGCCTTTTACCCAAACGATGTGATTATTCGTTTTAGTGATTTCAAGACGAACGAATATGCCAACCTAATTGGTGGCACACAGTTTGAACCAGTCGAAAACAACCCGATGATTGGTTGGCGTGGTGCAAGCCGCTACTATAGCGAATCATACCGCGAGGCCTTTGTACTCGAATGTCAGGCAATCAAAAAAGTTCGTGACGACATGGGTATAACCAACGTAAAAGCTATGG
>CAZMHJ010000026.1:0-14512 GCA_964566075.1 uncultured Candidatus Saccharibacteria bacterium | reverse complement strand
AACCAAAGCGAGGGTATCAATAACAATACTTTGCTGTGATGCGAGTCCCGGATTGGTGCCTAATGTTTCGTGCGGTATATAACCTTCATTGTTATATTCAGGGTTATTGAGCGTGGCGTGATAATCGGCTTCAAGTGTGGTGGTTAACTTGGTATGTAACGCATGTAGGGATTGCTGCTGCTGCTGGTACAGCAGAACTAAGCCCTTATCATTATTCGACCCAAAATATGCCGTCGATGATAGTGCAAGTTCAATGCGTGATTGATTCGAAGCCACAAGCACAAGAAACTCATTGAGCGCCTGGACGTGAAGGTGATCAATAGCAAAAACATCCAGCATGTAATATGCACGTAATATGGCATGGCCAATCTTTATATGCAAATTCAAAACCCACTGGCGCGGGTGAGATAAATGACACGGTAGCCCATTTTGGGCTGAAGTGATTCAAAGTAAAAACGTAGCACTATAACGACATACTAGTCGCAAAACGAGGCTAATATATTATGTATACGCATGAGAAGTATCAATATCGTTATTATAATTACAACTAAATATTTTTATATATTACAGATGATTATTGTTTAAAAGTCTACATAATATCGTTGACACGAAGCAGTTTTTGTGCTAAGTTTGAATCAGTAAGTCAAATACAAAAACTTACTAAAAACGAGCACGAATGCCTCTGCATCGTGTCACGGATATCGCTCACTCGTTACTACGAGAGAGCGGTCAGTCAGTAGTTCCGGGGATAAGGTAAGCGCCATAAATTCAATTTTAAAGGGCGGTTTTACCCCTCGGGACACCAATAAGGCTTTCTGTTGTTGGTGAATACCCGCCTGGTTGGAGGCGGGTATTCAATTTTTAGGTTAAAATAAGTTTTAGAATGAATAAAAAAATAATTGCTTTACTTATATCAATACTTTGTTTACTTGCGGTGTTAGCGTCAACAACGCCTAATAATGCTCGTCTACCACTTTACTTAATTATATTTTCGTTGGTATATGTTGTCAGTTTTTTTGTCATAATACTTTTTCTCGATTTAGCGTATACGTCTATTTCGGCATCTGAACGTCGTTTTATTGCAATTGTGTTAGGGTTTTCACCGACGATCATTATTGCACTGGCCTCTTTAAGTAGTGTAAGTGTGATTGATATTGCGCTGGCGGTAGGAGTGCCTGTACTTGTTATTTGGTATACGTTAAGACGTGGCGTCATAAAATAAGCGCTAGCTATATAATTTGTAGTTTATTTTTTGTATACTAACCTCTGATGGACCAGCACCAAAATCTGCCTAGCCCAGAGTTACCGCGACCAGAGAGGATAATGCCTCAGAATGAGTCTGGCGATTTTGTAGTGCCATACCCAGAACAAGTGGGTCAGGCTCCTGTTGGTGAACGAATTTCACAAGCATCGAGCGCTGTAGCGCAAGCACAGGCAGCAGTTGTGGCAGACCCCGCTGTAATACCTGTCGTTGATCCGGCATCTCAAACGACACCCGCACAAGGCTCACCCACAAATGCTGATGATGTCGATGTAATTGAAAAAGAATGGGTTGAGAAGGCAAAGACTATTGTGGAACAGACAAAACTTGATCCGCATCAGCAGTCTACAGCGCTTTCTATGTTTAAGAGTGACTACATGAAGAAGCGTTATGGGAAAGAGATTAACCAACCAGAAGAACGTGCAGCATAAGGGGGGCGTATGAACTCAACGCTACTCAGTGTTTTAGCAATTATTTTTCTAGCATTATTCTTATTGGCTTTCTTCCTACTATGGCGAACTCGTAAATTACTACGAGAAGCAAAGAACTACGAAAGAGGCCTTAAGATGGTCCCACTTCTCATTCACTTGCCACCGATGAGTGATGATGTCGTGAGCCAAGGTAGAGATGCACGTGATGTAGCCGATGAAAACATTTCAAAAGCTCAAGTACTCTATAACATTATTGCTAGTACTGCTCAGAAGGGGTTTAGGAGTAAGTTTTATGGGCAGCGACATATCAGTTTTGAAATCGTCGCTAACAAGGGCCTAGTGTATTTTTACGCGGCAGTACCAATCGCACTTGTTTCGGTCGTAGAGCAAGCGGTACTAAGTGCCTACCCTAATGCTCGACTTGAAGAAGTAGCAGAACATAATATTTTTAGCCCAGTTGGTAAATTAAGCGGCACTACTGGTGGTGAACTGGTGCTTAAAGAGCAGTTTGCGTATCCTATTGCGACATTCCATGATTTAAAGCGTGATACCATGCAATCACTACTCAATTCGCTGTCGAGTCTTGATAAAGAGGACGGTGCAGGAATACAGATACTCCTTAGGCCTGCCGCAGAGGGCTGGACCAAAACAGCGACTACAGAAGCTAATCGATTACGCGAAGGCAAGAAAAGTCGTAAAGGAAGTGACCTAACCTTTTGGTGGGCTAAACAACTGTTTATCGCACCCGTAAAACCACCAGAAGCAAAAGAGAAAGAAGTCGGCGAAAAAGCAGATAAGCCTGGTACAAGTTTGCAGCAATCAATAGCTGAAGCAGTAGAGGATAAAACTCGACAACCTGGCTATGAGGTTTTAATACGGGTTGTAGCATCGTCGAACATTTCACAACGATCGCAAGCGATACTTGGTAACATAGTCGCAACGTTTTCGCTGTTTGATTCGCCTGGCAAAAACGGCTTCAAATTTATACCTGCTAAAGATATAGAAAGCTTTGTGACAGCGTATATTTTACGATTCTTCCCACCCGAGCAGAATAGTAATATCCTTAATGCTGTAGAACTTGCAACATTATTTCATTTCCCAGATTCGTCGAACATACCAACCACACAGCTAGAACGCCAGTCATCTAAACAAGTCGACGGCCCGCGTAACCTACTAGATAACGGCTTGCTGTTAGGTTATAACGTTTTTAGAGGTACCAAAAAGCCGATACGTTTGAGTGAGAATGATCGCCGACGTCATATGTACGTGGTTGGACAGACCGGTACTGGTAAATCTACATTTCTAGAGAACTTAGCCCTACAAGACATGATTGAAGGTAGAGGTTTTGCTTTTGTTGATCCACATGGTGATACAGCTGAAAAACTACTTGGTATGGTCCCGAAGGAACGCACAGAAGATGTTATCTACTTTTGCCCATCTGACATGGACTACCCACTGGGACTTAACTTGTTTGAGTATAGCTTGCCTGAACAAAAAGACTTCTTAATCCAAGAAGTTATATCAATGCTGTATAAATTATATGACCCACAACGACAAGGGATTATTGGTCCGCGTTATGAACACATTTTTCGTAACTGTGCATTGTTGCTAATGTCAGACCCAAATGGCGGTACTTTTATCGATATTCCAAAACTGCTTGTTGATAACGATTTTATGAAGCAAAAACTGAAGTATGTAACCGATCAGATGGTGTTAGATTTTTGGACTAAAGAATATCCAAATTCACAGCGCTCGAATGAAGCTGGCGAAGTAACCGCCTGGGTTGTCAGTAAATTTGGCGCCTTTATGTCGAACGAAATGATGCGTAATATCATTGGTCAAACTAAAAGCTCCTTTGATTTGCGCGATATTATGGATAACAACAAGATTCTCATCGTCAATTTGAGCAAGGGGCGTACAGGTGAGCTTAACTCTAAGTTACTCGGTATGATTTTTGTGATGAAGTTCCAGGCTGCCGCTATGAGCCGTGCTAATATGCCTGAATCAGAACGAAAAGACTTTAGCCTTTACGTTGATGAGTTCCAGAACTTCTCGACGGACTCATTTGCTACTATCCTAAGTGAGGCACGAAAGTATCGTCTTAATCTTATCGTCGCTAACCAGTTTATTAGCCAGTTGAGTGAAGAAATCCGCGACGCAGTTTTTGGTAATATTGGTACCGTTATTGCGCACCGTGTTGGTACGGCTGATGCCGAAGTACTCGAAAAACAATTTAGACCAATATTTGATATCGATGATTTGCAGCAGCTACCAAACTATAACGCTGTAGTACGTATGTTGATTGGTGGCGTACCGACACAGCCATTTAGCATGGCAGACTTGCCAGTACTTGGTAACGCTAACAAGCAGCTAGAAGGTGCCCTAAAACAGCTCTCGGCTGCAAAGCACGGGCGACCAAAAGCACAAGTTGAAGCTGAAATCTTTAAGCGTTTAAAGACCGAACCAGCACCAAAGCCAGCCTTTGGCGGCGGTTCTCCATTTGGCCCACCAGGTGCACCCACAAAGCCGGGTCCGGTTGGTGGCCAGTCATCGTTCCTAGATGAATGGCTCGCTAAAAGAAAAGCGACGGCGCCAGTGGGTAGTGGTCCGGTATCGGCTACCCCTAAACCACCCGTCGAGCCGATAAAACCAGCGGATGTAAAGCTTGATAGCGGTAACTCGGTTTCGTATGCTGATGCGCAAGCAGGCCAGAACATATCAAGTGGGGCGATAGATGCAAAAGAAGTAAATTCAATTGCTGATGAACTTCGTCAAAGCCTCGTTAAAAATCCTCCAGAACCAGTCGAGCAACTAAAGCAAGCTCCAGAACCAGCTCCGAAGAAAACAAGCGATGTATTAGAGCACAACGACACCATTTACATCGATAAAGAAGGCAACATGCAATATGCCGACGACCAACAACAATAGTGAGTTACCTACGCTCTTAACTAATCTGGTTCAGGCTGGATTTCCTTCGCCAGGCGAAGAACTCGATACTTCTCCACTCGACACAAACCAACTGCTCGTCCGTAACCCGGCAGCAACTTTTTTTATGCGTGTCACCGGCAATTCAATGCAAGATACTGGTATATATGACGGAGATATCGTGGTAATTGATAAATCACTACACCCACAGGAAGGTGATATCGTGGTGGCAGTTTTAAACGGTGCATATACCCTAAAGCGGCTCCGTAAAAAGGGTGGTGTAGTACGGCTACAAGCAGAAAACAAGCAATTCGCAGATATACTCATCAACGAAGGTGACGAGCTTACCATTTGGGGCGTTGTCACCTTTACGTTGCGCGCACTTAGGCCATCGCACTAGAATAACCACATGGTAGTGTTAATTGACTGTGATAATTTTTTTGCATCTTGTGAGCGTATCATGCAACCACACCTGCAGAGTAAACCGGTGGCGGTACTGTCGAATAATGATGGCTGTGTTGTTGCTCGTTCTTCAGAGGTAAAAAAAGCTGGTGTGAAAATGGGACAGCCATACCACGAATGTAAGGCGGTCCTTGATAGCATCGGTGCCGAAGTATTATCAGCTAATTTTTTGCTGTACCGACACTTCGCCAAGCGTATGCAAGGCATCTTAAGGGCAATTCCTGCAGATTCAATTGAGGTCTACTCTATTGATGAATCTTTTTTAATTATCCAGGACGGTCGTGTTAAAGATCCTGCCAAGTGGGCAGCTACGCTACGCCAAACAATACTTGAGTGGACAGGGTTACCGGTGAGTATTGGTATTGGTTCGTCACATGCCTTAGCAAAGCTGGCATCGCATGTAGCAAAAAAACAAGACGGTGTCTGCGTAATAGACATTGATAACCCGGCAACAGAGGCGATACTTAAGCAAACAAAAGTTGGGGATATTTGGGGTATTGGTAGACGCTTAGCGCCGAAACTTGAAGTATGTGGTATTCGCACTGCGTATGACTTTACGAAATTAGATATCCACAGTCAGGCGCTTGGTCTACTTGATGCACCTACAAAAGATTTGTTATTTCAATTACAGGGTTGGAGTGAGGGTAGCACGGCAAAGCCGGCTCATCAGAAATCAATTATGTACAGCCGTTCATTTGGCGCTTCTATTACTGATAAAAATGCATTACGTGCATCTCTGGCGGTATTTACATCTGAGCTCGCTGCGAAGCTACGCAAAAAAGAGCTAGTGGCCGACAGAATGATCATTTCGATTCGATACCGAGTACCCGGTAAAATACACGGTAAAGGGGTGGCGACTGAGCTAACGTTTGGTGAATGGAGTGACGACACCTTCGTGCTTACTCAAACAGCAGAAGCTGCTCTTGATATGCTGTTTGAGTCTGACAAGTCATATATAAAGGCGATGGTTTTGCTGCCTGAACTGAGGACTGTACAGCAATTAAGTCTGTTATCTGACTCGTCGAATTATACTGATGATCTACTTAAGGCAATGGATGCGCTTGTGAGGCGTTATGGGGCTGCTGGACCGCATGTTGCGACAACAATGCTTAATGAGTCATGGCGCGGTAAACGATCGGCTGTGAGCCCGTATAATCACGCAGAATGGCAAAGCTTACCAGTTGTTAGTAGCTCGTAGTGTGACGTCGTCGGTGTTTAGGGCTTGCTTTCCGAAGTATACGGACTACAAACTCAATAATCAGTGCGACTAAATAACCTAGAACGAACAATATAAAGAAGATACTGTTTGGTACTGCAAAACCAACATGTTTTGCAACCGCAAGCACGGTAAAGCTACCAATAATCGCAAATAATGCACCACCGATAATGCTGTAAGGACGAGCAATCGTTTTGGCGCCAACCTCGCTAGCTGATTCGACAGCTGGTTGATGAATTACCTTACTGAAGCGCTTTTCTGGCTTTGATAGATGTGACTGTACCTGTTTTAAGGTTTGTTTGTACTGTTCTTTTTTGATGCGCTTGGTAATGTGATGATGGAGTGGTTGCCGTTCGGTTACAGACTCTTCTTTATCTTTTATTTCTTCGGCAGAATGAGCCTCGTGTTCTACCTTAGCGCGAATAGCATCGAGCTTTTCGGCATGTTCATGGTGAGCTTCGTGAGCTTTTTGCTCAATATCTTTAAGCCTGTCGATATGTTCTGTTGTTACTTCTGGGGTAGTGTGTTGTTCGTGGGAACGGAGTTGCTCGCTCATTACTATAATCCTCCTGCGCTATATTCGTGATGTACAAGTTCGAGTTCTTTTGTAAGTAAGCGACTACGGTAGAAGAAGTAACCAACAACCATAACAACAATTGCTGTTACAAACATGCCGGTACCAGGACCAGTTTCTGGTAGGGAAGTAGCTGTTTGTTCGATAATTTTATTAGCAGGCTTATCGAGGTTTATACTCACATCACGACCATATTTATTATGCATAACATAATCAAATGATAGTGGGTTTGAAACTGAAGTTGGTGTGGCAGGGATGGGATTTTTAATGGTTACGGTGAATGTTTTCTGGACTTGGCCACCCGCAGGTATAGTGACCGGTGCCCAGGTTAGTACCTTCGTTGTTTCATTGAGCGTTGCATCACCTTTATCAGTTAGATCAGCATACTCCATAATATCCGCAATATTTTCGCCGTATTCACCACTGAGTGCAAAATCAGTTGCGGGTGCATCACCAGTATTGGCAATAGTTAACGTGTAACGAAGTACATCGCCAGCATGCGCAGTGGTGCCATTTGCATCGGCAATTTTTTGCGTTAGGTTTGTCACACCTTTATCAGTACTAATGCGTGGTGTTGGTTGAGTTGGCTTTGTAATGGTTTCGGTAACCGCACAATTACCACCAGGCTGTACCGTGCCGGTGGTTGCAATAAGATCAGCTCGAACCTTATAGTCTCCCTCCTTAGGGAAGGTATAGCTAAAGAATTGGCTTGTTGAGCCACTTGCCATTGGTTGTGAACCAACCTTCGTATTATTAACGTAGTAATCAATCTGCTTCGCTACAGCACCTTTTTGCATCACAATCGTGGTTTCGTATTTGCGACTGTTCCAGGCTGGCTCAGCGGCAACCTGAAGTGACTGGCAACTGAGTTGTGGCACCGGACACGTTTTGTCGTACCCAACCGTTGAACCATCGGGACATGTAACAGTACATTTACTTACACCACCAGGCGGAACAGGTAAGCCCGTACCAGGACAGAGTGGTTTATTAATCGTTACACAGTGAGTGGTGTCAGTTCCGCTTGAACTCGCTGCTCCCGCGTTAGAGGCGTCAATCGAACTAGCATTACAGACTTTTTGTGAATTTGCCGATATGTCTTTAGCTTTTACTTTTACCGTAATCCAGTACCAACGTGTCGATGGGGCTAAGGTACTTCCTGTGTTTTTTATCTTCCACGTGAGTTGCTGACCACTATGCGCAAAAGTCAGATCGACATTACTGGTGTAAGCGACATAACTAAATTCGGGCGCTAGGCGGTCGCTTATAGTAACACCATTAGCATTAGCTAAGCCTGCATTTCTAAATTCGATAGAGTAAGTTGAAGCATCACCAGGTGCAACCGTTGCACCAGAAGTACGTTTTTTAACGATATCTAGATTTGGTTTTTTAGCACCTTTTTCGTAAACAATATTGCCGCAACCTTTGAGCAAAATCCAAAACCTGAAGCCATACGTGCTCATACCCGTAAGAGCTGGATAGCCGTTCGGGTATTGGCCTTGGCGCCAGTAGGAAAGCGAAAATTCATATATGCCACCATCAGAAGCACCAGGAATTTTAACGAACGTATCTTGCCAGCGGGTAGTACTACGAGACGTATTAATGTAGTCATGACCATCTCCATCACTAATGTGCACTAATTTGGCGTTTGCGATTTGGTCTGCACCAATACCATAGTAGTTATAAATTGCCTTAATATCATTGTGACCAATTTGGTCACGATTATTTCGGTATGCGGTCAATACATCGTCTCGGCTATTTGCGCCGTAAATAATATCTGCTGAACTAGTTGCGAGTGATGGTTTGGCGGGTGAGAACATAGCAAATAGCTGTAATACAACAACGACTGCCATTAAGGCAAAACCAATTCGCCGGAGTGATTCTTCTTGGCGCATGCGATGCAAATAAAAAGAAACCTGGCCCAATAAGGCTGGTTGAAAGGGGAGGTTGGAAACTAATTTGCGGAACATAGCGCTGTTTTGCCGCTCTCTGTTTTTTATGTTTATAAATAGGTATAAAAACCTCTGATCACATTGAATCATATTTTTATGCAATCAATCAAGTAGCTTATGGTTGTGTAATTAGGTGATAACACCTATAATAGTTGGAGCATTAAAATATAAGAGTTGTAGAGGGTATGGCTAAACAAAAAGACACTTCAGCCAGCTATGATGCTGACCAGATTCAGGTGCTCGAGGGGCTCGAGCCTGTCCGTAAACGTCCGGGAATGTACATTGGTGGTACTGGTCGTGATGGACTTCATCATTTAATTAAGGAAATTGCCGATAACTCAATCGACGAAGCCATTGCCGGCGAAGCGACTGAAGTTAGCGTTCGCATGCTCGAAGATGGTGGTGTTACTATCATCGATAACGGGCGTGGTATTCCTGTAGACGTTCACCCTAAAACGGGTAAAAGCACGCTTGAAACCGTGCTGACAATTCTGCACGCCGGTGGTAAGTTTGGCGGCGGTGGCTATAAGGTATCAAGTGGTCTGCACGGTGTTGGTATTAGCGTTGTAAACGCACTTTCATCGAAGCTTATTGCTGATGTACATAAAGACGGTAAGATTTATCGCCAGACCTACGAGCGAGGTGTGCCAACATCAGAACTCGAAGTGGTTGGTAAGACCGATCATACTGGTACGACAATCTCGTTCTGGCCAGACGACCAGATTTTCCAGGTAACGACACTCGAATACGATTGGGTCGTTGACTACCTAAGGCACCAAGCTTATCTCACAAAAGGTGTTAAAACGACTGTTTATGACGAGCGAACTGGTGATGATTACAGTTTTTATTTTGAAGGTGGTATTCAAAGCTATGTACGACACCTCAATATTGGTAAAGATGTCGTAGGCGATAAAGTCTTTTATGTCGAAAAACAAATCGAAGACGTTATGGTTGAAGTTGCTATTCAGTACAACGACAGCTTTAACGAGACGGTAAAAGCTTTTGCCAATAACGTCTTTAACCCCGATGGCGGTACTCACTTAATTGGTTTTCGAACAGCACTTACCCGTGTTGTTAATGATTACGCTCGTAAGAACGGACTCTTAAAAGAAAAAGAAGAAAACTTAACTGGCGAAGACTGTCGCGAAGGTTTAACTGCAGTTATCTTAGTTAAGATTCCTGATCCACAGTTTGAAGGCCAGACCAAGAACAAGCTCGGTAACCCAGAAATCCGTGGCTATGTAGACAAGGTAATGGCAGAATATTTTGCGTACTACCTAGAAGAGAATCCAAATGTTGCCAAGGGAATTATTGGTAAAGCACTACTCGCTTCACGTGCTCGTAAAGCAGCCCGTGCTGCCCGCGATAGCATCATCCGTAAAGGAGTGCTCGATGGCGCAAGTATGCCAGGTAAGCTTGCTGACTGTTCGAGCAAAGACCCGGCAGCATCAGAAATTTACCTCGTAGAGGGTGACTCAGCTGGTGGTTCGGCTAAAAGTGGTCGCGACAGTAGAACGCAAGCTATCTTGCCACTCCGTGGTAAGGTGCTAAACGTTGAGCGCGCCCGACTCGATAAAATGCTTGCGAATAACGAAATCGTTAGCCTTATTAAGGCACTTGGTGTTGGTATCGACGAGCAATTTAGCCTTGATGGCCTCCGCTATCATCGCATCATTATCATGACCGATGCCGACGTTGACGGTTCGCACATTAGCACGTTGTTGCTCACATTCTTCTTCCGCTACATGCGCCCGTTGATTGATGGTGGTCATATATACCTTGCAAAGCCGCCGCTCTATAGCATCAACTACGGCAAAAAGAAGATTTACGCCTACGATGAAGACGAACGTAGCCGCGTTATCAATGAAGTTATCGCAGAGCGTAAAGAAAAAGGTGTTGCCGTTGATGAAACTGATGACGTACTAAAGCAAGCAGGTGTAACTATCTCGCGCTTTAAAGGTCTTGGTGAAATGGACGCTGACCAGTTATGGAATACGACCATGAACCCTGAACATCGTGTACTTATTAGTGTGAAGGTTGAAGACGCCGAAAAGGCAGACGCAATCTTTACCAAGTTAATGGGTGATGAGGTCGAGCTGCGCAAGAACTTTATTCAGTCGCGCGCAAAGTTTATTAAGCATGATGATTTGGATTTTTAAACTATGGACGAAGAAGTAAATACCCCTATAGAAGGCGAAATTCTAGACGCGCAAACCCACTCAAAGTCGCTTGAGCTTCGCACCGTTGAAAATATCATGGAAGATAGCTTCTTACGCTATTCGATGAGTGTGATTATTGACCGTGCCTTGCCAGATGTACGTGACGGTCTAAAGCCAGTGCACCGCCGTATTTTATATACGATGAACCGCGACGGCCTCCGTGCCGGCCAAAAACACCGTAAAAGTGCCACTGTTGTTGGTGCGGTGATGGGTGATTTTCACCCTCACGGTGACAGTGCTATTTATGATTCTATGGTTCGTTTGGCCCAAGACTGGTCACTCCGCTATCCGTTAATTGATGGCCAGGGTAACTTTGGTTCGATGGACGGTGATCCGCCAGCTGCCATGCGTTATACCGAAGCTCGTATGACTCGACCAGCCGACGAAATGCTCGGTGATATAGATAAAGAAACGATTGATTTTCGTGATAACTATGATGGTCGCTTGCAAGAGCCAGTGGTTCTACCTGCTAAGCTTCCTAACCTCCTTTTGAATGGTCAGATTGGTATTGCGGTTGGTATGGCGACGTCTATTCCACCACATAACATTACTGAAATCATCGATGCAACGACGCATCTTATTGATCATCCGGAAGCTACACTCGATGATTTACTCGAGTACGTAAAAGGTCCTGACTTCCCAACCGGTGGTATTATCTTTGGTCGCGACAGTTTGCGCACCGCGTATGCAACCGGCCGCGGTGGTATTGTCGTTCGTGGTGTCGCTGATATCGAAGAACGCAGCAAAAAGGGCACACACCGTATTGTTATTAGCGAAATCCCATACGGTCTTAATAAGGCGAGCTTGCTCGAAAAGATTGCTGACCTTGTAAAAGATAAGAAGTTACTTGGTATTTCTGACCTTCGCGACGAGAGTGCTCGTGGCGCAGTTAAGATTGTGGTAGATCTTAAAAAAGACGCTTATCCAAAGAAGATTTTGAACCAGCTCTATAAGCTGACCCCACTACAGACATCGTTCCACTTTAATATGCTTGCCTTGATTGATGGTATTCAGCCACGAGTCCTTGGACTAACTGACATCTTGCAAGAGTATATTAAGCATCGTCAGATTGTGGTTCGCCGTCGTACCGAGTACGAACTCCGCAAAGCAGAGGCTCGTGCCCACATCTTAGAGGGTTTGACGATTGCGCTGGATCACATTGATGAGGTTATTAGCATCATCCGTGGTAGCGAAACCACCGAAGAAGCCCAGAAGAACCTTATGAAACGCTTTAAACTCAGTGAAATCCAGGCTAAAGCTATCCTTGCAATGCAACTTCGTGCTCTCGCAGGCCTTGAGCGTAAAAAGATTGAAGAAGAACTTGCAGAACTTCGTAAGTTAATTGCTGAACTACAAGCTATTTTGGCTGACGAGCAACGTATTTTGGGTATCATCAAAGATGAGCTAAAAGAACTCCGCGATAAATATGGTGACGACCGTCGTACCAAAGTTATCCCAAATGAGCTTGGTAAATTTAGTGACGAAGAGCTGATTCCTGATGAACAAGTTGTGGTAACGCTTACAACAGCTAACTATATCAAGCGTAGTCCAGAAGCTGAATATAAGAAGCAGGGGCGTGGTGGTAAGGGCCGTCGTGGCATGACAACACGCGAAGAAGATTTGATTGAACATGTTGTAATGGCTAGTACGCATGACTACTTACTATTCTTTACAAACCGTGGTCGTGTCTTCCGCTTAAAGGCATATGAAGTCCCAACAACCGGCTTAAATGCTAAGGGTATCGCAATTGTGAACCTCTTGCAGTTACAGCCAGAAGAGAAGGTAAGCTCGGTTATTCGAGTCGGCCGAAGCGAAGAAAGTGGTTACCTATTCATGTGTACCTACCGGGGCGTCGTTAAGAAGACTGCCTACGAGCAATATAAGAACGTACGTGGTTCTGGCTTAATTGCCATTAACCTTGATGAAGGTGACGAACTAAAATGGATTCGCTTTAGTAGCGGCGACAACGAAGTGGTCATTTCAACACAAATGGGTCAAGCGATTCGCTTCCACGAAAAAGATGTGCGCCCAATGGGTCGTGTCAGCCGTGGTGTGCGTGGTATCCGCTTACGTGCCGGAGACCAAGTAATTGGTATGGATCTTGTCGAAGATAACTCAAGCATCTTTGTGATTAGCGAACTTGGCTACGGCAAGCGCACCAAGGTGGCTCAGTTTACGCCACACGCCCGTGGTGGTGTTGGTATCCGTTCAGCCGTGGTAAACACCAAGACCGGTAAGCTCATGGGTGTTGCAACCCTTACCGAAGAGGCTAACGAGGTAATTATTATCTCGACTAACGGCCAAACGATTCGCCTAGGTCTTAAAGATATTCCAGAACTTGGCCGCGCAACACAAGGTGTCCGTATTATGAGATTGAACGCGAACGATACCGTTGCATCATTGGCGCTCGTGCGCGATAGTATAAGTGAAGACGAAGAATCGTCTGAACCTGATACGGAATAGAATATGCAAAAGTACCAGTATCTCATCGCCCCGCTCCTTGGCTGGGTCATTGCGCAGTCGCTTAAGTTTATCTTTTCGATGCGCCGACAGGGCTTGCAGTGGGGTGAGATGGTACAGTCGGGCGGTATGCCTAGTTCGCACACAGCTCTTACTGTGGCACTGGCAACTGTTATTGGGGTAAATCTAGGCTTTGATAGTGCCGTGTTTGCCGTCGCTGCAACCTTTGCTGCAGTTGTAATATATGACGCTATGGGTGTGCGCCGGACTACCGGTGAACAAACCGTTGCCATCAAGGAATTAGCCCATGCAAGCAAGCACAAGCTAACAACAAAGTTAGATAAAGCTCGTGGCCACACCCCTGTTGAAGTGGTCGCCGGGGCAGTCGTTGGCGTCTTAGTAGGTTTACTAACACTAGCAACTTTTTAGTAGCTTTTGTTACAACACAAATTGCCAATTTTAGGGTTGACCCAAAACTTCATTTGCGCTATGATTACATCTGTTGCTTTTGAGGTGCCTCTATTAGAGTGGCCAAAAAAATGGACGTTAAAAATTGAATAGTGCAGCGTCAACGTCAATGTTGATTAGATAATTACTTAGTAATTTCGAATATGTCAGCGAAATTTTGTAGATTTAAAGATCTACTCTTTTTTGGAGAGTTTGATCCTGGCTCAGGATGAACGCTGGCGGCGTGCCTAATACATGCAAGTCGAGCGGCAGCATGTCTCTCACCACCTTTCGGTAGTTGTGACCATTAAAGTTCACAAATAACTCGGGGAAGTGGTGAGAGATGATGGCGAGCGGCGGACGGCAGAGTAACGCGTAGGAACATACCCCAAACTGAGGGATAACTGCCCGAAAGGGTGGCTAATACCGCATGTGATCTTCGGATTAAAGCTTCGGCGGTTTGGGAATGGCCTGCGTCCGATTAGCTTGTTGGTGAGGTAAAAGCTCACCAAGGCGACGATCGGTAGCTGGTCTGAGAGGATGATCAGCCAGACTGGGACTGAGACAC
>CAZMHJ010000025.1:0-14966 GCA_964566075.1 uncultured Candidatus Saccharibacteria bacterium | reverse complement strand
GTCTGTAAAACTGCGGCTATCACCTCTGTGTCACCATCACCTTCGCCCATACTGACCGCTTCGTGCATGTTTGGATCAAATGGCTCGCCAACAACACCAATTTTTTTAAGGCCAATTGCCTCAAGCTGTGATTCGAGCTGTGCAGCAATCGCACTCACACCTTTTACCCATTGGTGATCTTTAATATCTGCAGGTTCGTGCGCAATGGCACGTTCGATATTATCAAGCACGGGTAATAGTGCCAGCACGGCTTGCTCTTTGCCAGCTTGCGAAGCCCGTACCTTTTCTTCTTCGGTACGGCGACGATAGTTTATAAAGTCTGCTTGAACTCGCTGTAAGTCTGCAGTGAGCTCAACTAACTTTTCGTCTTCTTTAGCTTGTTTTGGTGTCTTTGGCTTTGTCATTATTTTCCCCTATCTGAATAAACTTGCTTCTAGTGTTTGGCCGGTGTGACGAACTAAGTTCATGACCGTGCGATAGCTTTGGCGCGTTGGACCAACAATACCAATGTAACTGCGGTCACTGTATGGGCTACGGAATCGACTCACAATTAACGTACAGCCGCTGGCTTTGCCAATTGGATTTTCTTGGCCAATATAGACGCTCAGTGGTTCGTTTGGCTGTGCTTCGCGCAACCATGGTTCTAAGTTATCAAGTAGCTGTGCGACTTCGTGCACGGCTGTGCCGTCGGCAAATTCTGGTTGGCTAAACAGGTTTGAGATGCCGCTCATATACAGTTGGTCACCGATAGTGGCGATTGCTAAGTTTTGGGTGATCTCGACCAAGCTATCGACTGCGGATTTGATTGCTTGAGCCGACTCACCAGCGCCGCGTACACGAACGTCAATCGCTCTCGCACTGCGATCCACGTAAGGCGCTAAACCAGTTTCGTTAACATCAGTTACCTGGTTAACATAGAAACGATAGCCTTTGTCTGTTGGCACACGGCCAGCGGAAGTGTGTGGCTGTTCGATATAACCCATCTCTTCTAGACGGGCCATTTCGGCACGGATGGTGGCTGACGACACGCCAAAAAGGTTGGCCAGTAACACCGAGCCCACGGGGGCCGCAACTTCTGCGTACTGTTCAACGATGGCGTTTAAAATTCTTGCTTGTCTGTCAGTCATGTCTGTCACTCACGCTAGCTCATTGCTAACACTATCTAGTATAAGTAAGTTAGCACTCGTGTGTCAAGAGTGCTAATGTATTAATTTATATCTGTTATCGTAAAAAATTATCTAAGTCTGCCAGTAATTGTTGGGCGTGAGAATGGGCAGCTGTTTGTTCGGCAACACCAAAGTTTCCACTAATAATATGTTCGTGAATTTCTTCTACCGTGACTTTAATATCCCAGTTGATAACAAACTTAAAATATGACCGCTGGGTTGCCAACTGTATTTCGTTTGCTGCGCTAATGAGTCTGCGCCGCTTTTCGTCTGCTGACATAACACCCCTACCATCCATACGCTTCATCCATTCTTCGAATGTTGGTGGCAAAATAAAAATGGGTATAGTTGAATCACTGAAACTCTTAATACTATCGCAACCTTGAATTTCAATATCTGTAATTGCGACACGTCCAGTTTCAGCCGCGCCGTATAGCTCACGAATACTGATACCTGATACTTGTTGATTATGAATGATGGCCGCCTCTAGGTATGCACCGTTTTTAAGACCATGCAAAAATGTGTCTTCGTCTATAAACCAGTATTCCTCACCACTCCGTTCTGGAATACCGTTATTTATGCGGGGGCGACGGGTCGTATCTGAAACCAAAAAATGGTATTTGCCCGTCATGATAAGTGAGTTGATAATGGTATTGCGGCCTGAGGCTGACGGACCGGCTACAATAACAAGCTGGTTAGTTTGCAATATATCGAGTATCTCGAGACTTGGCTTGTAGTCGCGTAAAACCCGCTGGAATTCGTGCAAATGTTTTAGCTGCGACTGCTCCATATAGCTATACTATACCGTGTACACCTAAGCTATTTAAAGGAGTTTTATGCAATCACCCGATTTTTCACTACTAGACCAAAACGGAGATACTCATACCCTTAGCCAATATAAAGGTAAGTGGGTTATTGTGTACTTTTACCCAAAAGATGCAACACCAGGTTGTACCAAAGAAGCCTGTAGTTTTAGAGATGGAAGACAGGTGTTAGAAGACGCCGGTGCAGTTGTGCTTGGTATTTCTAAAGATTCGGTTGCCAGCCATAAAAAATTTGCCGATGCTCATAAGCTGAACTTTACCCTGTTAAGTGATACGTCGACTGAAACGATTCAAGCCTTTGGGGCTTGGGGTAAAAAGAAATTTATGGGTCGCGAATATATGGGCATAAATCGAAATACCTATCTTATTAACCCAGATGGTGAAATCGTCAAAACATACGAAGGTGTTAACCCACTCACCCATGTCGGAGAAGTGTTGCAGGATTTACTTGCGTTAAAATCTAAATCTTAAAAAGAAAATATGGTTTTTTGATAAACAGAATTGTTCGTAGTTGTTTTTCATCAATTTTAATAATATGTGTGTGTTGATGCTTTATTGAGCGTCTTGGTGAATTAACTCCTCGTGCATAGACGCTATAGCCGTTTGTTTCGTATTTTGTAATAATTTCCATCATTTCTGTGCGTTGATTCGCATCTAGTTCGGATAGATTTTCGATATGTGCGTGGGGAACAAGTAACAGATGCTCGATAACCCTATGGCCCTCCCAGTAATCATACTTAACACCATTTTCAATTACGTAAAAATGATTAAACTCTTTTATTTTTCGGTTTGTAGCAACTGGAGGACAAAATGGGCAACTATCGTCACCCTTTTTATATTGTTTCTTGTATTTGCGACGCGTTTTATTGGCGTGGTACATATTAGTCTCGCTTAAGCATGACTGTAAAGGCCTCAGCTGGAATGTCTACTTTACCAAAGCGTTTCATACGTTTTTTACCTTTAGCTTGTTTTGCGAGCACCTTCTTTTTACGAGTTACATCACCACCGTATAATCCAGTGGTTACGTCTTTACGATAGGCACTTAAATCTTCACGAGCGATAAAACGTGCACCAACCGCAGCTTGCAAGGCAACTTGAAAGTTTTGCCGCGGTATTACTTCTTTGAGTTTTTTAACGGTTACTCGGCCTAAACTATCAGCCTCAGTTTTATGTACCATCACGCTGAGTGCATCAACACGCTCACCAGCAACATAAAAGTCTAATCGTACTAGGTCTTCTGCTTTATATTCGTGTAGTTCATAGTTAAATGAGCCATAGCCACTGGTAATACTTTTTAGTTGGTCATAGAAATCTGTTAATAAATTTGCAAGTGGTGCGTCAAAACTTACTAATGCAAGCTGTGCGTCAACGTAGCTGAGATTTTTATGTAATCCCCTCTTTTGCACAATAAGTTGGATGACCGCCCCTACATATTCTTTCGGGCAAACGACTTCCCCTTTAATCCATGGCTCTTTAATTTCTAAAATTTGAGCTGGATCCGGCAGATCACTGGCACTTTTTATATCAAGCTCAGTACCATTATTAAGCGTGATTTGGTAATCGGTACTTGGGTTTGTAATAACAAGTTCGAGCCCGTATTCGCGCTCAAGACGTTCTTTGACAATGTCCATGTGTAATAAGCCCAGAAAGCCAATGCGGACACCAAAACCAAGCACTGGTGAGTTTTCTGGCTCAAATTGTAGGGCAGAATCACTTAGGCTGAGCTTTTCGATAGCATCTTTTAGTAATTGGTAGTTTTCGTTACTATCCGGGAAAAATCCGGCATACACAAATGGTTTTACTTCTTTATAGCCAGGCAATTGCTCTGTGGCAGGATTCTTAGTTAATGTGACTGTGTCGCCAACACGTGCTTCACGCGTACTTTTGAGGTTGGTCACAACGTAGCCAATTTCACCAGCTTCGAGTTTGTCTGTTGGCGACATATCTGGTTTTAGACAACCAACTTCAAGTGCCAAACCGTTACTATTCGTACCCATCATTTGCATCGAATCACTCTTATTAAGTGCACCGTCAAACACTCGTAAGTACAAAATAACCCCACGATAATCGTCATAATAACTGTCGAATATTAGTGCCCTGGTTGGTGCTTCGCGGTTACCTTTTGGCGCCGGAATTTGCGCTACAACTGCGTCGAGAACTTCTGGCACACCGGTACCAGTTTTGGCAGAAATATGTAAGATATCTTCTTTTTTACAGCCCAAAAGTGAGATAACTTCGGCACTGACGCGTTCGACATCAGCCGCTGGTAAATCAATTTTATTAAGTACCGGAATAATTGTAAGGTCAGCAGCTAGTGCTAGGTAGACGTTTGCAAGTGTTTGCGCCTGGATACCCTGACTTGCATCGACAACCAAAATAGCACCTTCACACGCTTCAAGACTGCGAGATACTTCATAGCTAAAGTCCACGTGACCCGGTGTATCAATTAAATTAAGTTCATAATCTTTATACTGCATGCGTACAGGAGCAAGCTTAATAGTGATCCCCTTTTCCCGTTCTAAGTCCATCTTATCGAGTAGTTGGGATTTCATGTTACGCTTATCAACTGTTTCGGTAATTTCAAGCAGACGATCAGCGAGCGTGCTTTTGCCGTGATCAATATGGGCGATAATACAAAAATTTCGAATGTGGTCGTACTGCATCGGGGTTATTATACTCTATTAATCGAGTTTTACCGGCCTAAGCGCAAAACGACGAATGCGTTCGACGACAATTTTCGCCTCTTCGAGCTCAAAGAGGTACGACACCGCAGTGTGCACCGTAAGGGTGACACCAGCAATTATTGTAAGGTTTATAAGTAACACTAGACCGGTATCATATGCTCCAAGGGGCAAGAACTGTACCGTAATAAAAGCCGCAAAAGCACTGAAACCTGTAACTGATAGTGTTTTACCAAGCGAAGATAAAAATGCACGATTAAATAGATGTCTGTCACGCTTAACGATAATAGTTACTAAAATAAGCACTTCGGATGCGGCTACAATACTTTGCGCCAACGCAAGACCACTTACTCCATACGCTGTTGGCTTTGATAAGTTATATGCCAAAATAATGTTTAAAAAGATGGCAAATATCGATACATACAGTGGTGTTTTGGTATCTTTATGGGCATAAAAGTAGCGTGAAATAAGGGTATAGATAATTCTAAAAAAGATAGCGATGCACAAGAAGCCAAATATAAGTGCTATCACACTGTTGCCTCGGGCAAAGATTATACGTGCTAAATAACCACGCGCGAAAAAACTCACCACTACCACCGGTAAGGCAATCCAAATCATGGTTCGAAGCACCCGTATAAATTCCTTACGGAACAAATCTACACGACCTTGGGCTAAACGCATTGTCAGACGTGGAAAGGCTGCAGTCGAAATAGCATTACCAATTAACATCACTGGTGCGTTATATAGCACGAGCGCGTTTTCGTAATTAGTAACTGATCCAATTGTTAAATGTGATGCAAACCGAGTCTCGACAATACTATTAATATTGTCGATACCTTGGTCGACACTACGGGCTGGTAAAATACGTAGCACTTCCCTAAAGCTCTTATTTTTAAAATCAATATACGGTCGATACCTAAAATTAAGACCTACCATACCAAGCGCGACAACAAGTAGTTGTAATATTGCACCCAGTGCAACCCCTAAACTCAGCCCTACAATGCCATACTTATCACCAAATATGTAAATACTCGCGATAATGGCGCCATTATAAAAGAGTGGCGCTACCGCATAAAAGAAGAAGCGCCCTGTGGCCTGCTGCACAGTTGAGAGAACAGTTGAAATCGAAAATAGAAATATATTTACCGATACAATGCGCATAATCGCAACGGACAGATGCAACTGTTCGGGTGTAAAGCCAGGGGCAACTATGTATTTTATAAGTGGTTCGGCAAAGATAATAATTAACACAGCCGCAAAGAAACCAACAAACGCGAGTGCGTTTAAAATGTAACTTGCAACATCCCACGCTTTTTGTCGATTTTGCTGTAGCTTTTCACTAAGTATCGGTAAAAAAGCTACACCGAGCGCACCTGATGCTAGTGTAAAGAAGATAAAGTCTGGGATTTTAAAGGCTGCAAAATAGGCATCGGATTCAAAATTAACAAAGTTTGCGTTAATTAATTTCGTACGTAAGACACCTAAAATAATACCTAGCAAAGATGCGCCAGCAAGTAGTGTTGCGGCGGAGCCAAGTGATAGTTTTTTGTTAGCGCGTGTTAAAAAACGGTTCATTAGATAACCTTACCGAATATTATAGGTGTATTTGTGTTCAAATTCGAGAAAAA
This sequence comes from uncultured Candidatus Saccharibacteria bacterium, assembly GCA_964566075.1. GTDB lineage: Bacteria > Patescibacteriota > Saccharimonadia > Saccharimonadales > CAIOMD01 > CAZMHJ01. The sequence continues at coordinate 8,667 of CAZMHJ010000025.1, read as the reverse complement.
CTTAGTATAACGCTGCTTCTTTCGGTAATTTGGTACCTGAAAGTATTTTTTCGACTTCTTCGGCTTCTACCGTTTCTTTTTCAAGAAGCGCATCTTTTAGCTTTTCTAAGAAATCACGATTAGCTTTTATGACAGTACGAGCACGTTTTGCAGCTTCGGTAATAAGGTTTTCAACTTCATCGTCAATTATTTTAGCCGTTTCGTCAGAATATTGGCGTTCGTGCACAATGCGGTCCATCATCATGCCGTCTTCAACATGAAATACTTGATCACGTAATTTCTTACCCATACCTTGGTTAACAACCATTTCGCGCGCAAGCTCTGCAGCTTTTTGTAAATCATTACCTGCACCAGTTGTAACTCGTTCCGAACCATAAATAACTTCTTCTGCAATACGCCCACCAAGCATACGAGCCAAGATATCTTTGTACTCGATAATACTGTGGTAACTCTTGTCTTCTGGTGGAATGAACCATGTTACACCACCAGTGCCGCCACGCGGAATAATAGTGACTTTATGCACTAAATCACTATCAGGTAGGACCTGGCCAACAATCGCATGACCTGCTTCGTGATACGCAGTTAGTTCCTTTTCTTTATCATTCATTATCTTGTTCTTGCGCTCTGGACCAATTGCAACCTTTTCAAAGGCATTAGTTACATCTTGTGAAGTAATCTCGGTGCGGTTTGCGCGAGCTGCAATAATGGCAGCCTCGTTTGCGATATTGGCTAGATCGGCGCCACTTGAACCGGCACTTTTAGCAGCTAATGCGTCAAGGTCAACGTTCTTTGCCAGTGGCTTCTTTTCAAAATGAACTTTTAAGATGGCAAGGCGATCTTTACGATCAGGTAAGCCAATACCAACTCGTCTATCAAAACGACCTGGACGCAATAATGCAGGATCAAGTACGTCCATTCGGTTTGTAGCAGCTAGAACGATTACATTTTGGCCCTGTTCAAAGCCGTCCATCTCAACCAAAATCTGGTTAAGAGTCTGTTCGCGTTCATCGTGCCCACCGCCCATACCACTACCTCGTCGTCGGCCAACAGCATCGATCTCATCAATAAAGATAATACATGGGGCATTCTTTTTTGCCTTACTAAACAAGTCGCGGACACGGCTTGCACCGACACCAACAAACATTTCAACAAACTCAGAACCACTAATGCTAAAGAATGGTACGTTAGCCTCACCTGCAACAGCGCGTGCCAACATTGTTTTACCGGTACCAGGGGGGCCAACAAGTAGAACACCTTTAGGTATACGAGCACCAACACTTAAAAACTTCTTTGGATATTTTAAGAATTCTACAACTTCTTCTAAATCTTGTTTTGCTTCTTCGTTGCCGGCAATATCACCAAACTTAACTGCTTCTTTTTCTGAACCATATAAACGAGCACTGCTTTTGCCAAAGCCCATAGCCTGGTTTCCTTGACCTTGCGCTGAACGGAGCATAAAGACGAGTACAAGTGTGATGATAATGACTGGTAGTAAATTGATAGCAATCGCCGTCCAGGTAGCTCCTGAATTCGATACGGCTTTAAAATCAACCGTTACATCGCGGTTAGTAAGACCGCCAGGGCCATAAATACTCGTGCCATCTTCTTTGCGAGTCTGCTCGGTTGCTTTATCGCTACCTTTTACCGTGATCGTGACCTTATTGCCATCAATTAATAGTCGGCTAATTTCGCCCTTATTAGCACGGTTCATAACATCGTTATATGACTTATCTGCAAGCTTGGTTGGTTGGTTGTAACTTAAAAAGAAAATAGCGGCAAACACGCCAATAATGACGACAAAACCGATATTTTTTAACCATTTACGTTGATTTGAAGGGGTTGGTACGGGTGGTAATTTCTTTGCCATGTTTGTCTATTATACGGATTAATTTGCCTCTTGACTACCTCTTGTTTGAAAGCGGGCTGAACGTTTTGTTAACTGAATGTGCACACCACTTGCCTGAATGGTTTTGCCAGCAGGTAGTGTTTTTATCTGTACAGTTATTCGCTCAATTGACTTACGGTCGACTTCTTTGGCACCCGCACGAAATAGCAATGCTCGGACGACTTCTTTGGCAATATCGTGTGATAAACCGATAAACCAATGTCTATTTAGTACAAGTGTACCTTTATGTAACCCACGACGTAGTAGCTGCTGAATTTCGTTATCCAGCTTCTGGTTTGTAGCGTGAATAGATTCAAGAATAGTTAGCCAACCTTGTCTTTGCGTGTCATCCATTTTAGCAACAATATTTTGTCGCACGCTATTGCGTAAATATTTTGGATTGGCATTGGTACTATCTTCACGCCATGTCAGATGCTGTTCGTGAGCGTAGGCAATAAGCTCCTTTTTAGGGATATGCAGCAGTGGTCGTATTCGCTCATTTGTGCTCGTAAGTGAAGATAAGCCACTTCTGCCAGTTCCTCGAATAATATTTATAATACTTGTTTCGATTACGTCATCTTGATGATGCGCTGTGATAAGTGCATTGGCCTTGTACTTTTGTGCTGTCTTTTGCAAAAAGCGATAGCGATGATTGCGAGCTGTTGCCTCACTTGCATCTGTGCCTAGCTCAACACGCTCTGTTTCAAATGGAAGTTGATATTTGTGGGCTAACTCTTCAACAAATCGAGCGTCATCTGACGAGTCATCGCGAATACCATGGTCAAAATGAGCCACGACCAGATTGATATCTGGTAGTTTAGATAACAAATCGAGCAATACAACAGAGTCTACCCCTCCTGAAACCGCAACAATATAGGTACCCGCTGGCACAGAAATATGCTGTTCGCTCATTCATATCTATAATACCCCACTAAAAACGAGAACTTTACCAAATAAAATACCCCAGACAAGCTGGGGCACTTTATTTGGTAGCGGCGACGGGGATCGAACCTGTGACCTTAGGCTTATGAGTCCTACGCTCTAACCAACTGAGCTACGCCGCCAAATTTAATAGTACGTTTTACCGTTACCGTAGCTTATCCACAGAGCGTTTAACGCCACTGATTATTTCGCTGGCGCTGGGCCAACTGAGCTACGCCGCCATAAGCTTGATTACTATAGCATATTTGTATCTGTTAGACTAGCTAAAAAATGAAAAACACCCATCGATTTTGATAGGTGTTTTACGGGAGCAACGCCTACGCCCGTTAGACCAAAAGAGCATCAATGCTCAAAATGGTTTGATCGCTTGTAGGAGTAAGCTCATAGCTAAGACCAATGTCACTCATTGGTTTACTCCTGTTGTTTTATTTTTGATTTTTGCTTTTTTATAGCAATGATGTCATTGTATACATATTTTGCGCATTTGTCAAGATACTTATGCCTATTTTTTGTTGTATAAAATGCGTGTCAAAATTGAGCTATTGAAACGGGATGCAAACAGATCAGCTGCTAAAGTAACGTCAGGTCGAGATAATCTACCAACAACTAATGAAATGGCCGCCACTTTCATTGCTAACGAAGTCGAAACACCGTTCGTCACCCACATTATCACTCTATTTTTAGCTTCGAGCGATTTAATAATATGTAGTGAGTTATCGGTATCGGCATGAAGGTTTGTAATGAATAACGCCGTTTCAATCGTTCCCTTGCGAGACAATGCATCATATATTTCTGCATGCATTTCTGGTGCTAGGCGTTTTGCCTGGATCTCTGATACCACAAATCGACAATGAATTTTTCTTGTTAATTGTACTTTTCTGATGATATCAGCAATGTCAGTATCACTCAGATTATCATCGATAATAACGTGTGTTATTCGACGAAATTGCGCAAGCGAGGGCTTTCGAAGGACAAGAACCCCATAGCGCCTAAGTCGCCTGGCAATAACTGATCCTTTTAGACTTCGTGTATGCCTTCTTTTACGTATTGACCTACCGAGCTCTGTCTTGTTACCTCTTTCAACTACAACACCATAACCAGTCCCTCCAGTAATATAACTACCTGCAAAGACCATGCATTTTTGTTTAGCGGCTGGAGCTTCTTGTGATAATGCATATGTATTTTTCTGAACATCACTAGGCTCTCCGGTAATACGGCTTTGGTTTACTTGTAGGGATTCAACTCGAATGAGACGAGTATCAGCAGGAACTCTATCACCAGGGTTTAAGTGTACGATATCACCCGGCACAACTTGGAAAAATGGAATGTACTCTTTTTTTTGGTTGCGCAGTACGCTTACTTGCAGTTCTTTTTCTATACCCGCAGGTAATGTAGTATCAGAATTTTTACCAAAATGGGTAAGGCGTTTTAGCGCCTCTTTTTGTGTTAAACCAAAGTTAGGGTCGACATCAAAAAAGGCGCAGACTGCTTTGTCAGTTTGTTGATACCATGCTGTTTGCACAAAAACTCCTTGGTGTTTATTGCGGTTACGCTTATATCAATGATATAGTTTTTGGTAAAAGAGGGCAAAACGAAACATATGGGCACCGATTTTTTTGTAGTGCTAAATGACTCGGCGACAACGACACTAAGCGTCCGTACCATTTTTGGTACTATTTTAGCTATTTGCCTTTTACTCATAGCTGCATCTCTATTTAAGAAATACAAAGAAATACAGGAAGTCATTTTTGTACTATTGGTTGGTGTTGTCATTCTTGCGAGTACTGTACTACTTACGAGTGCACTCACAGTAACCGGAGTATTAAACGTATGAACGTTATGACGTTACCTATATTATTAGTAATTATCAGTCTACTTATTGCATTAAACCCGGTAACAATTGCTATTTTTACCAGTTTACTCGCAGGTGGTTACGGTAAAAAAGCGTCAAAGACGCATATTCACGCTACGGCACTTGCCTACATAATTGTTTTTAGCAGTATTTTTATATTATCGGGAGCTGCTTGGCTTCATTTATTAAGTGCAGTTAGCTTATCGGCACTTGAAAGACTAGCGTTTTTAAATGCGATACTTTGTATTATCTGGGGAACAATCAGTCTTAAGGATTTCTTTTGGTACACCAGCCGAACTAGTGCCCCAAAGTTTATTGCACATTCAGTACACAAACGAACCATAAAAAACCATGAACCAATTAGTGCGGGTGTGCTTGCCCTAACGAGTGCTTACGCGGTTACTCCAAGTATAGGCATACCGTTTATTGGATTACTAACGTTTTGTGCTTTACTCGGAATATTTACCATTAGCGCCCCTATTGTAATAACTCTGATGTTAATACTTCCTTTGCTTGTTATCTTCATACTCTCACTTCGAAAAATGCGTCTGAGCGCAGTTATGAAGTGGCGGCAAGACAGTAAAATGACGTTCCGTTTGACTATTGGGTTAACTACTGTGTTTATTGGCTGGCTCATTTTACTAGTTCTAAACGGCACGTTAGGAGCGGTGCTATGAAGCACGTCGTAAAGCGTTCGGGTAGTTCTGAGGCATTTGATTCTCGAAAAGTATATGCCAGTGTATATGCATCTTGCCTGGCTGTTCATGAAACTACAGAGACTGCAGAACTTGTGGCAGAGAAAGTGACTAAAGAAGTTAACCTTTGGCTTATCCCAAAAACAGAAGTTACAGTGACCGATTTACGTAAAGTTATTTCTCGACACTTGCAAGAAATTAATCCACACGCTGGTTTCGTATATCAACATCATCGTATACTATGGTAGGAAACCGTTTATGTTTACACCTAAATATCGCAAACCTATAAGCTACGATTACGACCTTATTGTCATTGGCAGTGGTGCTGGTGGCGGAGTTGCAGCCCAACTGGCTGCCAGCGAAGGTAAAAAAGTTGCAATTGTAGAGGCAGAAAATGTCGGTGGTACCTGCCCTCATGATAGCTGCGTGCCCACGAAAGCGCTTTTAAAGGCAGCTGAGACACTTGAGGTTGTAAAAAGTGCTGATGCCTTTGGTATTAAGTCAACAGCTGCAAGTTTTAATTATCGTTCAGTGCAAGCCTGGAAAGAATCAGCAATTAAAGCGACGGGTGTCACACATGACGCTCATACCTTTAGTTCACAAAATATTACCGTAATAAAAGGTCACGGTCATTTTATTACACCGTGGACTATTAGTGTCGGTTTACGACGATACTCAGCCCATCAGTTTTTACTTGCTACTGGTAGCACTGTTTATATACCAGCTATCGAAGGTCTTGCAGATACTGGTTTTATAACCTACAAAGAAGCTTCAAGGCTCGAGAAAATACCAAAGAGTCTGTTTATTATTGGTGGAGGTGCAACAGCATACGAATACGCTCAGATTTTTGTCGCTTTTGGTACTAAAGTCCACGTTATAGAGTCGGCAATGCATCTACTACCAAAAACAGATGTAGAAGTTGGTGATATTACTGAAGCGGCACTTGCAAACAGGGGTGTACGTGTCCATACGGCAGCGCACGTAAGGTTAGTGAGCGGTAAGGCTGGCCATAAAATTATCACGTTTGAACAACACGGTCAGCAGCACAAAATTGTTGTTGAAGAAATAATGGTTGCTTCTGGTAAACGACCAAACGTTGATATTGGACTTGAAAATGCTGGTGTACGTTATACCGATGAAGGAATCTATGTGACAAAGCATATGCAGACAAATAAAAGCCACATTTTTGCAGCAGGAGACGTTATTGGGCACCATTTATCAACTCATGTCGCCATGCAAGAAGCCCGCATTGCAGTTCATAACATGTATCACCGAAAGCAAGCTGCTATGGATTACATGGCTTTGCCGCAAGTCTATTTTGGACAACCTGAAATTGCTACAGTTGGTAAAACTGAGCGAGAACTTAAAATGACCGGCGACATTTACCAAACCGCCATTGCACCCATTAGCATTTTGGGGCGCTCGATAACAAGTAATTACACTTCTGGATTTGTGAAAATCACTGCTACACAATCAGGCATCGTGCTCGGTGCTAGTATAGTTGCACCAGATGCAAGTGAGATGATTGGTGAGCTTACCTTGGCCGTCGCTAAACGTTTACGTGCTTGTGATATTTCGAATACAGTGCACGCTTTTCCTACCTGGAGTGAAGCAATTCGGGTAGCAGCGGCTAATATTAAGTGTATTTAGTCAAATAATCCCCTGTACAGTTGCTTGTTGTTATGGTTAACTGATGCTAGCAAGGTTTTGTCTCCTCTTAAGTTCTTAAGACGCAAGGGACAGCACAGGGTCGTACTTGCGGATAGTTTAAGAATAGGATTTAGAAACGTACATGGCATACAAATTATTTGTTGGTAGCCTCGCATGGACTACCGACGACGCTTCACTCGAAGCTGCTTTTAGCCAATTTGGTACCGTTGCAAGCGCAACTGTTATCAAAGATCGCGAAAGTGGCCGCAGCAAAGGCTTTGGATTCGTTGAATTTGAAAGCGAAGAAGAAGGCAAAGCTGCTGAAGCTGGCATGAACGGTAAAGAACTCGATGGTCGTGAAATCGTTGTAAACGAAGCACGCCCACGCGAAGACAAACCACGTCGCGACTTCGGTGGCAACGGTGGTGGTGATCGCGGTTCTTTCCGTAAAAAGAGCTGGTAATTTTTAATTACTTCTCACTAAAAAAGACCCTCATAAGGGGTCTTTTTTAGTTATAGCAAAACGCCGCCAATAACATGGCAGCGCTCTGCTATATTATTGGCGGCTAAACTGCCGCTCGACACGGAGGATGCGTGACTTCTGAAGAGGAAGGCGCGAGCCACAGAAGCTGAAGTCGATACCACTTGGGTCCTCTTTGTAGTAGCTCACCCAAGGATGAGTACCAACACTGAGATTCTCGATGAAGCACACGAAGCCTGGCGAGGAATCGAGGAGCCCAGCTCCATCGACAACACGATAGCCAGGCTGCTCGCGATCTTCTTTAATCGCGACTGCGTGTTCACCTGTCGAACTGCTGATTACTACAATCACGTTCCACACTCCTTATTGAGGTACAAGTTTACACACTATTATTACATAATTGTTAGTATTTGTAAAAATACACTCCTCTGTTGTATGAACCAAAAAACCCTACACTAGGTAGGGCTTACTGGTTGGTGGGGGTGACTGGACTTGAACCAGTGACCAATCGGTTATGAGCCGACTGCTCTAACCACTGAGCTACACCCCCGTGATTAGCCATTTGATTATACCCCATGTATCTACACTTTTTACAGATGTTATATAATAAAGCTACGGTATGTTCCAAAAAATAAAAAACAATTCATACATACGAACTATTTTTGATACCAAAAACCTTGGTTTATATGCAGTATTTATTATTGCCCTATCTGTTACCTGGAGCAGTATTAAGATTATTGAAAAAAATTATCAATTAGAAAAACAGATAAACCAACTGCAGCAAGAAGTAAGTATCCAGGATCAAACCAATAAAAACCAAAAGCTTAAAAACGAATATTTTAAAACTGATGCATATTTAGAACTTGCTGCACGTAAGTACTTTGGTAAGGCTAATCCTGGCGAAAAACTGGTTTTAGTACCAGCTGACGTCAGCCAGAAGTATATCCACCCAGAGGCTGAACCCGCGACAGCAAAAACAGTAATCCGCACAGCTCCAAGGTTTATTCAAAACCTACAGGATTGGATAAACTTCTTTTTACACCGCGAAGCAAATAGCTGACCCTTGACTAACAGATTAAATCAGCGTATTATAACGTCTGGTTTATTGCGGGGTAGAGCAGTGGCAGCTCGTGTGGCTCATAACCACAAGGTCGCAGGTTCG
>CAZMHJ010000024.1:5355-16047 GCA_964566075.1 uncultured Candidatus Saccharibacteria bacterium | reverse complement strand
GCCTCGCTTTGCGCGATTTCGTTAGTATGATGCACAGGTATATGGTCAATGCCACCGGTATGAATATCAATAGTTTCACCCAGTTTACCCATCGCCATCGCAGAACACTCTAGATGCCAGCCAGGAAAGCCTTTTAGTGGCTCATCACCTTCTAATATGTCAGCAGGTGTGTCCCATTCCATATCACGCTGTTCGCCACGCGGGCTAAATTTCCAAAGCGCGAAATCACTCGGGTTTCGCTTTTCGGGGTTAAATTCTACGCGTGCACCTTCTTTTAATTCATCTAGGTTCAAATGTGCAAAATCGGCGTAGGTAGGAAATTTAGCTGTATCAAAGTAAATACCATCGTCTATTTGGTAGGTAAAGCCTTTGCTTTTAAGAGTACGTACAAGCTCGAGCTGTTGGGGAATGTAATCAGTTGCTTTGGTAATGAACGTAGGCTCAATGAGCTTTAACTGCTCCATACCGGCAAGAAAATCATCAGTATATATTTTGGCAACTTCCCAAGCTGTTTTGCCTTCGCGTCGAGCTCCCTTTTCCATTTTGTCTTCGCCATCATCTGCGTCGCTCACTAAGTGCCCAACGTCAGTAATATTCATTACTCGTTTTACGTCGTAACCGCTAACGACAAGCGTACGTACTAATATGTCCCAGCGAATATATGCCACCCAGTTACCAACGTGTAAATAGTTATACACGGTTGGGCCACAGGTATACAGCAACACCTGGCCTTCTAACATGGGTGTAAATGGGTCGACTCGGCGCGTTTTGGTGTTATAGAACTGTAGCATAGTGTTTATTGTAGCAATCTTAACGCATCGGCGATAACATCGCTTTTGAGCTCGGCAAAATTAATAAAGGTTTTATCTACTTTAAAGCCGGCAGCATATGGGTGGCCACCGCCACCATACTTTTCGGCTATGGTATGAGCTATACCAGCACCATCAGTACAACGGATAGCGCCGGTGACGCGGTTTTTATACCGTTTTAAGACGATACCAACACGCACACCTTGTACCATACTGATTTCGTTTTGAATGAGCGGTGCAGGATTGTATAGTGTTCCAATACTAAAAAGCTCATCTTCAGGGATAGTTACCACTGCTACTTCGCCATTTTCGCCATAAAATTCAGTTCGTTTAATAAGGTCGGCCTTATAGCTATATACACTCTGTGCCATCTTAGAAAGTGCTCGGCGTGCTTCTTCGAGCTTGGCTCGATCGACGCCATCGTCAATCATATTGGCAATCCGACGATAGGTGTTTGCGGTGGTTGCTTCGCTCGACAAGCCGAGTGTGTCTGACAGGATACTCTGTAGTAAGTTAGCTTGCGCGGCGACCGAAAGCGGCCACGTAAGTTCTTTGGCAATATCGTAAATCAGTTCGCCTGTTGCAACATGTTCTTGGCCATTGCAAACAACCGTAGCGTACGGAATATCGCATTCAACCTCGCTGTGGTGATCAAGCACAATGACAGGTTTTGCTGCTATCCAAACGCGTCCTGGTTCGTGTTCTAACTGCTCGAGCAATACAAGTGCTGATGTATCAACAATAATTGAAAGATCAATTTTGTTTGGGATTATTTTTTGGACTCTGTCCCAGCCCTCTAGAAATCGCAAGTATTCGGGTATATCTACACCACAGTAGAGCTGAGGATTTTTGCCCATATCTCCGAGTATTTGTTCGAGCGCAAGTGCGCTACCAAGGCTATCGCCATCGGGATTATCGGCTTGAATAATGAGTATATCTTTGGCTTCGGCCACATATTTTTTGATATCTTCAAGGTTTGGAATCATATATTTGTACGCCCTTCTAGTGCCCTGGCGAGCGTTATTTGGTCGGCATATTCTAGATCAACTCCAATAGGTAGGCCTCGCGCTAATCGTGTTAACGAGACATCCTTACCTGCAAGTTGCTGTTGAATGTACATAGCGGTTGTTTCGCCCTCAACACTCGCGTTGGTGGCCAATATGATTTCGGATACACTGTCTTCGTCAACACGCTTTACAAGTTCACGAACGTGTAGTTGCTCAGGCCCGACACCGTCAATTGGTGAAATAAGTCCACCAAGAACATGATATGTGCCTTTGTAACTACCTATTTTTTCGAGTGCAACGATATCAAATGGTTCTGCTACTACTGCCACGATTGTTTTATCACGCTTAGGATTGTCATATAAAGGCGAAACAGCCTGACCTGCGTCAATGAGCGCAAATGTCTTTGGGCAGACTGCAATGCCTTCGTGGAGCTTTAAAAGGCTATCCGCAAGTTTTGATGCTGACGATTTATCGTGACGAAGACTCCAATATGCAAAGCGTTCTGCCGTGCGCGGCCCAACACCCGGCAGGGTGCCGAACGCTTCAATAGCTTGTTCGAGCGCTTTAGGCAGAATGCTCATGAATACTTTCTAGTTGGTTACAAACCTAAATCACCTAGGTTGCCAAGCATGGGTTGCATTTTTTCGGCGGCAACTTTTTGGCTTTTACTAATAGCTTCTTTAACAGCTTCCTCTACCCAGCGCTCTAGCTGGCCAATATCGTCAAGGTCAACATATTCTGGGTCAATGTGGATTTTTTTAATTTTCTGTTCGCCGGTAATTTCTACGCGTACCGCGCCATCACCAGCTTCTACGTCAATAATCATTTTCTGCAGTTCTTTTTGCAGTTTACGAACTTTCATAAGCATCTTAGCTTGGTCAATTTTACTCATTGGTCAATATCCTTCCCTACTTCGGTAATTACTCTTTAGATTTTACCACATATACGGCCTGGGTTTCAGGAGTGTTAGGCCAAGCAATAAAATATCGTTCTAAATGGTAAAAGCTTGCAAATCCAATTGCAACCACAAGCAAGGCTACGCCAAAGTTACGTGCCCATGGATTACGTGGAAAATAAACAAACCATTGATTAAGCAGTTCTACAATACCACTGATAATACAGATGTATACAAATGCCACAAAAATCGTTGCATTCAATTGATATAGTGGCGTTAGCGGCACCAATAGCAGTAATAACGCCATACTCACAAACAAAATAACGCTACGGCGATTATTATGACGGGTTGCAAAATAGTACAAACCAAGTGCAAACATGGCTGCGCTAAAAATGTCGAGCATCGGTAAACGACCTAAATGCAGTTCAGGTAATGGAGCTGACCTGAATAAAATCATAGATATGGTGTATGCAAATTGATGCCAGTATTCAGTGAGAGTAGGCATAATAGCTGGAATTCCAAGCAGTTCATGTAGTTGGCCTGGGTGGCGGACTAGGCTCACGAATAACGGTAATAAAATAACCCCATATATTCCTGCAGCAGTTGCGACTTGCCACGTTTTAAGCCCGCTAACCAATCGTTTTTCGTAAAAGATAATAACACCTAAGGCAATTGCTACAATCCAAGGCATATATGGAATATATGCTGTTACGGCCAAGGCAGCCGCTAATGTGAAGTATGCGAGAATGCGGTGCTTTTTGGTGCTTAGGAGCCAAGCAAGCGGTGCCACCGCAAGCAAGGGGCCAAAAATAAGCAATATGAGCGGGCTTGCCATATGTGTAATATGTAGCACCCAACTACCAGTAATAAACAGAAGTGCCCCTACGGTAGCTACGCGAATGTTAAACCACATCCTAATGACATAAAATAGTAGCGCCATAGCGAGTAAGCCATATACAACACTTACGATACGTGCGCCATGGAGTGGGTTATCAAGTGCTTTACCGGCTAAATATGCAGGTATAGTATATGGCGCGTTAACGGCACGGTGCCATGGTGCTGGAAACGACTGGATTGAGTTTAGCGTTGCAGTCTCAAACTGGTTTTGACCAGGCACCAAAGTGGTTAATTGCAAACCAAGCGTCGTAGCAGCTAGAACTGTTACGAGTATTGCCACAATAACCCCACGCCAATGATTGCCGAACCAATTGGTTACAGCACGTATATTCTTTTTCATGCGTTAGCTACTAGTATAGCGAAATTACTCGTTAAACGGAACATTACTGCTTGCTTGGCGCTTATCAAGGCTCTTAAAGCGTTGGCGTTCTTTATCAAAGTACAGCTCAACATTCCCGGTTGGGCCATTACGATGCTTTTTAATAAGGATATCAGTGATATTTTTACGGTCTGTATCAGGATTATAGTAATCTTCTCGATAAATAAAGGCTACCACATCGGCATCTTGTTCGATTGAACCAGATTCACGAAGATCAGCCAGTTGTGGAATTTGCGGGCTACGAGATTCGACCGAACGGCTCAACTGACTGAGCGCGATTACTGGCACGTTAAGCTCACGGGCAATTGCCTTAAGTCCACGACTAATCTCGCTAATTTCTTGGACACGGTTTTCACTACCACCGAATCGAGCACCACCACTCATAAGCTGGAGGTAGTCCACCATGATTGCACCCAGTTGGCGTTGGTGTTGTTCGCGACGCGCCTTGGTGCGCAAGTCACTCACCGTAATACCGGGTGAATCATCAATATATATTGGAGCTTCGCTGAGCGTACCCATAGCTTGCCCAATCTTTTCAAAATCAGCATCACTTAAGTTTCCGGTACGGATATTCCAGGCATCGACACCCGATTCCATAGAAAGCATACGATCAACCAGCTGTTCTTTGCTCATTTCAAGTGCAAAGATGAGGACAGGCTGTTCTGACTTTGTAGCAATGTTATGCGCAAGATTTAGTGTAAGCGCTGTTTTACCCATACTCGGACGAGCGGCTAGAATTATTAAGTCACTTCGTTGAAGGCCAGCTAAGATATTATCTAAATCGCGGAAGCCTGTCGGTACACCACGGATTTTACCCTTATCTTTATGGAGCTCGTCTAATCGTTCAAAACTTTCTGCTAAGATGTCCTCGATAGAAGCAATATCTTGCTTAATGTGTTTTTGACTAACCTTAAAGAGCTCCGTTTCGGCTTCTTCTATAAGGTCTTGTACCGATTTTGTCTCGTCGAATCCAAGGCCGGTAATATCTTGCGAAGCTTTAATGAGTCGCCGGCGAATAGCCTTTTGTGAAACAATTTCTGCGTAGTGCTCGACATGCGCGGCCGTTGGTACGTAGTTTGTAAGTTCGGTTAGATACGCAGCACCACCTACGACATCCAGAAAACTATCTTCTTTAAGCTGGTTAGAGAGTGTCAAAATATCGATCGGACTATGCTTTTCGTATAATTTTTTTATGGCTTCGTAGATACGCTGGTGACGCTCATCATAGAAATCAACTACATCTATGGTGTCAGCAATCCGAACGATTGCATCGCTATCAATTAAAATAGCCCCTAAAAGACTTGCTTCAGCATCGGTATTCTGGGGCGGAATTTTCGCCGTAGTGGACTCTTTAGCCATAGTTGTTCTTATTTTACTCTAACACCTCTGCTCCACCAAAAACGCTCCGAATTTGGCTTAGTAGTGGATTATCTTCTGGCTTTGGCGGTTCGTATGTAAATGGCTCTAATGCTACTTCTCTCACTTCTTCGACGTGCTGTTTTGGCATAACTGCGCAATTGAGCTCATACCCTGTTACTCCGAGTGCAGCCAAGCCTTCTAATATAATGCTTTTATTTTTTGATTCACTCATTCGCTTTTGGTGAAACGGAAATGTAAATAACAGTGTAATCTGTTTATCACTCAAAGTATCTAGGCTGAGCTGCGACATCCTAAGGATGCTATACAGCGTGTTGTGCGTTTGTCGTAAATTAGCAAGCAGTTGTGTCCAGCATTCCGCAGACATGTCGGTAGCTACTACGTTATCTGGTTTGACAATTGGTTTTGCCTCTTCAACTGTAGCAGCTGTTGGCTCCGACAATTTCTCGGCGATTTTACGTACTGGTGGGCGTTTTGCTGGTTCTGATATGGTGAGTGGTGGTTGCGTTGCTGTTATGTGCGCCTCAGATATGATTGGTCTAGTATGATGCGCGTTGCGCTGCAACTGAGCGCCAACAAGTGCTAGTTCGAGTTGTACTTCTGGGCGTGGAGAGCTCTCTACCTGTAAAAGCGCCTGTGATAGGTTGATGACATCTTGTAGTGGTAAATCAGAAGACTCGGTAATAAGCGATTGACGCAAGGCAGTCAGTAATTGCTCGGCAATCAGAGTTGCAGATACACCATCACTTTTAGCCTGGTTAACAATTTCGATAATTTTTTGGGGTGAGTCACCTGCCACAGCCGCAAAAAGTGCTTTCACTAGTGTGTCTGATGGCAAGCCTAAGTTTTGCCGTACCCGTTCTTCGGTAATAGTCCCGCCGCTGTGCCGTACTTGGTCTAGCAAGCTCAATGCATCGCGCAGGCTACCACCGCTGTGTTTTGCTAACAAATGTAATGCCTGGTCATCTATATCAATCTTTTCTGCTTTTGCAATCTGTTTTAGATGTGCAGCTACTTCCTCTTCTGAGGCAAGTTTAAAGGTGTAGCGCTGCGTTCGTGACACAATAGTTTCAGGTAATTTATGTGCCTCAGTGGTAGCTAAGATAAAAATGACGTGGGCGGGTGGTTCCTCAAGTGTTTTTAAAAGTGCATTAAAAGCTTCACGCGTAAGCATGTGTACTTCGTCGATAATATACACCTTATATTTAGCATTGAGTGGCGCAATGCGGACTTTTTCGCGTAGGTCTCTGATCTCATCGATACGGCGGTTACTTGCGGCATCGATTTCTATAATATCTATCGGTAATTCGTCGCTATCATAAGGAATACCGTTAATTTCGTGCGCCATGATTCGGGCAATACTAGTTTTACCGACCCCACGAGGGCCCGTAAAGAGATATGCGTGGCTAATACTGCCACTTTTAAGTGCGTTTTCAAGTGCGGTGGTAACAGCTGTTTGACCCACAATTTCAGATAGTTTTTTTGACCGATATTTTCGGTATAACGCTTGCCCCATTGTTCCCTCTTCGTTGCCTTTAGTATAGTCCTATCGACCGGTTTTTGTCTGTTGTAGTTATTGCAGAACGTTCTGTTTATAACACTTTGCACAGAGTGATTCGTACTCTGTTGCTGCTTCTCCTTCTATTGCAACTTGGCTACCTTCGTTTACAAATGAGCCGTTAATTTTTCGACCATTAAATACTGCCTTTTTGCCGCACCGACAAATGGTTTTTAGTTCTTGCAACTCATGAGCGATTTCAAGTAGTCTGGTGCTACCAGGGAAACCTACTGTCTGAAAATCTGTACGTAGCCCATATGCCATTACCGGTACATCGGTATCAACCGCAAACCAGAATAAATCATCAACTTGTCTTGGCTCTAAAAACTGAGCTTCATCAACTAAAACGCAGTGGAGCGCAGAAGAACCAATAAAGCGCCCAATTTCTTCACTAGGGTGGTCTGACGGTCTAATTAAAATATCAACTGGTCGTTCAACACCGATTCTAGAGACAATGGCGTCCTCACCCTTGGTATCCGTTGAAGGTTTTAGGATAACAGGGTTCATTCCACGTTCTTCATAGTTGTAAGCTGCCTGAATAAGAGCAGTTGTCTTCCCACTATTCATTGCGCTATACCGATAATATAGTTTTGCCATTACACCCCTTATTCCCACCTTTGTTTTTGCGTTCCTACTGCTAAGTATAAAAAAAGAGCGACGATTTGTCGCTCTTTTGTTGTGTATTCTACGGATTTACAATGCGGCTTCTAAGGCTGCCCATTCGGCGTCTGTGTCGTCTTCTGGTACGTTTACGCTGATTTGATCACCTGGTTTCGCCTTAAAGTAAGTAACGCTTGCCAGTAATACTCGGTATGCTTTATCACCAACTTCAACAAAGTAGTGGCCTTCTTTTTGCGTAAGTACGCCAACAACTTGCTTGCGAGGGATAGGACCAATTTGCTTATACAAGAATGCACCATCATCACCAATAGTCAGTTTTAAGATATCACCTTGCACGAGCTTTGATTTACTTGCATAGTTTGCAGGTACTGGATAGGTTTTGCCATCGCTACCAACCATGTTTTGGCCGTCAAAGACACCTTCTAATACCTTACCACTTACGTTTTCGCGGGCAGTTGCAGTTACAATTGGGTCTTCGCCAACTAAGCTCACCAAAAGTTCTTTGGCAGCAGCCAAATTCGTCTCAGCCTCTGTTATCAGTGCTTTTAGGCGTTTAATTTGTTTCTCTGGTACATCGGACATCGCAGGTTATCCTCTATCGGGTGTTTGTTTCCCTTACTCCTATACTGACCGTACCATATCATGAAATATCAATAAAAGTCAAAAATATAGCACACATTTTCTAAAATTGTGGATAACTAACAATAATTACAACAAAAAACCCACCTTTTTAGGGGTGGGTTTATATGTGCTTTGTATAAAACTAAGCGAGTTCAACAGTAGCGCCAGCCTCTTCGAGAGTCTTTTTAGCAGCTTCTGCGTCTTCTTTCTTAGCCTTTTCAAGAACAGGCTTTGGTGCTTCGTCAACGATAGCTTTTGCTTCGCCAAGACCAAGACCAGTGATGTCCTTAACAGCCTTAATGACTGCAACTTTTTGAGCACCTGCGTCCTTAAGGACAACATCGTATTCGCTCTTTTCTTCTGCAGCAGCAGCGGCTTCGCCACCAGCAGCAGGTGCAGCAACTGCAACAGCTGCAGCAGCTGGCTCAATGCCATACTCATCCTTAAGGATGGTACCAAGTTCGTTTACTTCTAGAACAGTTAGATTAACTAGTTGTTCAGCAAGTTTCTTTAAATCTGCCATGATAGTTCCTTTCTAAAACTAAGCCTTTGAGGCTTCGATAGCTTGTAAGTATCCGTGCAAGTTACCACCAAGTGCAGACATAGTGTTGCGTACTGGTGATTGCAGGGTGTTGATGATACCAGCGATAAGCTGGTTCTTGCTTGGTAGGCTTGCAAGTGCTTTTACTTCGTCGGCGCTAATAAATAGGCCTTCTGC
Organism: uncultured Candidatus Saccharibacteria bacterium; assembly: GCA_964566075.1. GTDB lineage: Bacteria > Patescibacteriota > Saccharimonadia > Saccharimonadales > CAIOMD01 > CAZMHJ01. The sequence goes on along the minus strand of CAZMHJ010000024.1, from coordinate 7,165 downwards.
GGTGATTGCACCAACAAACTGTAATGCAGGTTCTTTTTTAGCGTAGTCACTAAGCACTTTAGCTGGGGCAACTTCGTCGCCTTCGTTAAAAGCGTAGAGCAACTGGCCTTCTAGTGCTGAACTATCAACACTTTTGAGGGCTTCTACACCGCCAAGAGCCTGGATTACCAAGCGGTTCTTGACCACTTTTACTGCCGTACCATTACCTTTAGCCTCTTTACGAAGCGTCTGCATCGACTTAACGGTCATACCCTTATACTGGGCGACTACAGTCATCTTAGAGCTTGTAAGGCGTTCGGTAAGGTCGGTTATAACAGCGGCTTTCTGTTCTTTGCTTAATGCCATAAGAATAGATTCCTCTTGTTAATTGTTTACTGTATCGACCTTGAGACGCTATTTCAGGGTAATCATTTGGCTAAAATCGAGTCTTTTCGCCCGTAGCTATCAAATTTTCATTTGATATAGCAACAGCTATTTCGCAATCAAATTTGAAACCTACAGACAAAAATTCAACATTTTTTGCTCAAACGCTACCCAGCAATACCGTCTATTTGTAAACGTGCCACCAAAAATAAAAAATCCTTGGCGAATACCAAAGATAGTTGACGAAAACAAATTGTTCTCACCTCGGCGACATTATTAAGGTTTCCCCGTCGCTGTCTTTGGTAAATCTAGTACATGATATCAGAGGAGTAGTACTCCGTCAAGACTACTGTTGACAAAACGGCAAGTATTCATTATAGTCAGCTTTGTTAAGCAATGAAACAATTTCCGTATGTGGTCGCTTGGGGGTTGTGGAGCTAGTAGCGAAACCGGAACAAACAGCAATATAACAGTTCCGGCGTAAAGCCGGTTTTTTATTTATGGAAAAAGAAGAATTTAGCAATAGTTTTGGGATTGAACGACGTGGCGGTGGTGAGTATAAGCAGCTGCATATACCTCGTTTAGTGCGCGAACTTCGTGAGGGAGGCCTTGCTGCATTAGAAGCAAGGCAGAAACTAGTCACACTCGGTGACCTTGCACTTGCAGATTTGCTTGAGCAATCTGTTGTAGATACAAAAACCATGCTTGGCCAGCAAGTAACTCTCGAACAAGCGATTGATGCATTACTTGCCGACAAGTCGGCGTACGGTATGTTTATTGCAACCGATCTGGTTGGTTTTGGCGAGATTAACCGAAAGTTTGGGCAAGAACGGGGAGACGAAGTCTTGATAAAAGCTGCTCAAGCTCTCAAAAGTTCAATTCGGTTAACGCAAACACCATATACTGATGGTTTGTATAGAATGGTTAACGAACATTACGACTCTGATGCGTACCGTATTGGTGGTGATGAGTTTGCGGCCTTACTACGAAGCGACATGCCGTTTACCAATGTTGACCCAGAAGCTGTCTTGCGTGATAAGTTACTTGCTGTAGTTTCGAATACTAATTTACAAGAGCTGCTTGCCGAACTCCATATTGATCGGTTTGGTATTCGTGGCTCGATTGTCACCGTTGATTCAGAGCGCCATAAAAATTACAAACAAATCATTGCCGAAGCAGACCCTAAGTTACACACGGTCTGTACCTATATGCTAGTTCGTGGCCCGAGTGGCTTATATTCGATTCTGGTTGACAAGCACGATGGAAACCAGTAAAACTATACCCATGACTCGTTTCAATTACGTCAGTACAAACAAGCAGACCATGATTTGTGGCCTACTCCTTTGTGACTCGTAATTGGGGCCTGTTTTACATAATCTAGACAATAAACCGGGTTCCCACAAAGAACCCGGTTTTGTTATTTAACAGTTAATCTCGTAGTCTGCGC
>CAZMHJ010000024.1:0-5255 GCA_964566075.1 uncultured Candidatus Saccharibacteria bacterium | reverse complement strand
AGTTCTGGCGGGCTTTGGTATCACAAAGCCCGATTCAGTATCCCAAGGGGTGTCACACCCCTCCTAGCGCGGTGGGCCCGCAGGCACCATACACACAACACCCTGTGTGTATGAGCGCTTATAATCGTAACCCGGTTATAGGCGCAGCTTGTGGGCCTACCCGCTCGCTCTACTCAAAAATATTGGTAAATACGATTGGATGCAGCTCTATGAGCTGTTTTTTTATTGCGTCAACTGTTTGAGAACCTTTAATATGTGCAAAACTAAGAGCAGTTTTAGCGTCAAATATTACATAAGCATCAAGTGTATTGCCAACCAGTACGAGTAGTTCTGCGGCTGGTGTGTTTGATAATACCGTGTACGAATCGAGTGCTGAATCAAAGTATGGCTCTACAAGTGATTCGTATTGGCGCAGATTTTTCGGTAATTGATATCCAAACCGAGGGGTAACTGACGCTACTTCGATACTACTATTTGGGGCAAGACGTTTTAGTTCTAATAGTTCAGCAAAATTGAGACGGAGCCGGCAATTATAATTAACCGTTTTAAGTGCGCCACCAAATTGTTGACCACTGGCGACATCAGCCACATACGCTTCTAAAATTTTGCTTTTAATATCGTAGGGGAGTTGTTGACGAAGCTCGTCGGCCTCAACCTGGCTGGCACCTGCTGTTTCGGCAAGTATGTTAGCGAATAATGCTAGTTCGTTTTGTGGATTAGCCGTCATGCCAGCAATACTATCATTGCTCGATTCACCGTAGGTTAGCGGTACGTACTCGTCAATCAAACCTTGTAGAGCCGTCGTTTTAGACTTTGGCTTGTGGTGCAGTTTTGTAATATCTACCTTGGTTGCAAGCGGTAGCAATAAAAACTCAACGGTTGCTCGATCCTTTTTATGTACATTGGCCAATATATGTTTTCGTTTATCGGTGAGCCGTGCAATCGCTTTACGATATTCACTCACATGTGTCGCTTGCATATTTTTAGGCTCGATGTTTTGCCCAGGCTTTATCGCTAGTTCTGGTGATACATCATACGCAAGTTCATCAATGACACGTAACAAGCTAATGGTACTTGGTTTTGTGCCGGTTGGGAGAGACTTTGGTACTTCAGCCTTAGGAACTTGGACGGGTGTAACAGTAGGTTCTGGCAAAGGAACAATATCTTCAAAAGCGCTGCGGAGTTTAGATTGGTTGGTTTGTAATCTAAAATCAGTTGGAAAGAATTCGGTTAGTTCGGTAAATGTAGCAGCATCTTCGCTGATAACAATTGATACATCTGGTTTAGCAATACCAAAGGTACCCGTTTCAAGGCTGTATGCCCACGCATAGTACCCCTTACGAACTTGTTTATCGGTGAATTGCGCACCAAGTGTAGCTAAGGTTGTACCTAAGTAACCGGCGCATAACACGGTTACACCATCTGCGAGTAGTTGTTCGATTTCAGTTTTTGATTCAAACCTATCTAATGCATAAAAAAGACTGGTTACATACGGGTTTGATTGGCCATAGGCGCCTTGTTCATACCTATTCACAAAGTACGCTGCACTATGAGCACGTTGAGGGAATGCTTTAACCTCTACTTTATTGCCCTCGGCTCTGAGTTGTGAGGCAAGTGATTCTGCCGCACGCGAAAGCAAGCCTCCATCATGCGCTTCGAGTGCTATCAGCTTACCTGTCATTGCTATACCCTATCTTTAACCGTATCCCAGATTAGTTCACTAACCGTTTCTACCGAATCATCGACATCAAATTCAATCGCAATAGCGCCCACTCGCCGGGCAACACTTAAATACCCTTGGGTGACCCGATTTTGGAAGCCGTCATCCATTTGTTCAAACGTATCTTTTGCAGTATCGGCACTTTGTTCGGCACGACGTTTACGCTCAGCCTCATTCTTAAGAGCCAAGATAACTGCAATATCGGGTCGTAGATATTCTGGTGACACAAAATCACGAGTTGTTTGTTCGATAAAATCTAAATCTATACCTTCGCCATGTCCTTGGTAGACCATCGTTGAAAACCAACTCCGGTCAGATATAACCCATGTGCCTTCATTGAGTGCTGGTGCTATCACTTGATTCCAAGATTCACGACGACTTGCGGTAAAGAGCAAAACGTTCGTAAGGCCATCTCGTGCAAGCTCACCATTTTTGATAGTGACACGAATATCGTCGCTAATGGGGGTACCACCGGGCTCAAAGGTATGGATAACCTCGACTCCTTTTTCGGCCTGAATACGTGAAGCTAACCGCTCTCGCTGCTTTGACTTGCCAGTGCCATCATGTCCTTCAATTACAATGTATTTTCCGCGCTCTGCCATATTAATCTACCGTTAATGGTTTAGGTAGCATCATTTGAGGTACCCAAATCTTTTTAAGCTCTTCTAGATTATCGGCGCTGGCATCTTGATAATTACCACTCAGGTCAACGTACTCACTTTCGACTATGCCAGTATGATAAAACACAATTTGGCCTATTCTCATACCAACGACCAGTAATATAGCCTGCTCAGGGTTATTATTGTAAATCTCCATCGTCCAGCGATTAATGTAACCTGGATCACCCCAACCCGCATCTTGGCACACGTTAATACCATTTCGGCCAATCGTACTTCGCGCTTGCATACTAGAAGTACCATGCTTGATGCCGATAAACTCTTGCGTATGCCCTAATATACGTTGCCCTGGTTGCAAAATAATTCCCTGCGCGTCTTCAGGCACATTTTTCGGGGGCTGAATCTGCGTGGAAACAACCAACTCGCCAATTCTTTTAGCCACATGTGGGCCTTCAAAATGAGAATCAATATGTTCTTGATCAAACGGGCTATAGACGGTGGGTTTTAAATCATCTTTACGACTGATGATATAAAAATGCTCGCCTAAAGAGATGTCATAACTACTACCATTTAGGTTTTTCTCTTTAAACGGATCAATAACAATGTTACCGTTTTCTAAGTCTTCACGGATTTGCCGATTGCTGTATACACCTGTCACTAGTTGTTCTGCCATATATTCTCCATTTAAGTGTGCCCGGCGAGGGCCCTGTTGGCTTGGTGTAGCCAAAGGGCCCTCGCACGGAGTTGTACTACTAGGCGGCTTGTTCGAGCACCTTCGCGAAGTTGTCTTCGTTCGGGATGTCCTTGCGGTACTGATGCCAGCCACGGAAGTTGCCGCTGAACGGCGCGATGGCGAATTCCTTGCGACTCATCGGCCGTGCAACGTGCTCGAGCGGGCTCATGTGGCCTGCGCTGGTGAGCTGTTCGTACAGCTCGATGTCCTTGCTGTGGTCACGTATTCCATCGTGCGTTAGGTAGCTGACACGTGCGCAACGACCAACGGAGACCTTGAAGGCTTCGTCAGCGTTGAACACTGCCCATTCCTGCTCGTCTGGCTGGATGAGTGGCATGTGCCACTGACCTTGCCTGAGACGCTGTGGAGTCGATGCGTCGTACGCCTGCTTCATCAGCTCGGCAGCTCGCCGGATCTCGGGCTGGGCGTTCTTATTGATACGAAGCGCCCAGAAGTTGTCCCACTCTGTAGCTGTCACGATGACGGTGTGCCACATGTAGGCTTCGAGTGGACGACTGATGGTCTGCTTGTGTACACCCCTCGGAAGCGGTGTACCGAAGAGCCCTGTGTTGTACGGGTCGTACTTCTTGTACCGTGCCCTGAGGCGTCGCTGCAGGCTCTTGTCCTTTAGAGCGTTAACTCCGCCGGCGAGCGGTACCAGCGACAGAATAGCCAGGTCGAGTGCCAGTTTCCACTGACGACGCGCCATAACCTGCTCTGCCTTGGTCAGCTCGGCATAAGCTTGCATGCCGGGCTGGTTGACACCCCAGTAGATGGGCAAGAACGGCTCATCCATGATTCGCAGTAGCTGCTTCTCGAACGGAATTGCCCGTGAACTTGCCGAGTTACGACTGAACACGCGGTGTGTGTTGAACTCAGCGAGAACGATACGAGGCATGGTGACTTCGAGCGTGGTGAGTCGGCAGCCGTTGCTGGCAACCGAATCTGCAAGCACGCGGGCTGCAAAACCCAACGCACTCACCTCCTTTGTAGTAGATGTACTCCCACTTACATTCCATAATAACAGAGAACGGATACAATATTGTTGTTTTTTAGTACAAAAAAGACCCCATATGTGGGGTCTTTTAAGTTAACAAGTGACTCTATTAGACTTCGCTACTTGCAACCTTGATACCAGGGCCCATGCTTGTCGTAACAAATACAGACTGTACATAGCTACCCTTGATACTTGCAGGCTTCGCACCACGAATGCTGCCAAGTACGGCTTTTGCATTATCGTTTAGCTTCGCAGCGCCAAAGCTAACCTTACCAATGCCAAGGTGCACGATACCAGTGCTATCAACACGGTATTCTACGCGGCCAGCTTTCGCTTCGTTCACCGCTTTCGTTACATCTGTTGTAACGGTACCGCTCTTTGGGCTTGGCATTAAACCTTTTGGCCCTAAGACACGAGCATACTTACCGAGCTTTGGCATCATTGCTGGAGTGGCAATAAGGACGTCAAAATCGATGATGTTTTTATCGAGTTGCTGCATGAAATCTTCGTTGCCAGCAATATCTGCCCCAGCTTTCTTAGCAGTTGCAACATCATCGGCTTCTGCAAAAACAGCAACTGTAACACTCTTACCAGTTCCGGCAGGTAACACTAAGTTTGCGCGTATGTTTTGGTCAGCATGACGTGGGTCGACATTGAGTTTAATGTGTAACTCAACCGTTGCATCAAACTTAGCAGGGTTTGTCTTAACGGCAAGCTCTAATGCTTCAGCAAGGCTATACTCTTTTGACTTATCAATCAGCTCTGCAGCGGCACGAAACTTCTTGCCCTGGCGCTCTAAACGAGAACGAGTCTTGATTGCTGGCTTTGGTTTAGCGGCTTCTTCGGCCTTTGCTTCGCTTGCATGTGCTTTACGATCTTCTTTTGCAGCCTTTTCCTCGGCTTCTTTAAGACCTTTCGCACTGTGCTTACCGGCTTTGGTGACATGTTGCTCTTCGGCGTCAATCTCGGCTTCTGCCTCAACAATTGCCTCTGCGATAGCTTCGGTTTCTACCAGTTCTGCTACCTTTGCAGTTGATTCTTTTGCAGCCTTTGCTTCTGCAATCGCTTCTTCAATCTGAGCAATCGTATTCTTTGCAGTCACACTGAGCTTGAGCTTCTTTGCTTCTGCTAGTAGCTCTTCTTTCTTTGATGGTTTCTTGGCTTCTGCCATAAAGTTATCCTTTCGTG
>CAZMHJ010000023.1:0-16197 GCA_964566075.1 uncultured Candidatus Saccharibacteria bacterium | reverse complement strand
ACGTTTTATAACGTTCATGCTTTTATTGTACGCGACAAACCTGTTATCGTTTAACCATATGGAACCATCAATTTTTACGCGGATTATTAACGGTGAAATTCCGTGTGACAAAGTTTACGAGGATGAAAAAACGGTAGCTTTTTTGGATATTCACCCTGTTCAACCCGGTCATACCTTAGTAGTGCCAAAGGTACAAGTCGATCATTTTTTTGACTTGTCAGATGAGGATTATCAAGCGGTATGGGCTACCGTTAAGCGTATTGCTAAGGCGCAGAAAAAAGCATTTGATAAAAAGCGAATTGGCGTTCGGGTTATTGGGTTAGATGTGCCACACGCACATATTCATGTATTCCCTATTGATTCGCTGGCTGATTACATGATTATGCCCGATATGGATGCACAACCTGATTTTGAAGCGCTGAGCCTCATTGCTGATCAACTAAGAAAAGAGGCATCGAATGTCTAATGCATTTGTAGCGTTGTTGCTTGCGCTGGGCGCAAGTGCCTGGATATACAGCAAACTAATGCGTACCACTGGTAATAATACCCGTTCCGCACTAACAGCCGCAGTTATTTGTGGTCTGTTAATCTTCTTCATTGGTTGGATGGCAGTAGGGTTTATCGCTAGTTTAAGTAAGTAAATGACTATTCGCATCTTATCGGTTGGTAAAAAGCATGATCAAGCCCTAAGCGCGGCTATTGATGAGTATTCTGTACGCACGGCACGCATTATTAAACTCGATTGGGAATTTGTACCACCCAGCGGGTTGCCAGAGCAACAGGCACGCTTAGATGAAAGCGAGCGCTTACTGCAGCGTGTGCGAGAAGATATTGTTTGGTTGCTTGATGAGCGTGGGGTACAAGTTGATTCGCCAGCACTTTCAACTAAACTTACAGATCTTCAAACGAATGGCGTTAAACAGCTCACAATTGTAATTGGTGGTGCCTATGGCGTTAGTAAGCGCATGCATGAGCGAGCCGATTTTACCTGGTCACTCTCTAAACTTGTGTTTCCCCATCAGCTCGTTCGCCTCATTTTGGCCGAGCAACTGTATCGGGCAACCGAAATAGCTCGTGGCAGTGGCTACCACCACGTCTAAATCGTGCGGTTGGCAATACTACCGAGGGCAATAAACAAGCCCCTGTCGTACCAGTCTAGTATTCGATACTGTGCACGACTATCTCGATTGTAGGGTTGGTCGATAACAATGTGTTCCCAGACGGCTTTTTCTGACCCGTCGATAACAGGCCGATCGTCAATGAGCGCAAGACCTGCATGCAAGTACTTTTGTTTATCGACAATAGCGGAATCAATGACACTTGGTCCAAACACAGGCACAAAATGTTCTTCGAGCCAATCAATCTTATCAGGGATAGACGTTTTATTTTTGCGGAGCGGTGCCGTACAAATCCGTGGCTGATAACCATGCTCTATGAGCTCCGCCCACCCCTCTACTGCCCCCTCGATGACTTCATGTCTACGAAAGAAACCGGGTCGCGAGATGATATCTTCGATAATGTGTTTGTGGTGGTCGCTGACATCATTTTCGTAGTAAAAGTCATTGCGTTCGGGTATCGCAACAAACGGAAACTCTGTTTGTAATGTTTCTGTTATGGTGTTTTCTAGATTGGCAATTGTACCGTCCATATCTACGAGTACGGTGCGTTCTGGGTTGGTCATACTATTTACTCCTGTTATACCCGTAGCTTACGGCGGTAGAGAGTGTACGTATAGAAAGTAATTTTTGAGTCAAAAATTATTGACAAATATAAATATTAAAGAGTAAATATAGTCAAATGCATTACATAAAACAACATATACTTGATAAATTAGTTTTTGCAGAATATTTACGCAACCGTGATATGCGCCCTCCAAAGGTTGAAAGCAACCTATATCAGTACCATTTAAAAGAGTTGCAAAAAGACGGTTACGTTAAAAAGGAAGAAGCTGGCTATACCCTTTCAATGAAAGGACTACATTACGCTGGCCAACACAGTACGTTACTCAAAAAACTGCGTCCACAGCCTACCGTTATGACTATTGTATTTGCAGAAAATGCTAAGGGTGAGGTTTTGATTCGTACAAAGCAACGTCAGCCTTTCATCGGGATGCGGACACTACTTATGGGTAAGATGCATCTTAACGAAACGGTACTCGATCAAGCCCAGCGAGAATATATTGAAAAGACCGATCCTATTACACCTACAGCCACTTTAATATTCAGCCAGTTTGCTACGGTACATATGGTGATTACTGACGGTGATTACGTTATCACTGATTACATTGGCATATTAGTGAGGGTACGTGTACCTGACGACACGACTGCGCCAAATACGGCATTCATAGACCCTTCTAGCACAATTGAAGCGCTTGCGCCTGGTGTTCGTGAGCTACTGGACATGTACTGTAACGGTGATACATTTGGAGAATTTTCAATCAATATGGATAAGCCCAGCTAGTCGGAAATGTATTTTTTGCTGATAGCGCGCATCTTCGAGCGCGTTATGTGTAAAATCGCCTTCTGGGATAAGTGATGCTGGCAATCTACCCTTTCCGGTTTGTTTCCAATCCCATGCCAGATGACCAGTAATAGCCAGGGCGAGGCTTTTGATGCAAAAAGCAGCATGACCATAGGGGTTTTCTAGGCCAAACTGTTTGTAGTAGGCATCGATAAGTGGAAAATCAAAACTTGCGTTATATGCAGTTAACACCGGCGCCTGCTTTGTATACTTGGTGACAATAGCTTTCGTCCAATCAGTGAACGCTATAAGCGCTTTTTGGGGATCCTGGCCTGTATCGAGTAACTGCTGGCGCTCAAGCCCGTGCAGCTCGCAAAACGATTTATTCTCAGGTATATATTCATCGCTTATCGGGCGGATTTCAGTGTAAAACACTTCACCCCACGGGCTCACTGCGCCAATGCTTAACAGAGAACCATACCCTGCTATACCATCCGCCTCTACATCAACATCAATAAACGCCTGAGGAGCATTTTGAACGTGTTGCTTGCCGCTTGCTTCTAGGAACTCGGGTGAGCTGTATATCTTGTACATATCTGTATCGTAGCGATACATGGCCGGTACTTCTAGGAAGGTAGTATTGAGTCAAGCCAGGCTGACAACTAGCCGCAAATGGAAGATTTTATGCTAAAAACTAGCCGTATCATGCTAGAATAGGGCTAATGAATGGGGTGGAAGTCGCCAAAGAGCGCGAATTAGGGCATGCAATCGCGATGGCCCGTAAAGCAGCCGGTTTGACGCAGCAAGAACTGTGTGTAAAAGCTGAGCTGTCGTATTCGACATTAGCAAAGATAGAGCGAGGTGCAATTAAGACCCCAAGTGTCTTTACCGTTGCGGCCATCGCAGAAGCCACAGGAACGACCGTAGAAGCGCTAACGGGCAAAGTCACGGCTTTGGCCCCAGAAACGCCCCAGAAGGCCTATAAAACAGCTAAAAACGGGGTTTCGTTTGTCTACTTTGATGTTAATGGAGTGTTAGTTCGATTTTTTCAGCGCGCCTTTACGGCCTTGGCTCACGATACGGGTGTTTCTCCGGATGGTATTGAAGCGCTCTTTTGGCGGCACAACGATGCAGTTAACCGCGGCGAGATGAGCCTTGATGAGTTTAATTCGATTTTAGCCAAGCATGTCGGGTTGCCCAGTGTATCTTGGATGGATTACTACCTCAGCAACATTGACCCAATTATTGAAATGCATGAGGTGGTAGCGTGGGCGTCAGAACTCTTTAGAATTGGGCTTATGTCAAATATCATGCCCGGCTTCTTACAGGAGATGATAAATCGCAAACTACTACCACAGGTACACTACGATGCCATTATCGATTCCTCGCAAATAGGCGCTATTAAACCAGAAGCTGCTATGTACGACGCAGCTATTAAGGCATCTGGTGTGCAATCCAGTGAAATCTTACTCATTGACGATGACCGTATGAATTTAATGGCAGCCGAAAAGCTTGGCTGGCACGTTATGTGGTTTGATGATTATCATGCATCAGAAAACCAGGCTCGTATCAAACAGACACTTGCCTACTAGTTACTTAGCTGCCGAAAAGGTAGCAATTTCCTTTTCGATTTTTTCGAGTAGTTGTTGCTCTTCGTTGAGTTGCTCTTTGGTTTGCTGCACAACATGGGTTGGTGCTTTGTCTGTGTACGACTTGTTATTTAGGCGGGCGTTGAGCCGTTCGATAGATGCCTCTTTTTCGAGCTTGTTTACCTTTAGCTTAATTACATAGCGTTCGGCGGTTGCCAGATCGATATCGAGCCAGCAATCTAGTTTTGTACTGGTTAGATGCATGCCATGGCCATCGGTAACCTCTTTGGCGTAATGTGTTTTAGCGAGCCGCTTGATGAGATCGGCGTTTTCAGATAAGAAGCTATTTTTCGTAAAGTAGAAACTTGCCCCTTTAACCTCTAGTGCGGTTGTAATGTAGCGTATTTCATTGACTATCTTTTGGACTTCTTCAAATTCAACTGCCCTTTTTGCATCGAACGATACTGCGGTTGGCCACGGCTCTGTTATAAGCAAACTATCCCCTGTCCAGCCAAGCGTCTGCCAAATGGTTTCGGTTACAAACGGAGCAAATGGGTGTGCAAGTTTAAGTATGGTTTCGAGCAATGTAGCGAGTAGTTGTTTGTTGGGCGCAACCTTACTTGCCTCTATGTACCAATCAGCAAGTTCGTCCCACACAAAGTGGTAAACACGGTCATACGCTTCGCTGAATCGGTACTCTTCTATGAGCTGCGAAACATCGTGTATGGCTTGGCTCGCTTTATCTGCGATCCAATGGTCAGCCAAAGAAGTAACATGCGTGTTTTCACGTGAAAAATCGTCACCCAAACCAACTTCGCAATACCGTGCTATATTCCACAACTTGTTACAGAAGTTACGGCCAGCAGTAATTTTACCGGGAGCATAGGCGGCGCTATAACCCGCGCTACGCCCTGCGAGCATACCCATACGCAAAGCATCAGCTCCATTTGATTCGAGCACCTCTTTAGGGTTAATAACATTACCGAGACTCTTGCTCATCTTGCGGCCATCTTCTGAGCGCACCATACCATGTAGATACACCGTGCTGAACGGAATTTCACCCGTTACATATAAGCCGATACAAATCATACGGGCTACCCACTGGTACAAGATGTCTTGACCGGTTTCCATAACTGAATTTGGGTAGTATTTTTTAAAATCTTCGCTATCAGGATATCCCATAGTTACCAGCGGCCAATGACCGCTACTAAACCAGGTGTCAAACACGTCAGGGTCACGACGATACGTTTTACCATCCAGCTCGATTATTTCTTGGTTAACTTCGGTATTAAATATCCAGTCATCGCTATCGTCTACATTTTGAAAGGCTGGTATTGGTATACCCCAGGCAATTTGTCGACTTACATTCCAGTCACGGACGTTTTTAAGATACTCGATAACTTGTTCTCGTTTGCTATCAGGATAAAATGCGATCTGTTTTTTCTTGAGTGCTGTAATGGCGGGTGCTGCTAATTTTTCCATGTTAATAAACCACTGCTCCATGAGCATCGGTTCGATAACAGTGCCACATTTATAGCAAGTCCCTACCCTGTTTTTGTAGTGCTCATCTACTTTAACCAATAACCCCTTAGCTTTCAGGTCTTCAACAACCTTTTTTCGGGCTTCTTGTACTGGTAAACCTTCATATTTGCCTGCACGATGGTTGAGTGTACCGTCATGATTAATGACACGAATTGCCTCAAGGTTGTGGCGCTGAGCTACTTCGTAGTCGTTAAAGTCGTGTGCGGGGGTAATTTTAACGACTCCTGTACCAAAGTTACGATCTACCATTTCATCGGCTACGACACGGATTTCAAAGGGGCCATTTAACCCCTCAACGGATAAGACTTTACCAACATATTCTTTATAGCGTTCGTCGTCTGGGTGCACGGCTACCGCCGTATCACCAAACTTTGTCTCGGGCCGAGTGGTTGCAAGCTCAAACGGTCCATACGTAAGGTAATAGAGTGGGCTTTCCCTGTCTTCGTATTGAACTTCAATATCTGCAAAACCAGTACGGTGAACCGTACAGTAATTTACGAGTCTTTCACCTCTGTAAATTAGGCCGTCGTCCCACATTTTCTTAAAGGTATCATACGCAGTGGTGACTACCCTGTCATCTAAGGTAAAGGTAAACCGTTCCCAGTCAACGCTAGCGCCTAGCGCACGGAACTGAGACTCAAAGTTACCTCTGTTATTAGCTACAAAATCCCATATCTGTGTGAAGAGTTCCTCTCTAGTGAAGTCAAAACGACTCTTCCCTTCTTTTGCGAGATGCTTTTCGAACACTACTTGGGTTTCGAACCCAGCGTGATCTGCACCAGGTACCCAGAGAACTGATTTACCTTGCATACGCTGGTACCGGATCATGACATCCTGTACAGCAAACATAAGCGTATGACCAATATGTAGATCGGCATTGGCGTTTGGCGGCGGCAGGGCAATACTAAAGGTTTCCTTGGCATTATTAGGTTTAAAAGCACCTCTTTGCTCCCAAAGGTCATAAATAGTAGATTCGTATTGGCTCGGTTCGTACGTTTTAGCTAATTTCATTAGTTTACCTCTGTAAAATCGCAATTTTCACGTGAAAACATCGTACCCAAAAGCACTAACAATGCTTATGTTTGCGATTTCCTCGTTTCAAGAGTATTGTATCTGAATATCAGAGGTAAATCAAAACCATGAGTCACGAACAAATGCCAGCAGATGATTCATATCCAGAGTTCGACCCCGAACTCAGGAGTTTGCTTGAGTCTATCGAAGCAGACATATTGGAGCCGGGTGATGACAACCTTGAAATTCGAGTTTTTAACGACTACTACAATAACTTACAAGAGGTAAGTTCTGCGCAACTTAAGAAATCGCTTATCGAATATACCGATGAAGATGGAACCGAGTATCACATTGATAGTATTGGCGAAACACCATATGGGCAGCTTTGCAAAATTTCAAGAATTGAAAATGGGGAGAATGTTGGGGGAGGGCATGTAATACTCTGCGGATCGCTGGTATTAAATGCACAATTTGACGAACTAACCGAAGAAGAGAAGAGCGTTTTGGCGGTTGTTTATAGTAATTCACCCGATGAATTCAGGCCACTAAAAATGCGTGAAAATAGGTTTGCCGTATTTACAAAAGGGCTTTGTGAAGATGGATATTTTATATTTTTTAGCGCAACCCCGTGGGATGAGCACGAGAATCCAATTATTGGTGATGACAAAGGCTATAGCGAACCAGAACGAGGTTTTAGTATAACAGTCAGAAATTACATGAGCGGTAAATCAGAGAAATTTTTCATTCACGAAAGCCCGATTATTACCGAAGAGAAAGTACGATCATTTACCGTTTGCGAACCACAAGAAGATACTGTTGTGTATCACTATATTGGGTAGTTACATCTTAAGATTTGGGTTTATAGAAAGGGTGTATGGGTCGGCTGACTCTTGATTTTGTAGGGCTTTGTAGCAACCAAGTGTAGCAATCATGGCACCGTTATCAGTACAGAGATTAATTGGTGCATAGGTGATTGGAATGGGTAGGGCAGCGGCAAGTTGTTGGCGAAGTTCTTGATTTGCCGCGACACCCCCGGCAATAACAACGGTTTTAGGACTAAACTCGTTATACGCTTTGAGGGTCTTTTCGACCACTGTTTCAATAGCCACGCGCTGAAAACTAGCGGCAATGTCGTACTTTTGCTGTTGGCTGAGCAGTGCTGGCAAGTCGGTGCTTGGAGTTCTAAAATCTCCACCAACAGCGGCCTGCGCAGCGCGTAAAACGGCCGTCTTTAGGCCTGAAAAACTAAAGTTATAATCACCTTCGACTCGGGCTTTAGGTAGTGCATAAGCGTGGGGATCACCATGTTCGGCCGCTTTGGCAATATTGGGGCCACCAGGGTAGGGGAGTCCGGTAATTTTAGCTACTTTATCAAACGCTTCGCCAATAGCATCATCTCGAGTTTGGCCTAAGAGCGTGTAATCAAAGTGGTTTCTGAAATAGACTAACTGACTATGGCCACCACTGACAATCAGTGACAACAGAGGGAATTCGGGCTTTGGCTCGACTATGAAGTTTGCATACACATGGCCCTCTACATGATTAATAGCGTAGAGGGGTTTGTTTTTGATAATAGCGAGTGTTCGCGCTGTTAAGACGCCAATCAGTAAGCTGCCAGATAATCCAGCACCATAGGTAACGGCAATACCATCAATGTCATCCCAAGTAAGCTGGTTTTTAGTAAAAATGGTATCAATAAGGGGAGTGATAGCTTCAATATGGCTCCGCGCCGCAAGCTCAGGGATGACGCCACCATAGACCGCATGGATATCCATAGAACTAGCAAGTTCTTGGGCTAGTAACGTTGTACCATTTTCAACAATGGCTACACCCGTTTCGTCACAGCTGCTTTCTATACCCAATATTTTCATGTCGGCTTTACTGTATCACAACTGAGGCAAAGTACGGTATGATGATTGGTAAGTATGAGCAAGTTAAAGCGGTTTGCGAGAAAGGTTATCCCAGAGGATCGGCTTCATGATGCCGAGGAAGCCTATCGCTTGCAAAAGTCCAATATGGCACGTCGAATTAATGGTAATCCGGCAAAGCATATGCACGTTATTGGCGTTACCGGAACAAACGGTAAGACCACTACAAGCTCGTTTATAAACGAAATTTTAAAAGCTGGCGGTAAAAAAACTGCTGTATATACAACAGCATTTATTGAGATAGCTGGTGTTAACAAACCTAACCGTACGCACATGACGGTAGCGAGCGCCTGGGCAGTCCAGCGGTTTTTGCGCAAAGCAAAACGAGAGGGAGTTGAATGGGTGATTCTAGAGGTAACAAGCCACGCACTCGATCAACACCGCATTAAGGATATCCCGATAGAAATCGCTGTGGTGACGAACCTTTCGCAAGATCACCTTGATTACCATAAAACGATGGAAAACTATGCCGCTGCAAAAGCGCGACTCATTACCGAATTTAACCCGAAGAGCGTTATATTGAACGCCGATGACGAGTGGTTTGAATACTTTGGTCGTAAGGTAAAGAATAAATTACTAACAGTGGGTCAAGGCAAGGCATCACATCAGATTAAGTCTATGAAACTCGGTAGCGCTGGAACGGAATATTCGTTAGTGAGCCCAACTGCAAGTCTAGCGCTTCAGACACACCTAGTTGGTGCCTTTAATGTCTATAATTCGGCAATGGCAGCAG
This sequence comes from uncultured Candidatus Saccharibacteria bacterium, assembly GCA_964566075.1. Lineage (GTDB taxonomy): Bacteria > Patescibacteriota > Saccharimonadia > Saccharimonadales > CAIOMD01 > CAZMHJ01. The sequence continues at coordinate 6,934 of CAZMHJ010000023.1, read as the reverse complement.
CAGTTGGTCAGGTTGTTGGTATTACCGCCCACGACATAGAGCAGGGTGTTGCCAATGTGCCTGTCGTACCAGGCCGATTAGAAGCAGTCAACGCAGGCCAGAACTTTACAGTGCTCGTTGATTATGCACACACCGCTGACGCACTTGAAAACGTACTTAAAGCCGTGCATTCGGTTGCAAATGGCAAAGTTCGGGTCGTATTTGGCGCCACTGGTGACAGGGATAAATCTAAACGTGGACCAATGGGTCGCGTCGCAGCAGAAAACGCCGATATTATATATTTAACTGACGACGAAACCTACACCGAAGATGGGGAAGTTATTAGGGCGGCAGTTAGGCAGGGTGTTATCGAAGCTGGAGCCGAAGACCGATTAATTGAAATAGCTGACCGAGCAGCTGCGATTAAACGTGCCTTTACTGATGCGCAAGCGGGCGATGTGGTGCTACTGGCCGGCATTGGTCACCAGAATTATCGAGCTATGGGTGGTAAGAAAATTCCTTGGGATGAGAGAATCGTAGCCGAAGAAATCTTAAGAAGTATATAATTGACATTTTAGCAAAAAAATGCTAATGTTTATATATGAAAACGCATCATGAATTTGCGCCTGTAACCCCTGATAGTCACATTCAGGACACGCTATTTGAGATGCAAAAAGCGGATCCTAAGATTGAATACCGCTTTTTAAAGGGTCATCATCTTGAAGACGGCCACTTTAAGACCGACGCTGAACTTCGAGAACAATATCTTAGACTGACAGATACCCTTATTGGTGTTATTGATGGCACGATAGATGGTACTGAGCCATATGATGCAGTGATATATCTAGACAAATCAGCCCGACCTGTGTCGTGGTTGGTTAACGAACTTTGGGATGATTTAGCCCGTGAGCAAGGCACCGAATTTACTGAACATAAAGTACCGAAACGGCCGCAAACACTGTTTCTTAACATCGATCGTGAACAATGGTTACCAACGGTTGACCCAATGCGTAGTGGTGCTATTGATGTAAGCGCAATCCCTGAATCTACCATAGACCAGCTACGTGAAATTTATCGCCCGAAGCCAGGTTCTGAAGAAACTCGACTCGATGGAAAACGTGTGTTAATTGTTGACGAAGTAAGTGTGACTGGCAGCACACTTTCGATTGCCCAAAAAATTCTTGAACGGGCACTTCCTAACACCGAATTTGGTACAACCCACTGGATGTCGCCTGGTACGTATCAGGCCAAGGACGGTACAAGGCGAAACAATGACATCCCAGTTTGGTATAAGTCACACGACCCAACTGGTCGTGGTGTTGATAATAGGGACGTAGTAAAATCGCTGAATTCAAAAAGTCGGATTCAAAAAATTGGTATGTACTTTTTAAGTACGGCCTTTGGTAAGATTGATCCAAACAGCGTACAGCTACGGGCAGAAGTTAAACAGTTGGCAAAAGATTTACGCGATAAAAAGATACTCTTTACTCCTTCTATCAAACGAGAAGATAGTGATATGGTTGCAAGGATTCAAAGCGTTAATGATGTAACACTCGAAGAGTTTAAGCAAGCAAAACAAGCTGGCCCGGCCTTTCGTAAATAACCCTAAAAATGAAGTAAGCCCAACGCAGGCTCGTTTGTAACGAACGCCGGTTGGGCTTTATTGTTTGTGTGCCCTCGGGCCGCCGACGATATGCCGGCGGCCCGAGGAAAAGTACACATATGAGTCACGAACGGGGAAGAGTGACCCACGATTTGCGCTGAAAGGGGAAGCTTTCAGCGCTGGGCGAGAACGGACGCCCGGAGGTTGTTGCCTGCCTTCTGCTGAATGTCCTTGCAGATGCCTTCGACGAGCTCCTTGTCGGGCTTGCCCGACTTGGTGGTCACGATGATGGTGAACATCGCGACCGGCCTGACTCCCTTGACCTTGCCACGGCTTCTGATGGTTGCCATCAGAGAGTCCATGGCATCACGCGGGAGACTTGCCGAACCAGGTACCGTCACGCGGTAGCCAGCTTCGGTTGCGTCCCACTTGATGTAGTCGGTGGGCGGGATGTTGCTCACCTTGTCGCGCAGGTCGATGACGCGGCACTCGATGTGCATCACCTTGATGCAGTGCCCTACGACCTGCTTGTAGCCGTCGACGAACTCGTCGTAGTGGGTGTCGTCGCCCCGGAACCTGCCCGGGACCTTGAACCGCACGTGGACGATGCCGTCGGTCTCGAAGATGTCCTCGAGCTCCAGGTGATCCTTGATGTCGTCGAGCAGCTGCTTGAGCTGATCTGACCTGATACCTTCCTCGTTCCATGAGAACTCGAAGGTGACGAGCTTCGGACGTTCCGTCTGGGTCACCTGACCTACTGTCACGCGAACCCCCCCTTGATGTGTTGTGTACCTCCAGCGGCCGGGTGCCACTAGATGTATCTGTTATACACCTTTTTAGCTGATTTGACAACAATTAAGAAAATTGGCATAATATAATCATGACTGGGAATACCCGAGAAGCGTTGGCTAAATTCAATCAAGAAGCCACTGCAGAACTCAGTAAAGAGGCATTCGAAAACAGAATGCGCTTTATTGAGCGTGTGCACTCGCTTTTTGATATTGCCTTAAACGCCAACCACCAACAATACGCCCTTATGAAAGAGGCGCGTGAGCGTGGTGATGCAAGCTTTGACTTCGAGCATTTTATTTTAAGTTCGGATAGTGATGAAAAGCAGGCTCAACTCGGCTATACCTTTAAACCGACGTTTTACATAAAAATGGAAAAAAATGATGATGTGACACCACAATATCAAGCGAGTCAAACACTTAGTATGATGTTAGCGTTACCTGTTCGTGATGGTATGACGCTGAGTGAGCAGACGACCATTGATGACGTGCTTGAAAAATCAGACGAAGAAAGTGTTATACGACGACAATATACGGTATACGTAAGCTGGACAATTAAAGATGTAACTGGCATTAAAGAAGAACTATACGAAGTGTCGGTTGACGGCATTCGCAAGGTTATCTTTATATCAGACGAAAACGAAGCTGACGAGTTTGCACGCTTTGTATCAGCTATTAATGCGCAGAATTTTTCGATACTCGAAACGGGTGACTCACTAGTAGCTCGCTTTAGGCAGGATTTACGCAATTTGCATCTTGTTTCGCACTCACACGACCCAATCGAACTGACTTCAGGTACAATAGAACTCGACAGTTAATTCCTGGAGGGTTGTCTTGGCGACACTAATTGAATCTTTATCGCACAAGCCGGTTGAGCTTAGCTTCGGGACGTCAGGTTTGCGTGGTCTTGTAACTGACATGACTGACATAGAGTGCTATATCAATACACTCGGTTTTCTTGATTACGTGGAGCGAACGGGGGAGAGCGCTCAAACAATTTACATAGCCGGAGATTTACGAGCAAGTACGCCAAGAATTTTACGTGCTGTGCTTGCAGCGGCGGTAAAGCGAGAAAAGCGTGTTTGTTATTTTGGACTCGTGCCTACGCCAACAATAGCACTACAGGCTTTAAAAGATACTGTACCGTGCATTATGGTAACGGGGAGTCATATCCCAGCAGACCGTAACGGTATTAAATTCTATAAAGCTGATGGCGAAATTTTGAAAGCAGATGAACAAGGGATAAAAGAGGCGGTCGCCAAAGTACGCGCCGCACTATACAAGTCTGACTTTGCTGAAAGTGGTTTTGGTGTTGATGGTAATTTACTGACTGCACAAGCCTTGCCGGATACGTTACCAGACGCTGTTAATGGGTATATTAGTAATTTCACGAATGTATTCAGTGGTAAACCGTTTGACGGTAAGCAAGTTGTTGTCTATCAGCATTCTGCAGTCGGTCGTGATTTATTAGTCAGACTTTTAACTGATTTAGGGGCTGAGGTTATTGCCGAAGGGCGCTCAGAGGTATTTATACCAATCGATACTGAAAATGTAACCCCGGATGACCAAGCATACTTTTTGAGCTTGGCTCAGAAGCATCCAAGCGCATTTGCAATTGTATCGACTGATGGTGACAGCGATCGGCCGTTTATGATTGACGAAAAGGGTATTTTCCACCGAGGTGATGAACTTGGTGCGGTGGTTGCAGAGGTACTTAATGCTGATGCTGCTGCTTTTCCGGTGAGCTCAAACGATAATATTGACCCGTATCTCGGTGAAAACAGCGTCTCATATACTCGTACTCGTATTGGCTCACCGTATGTCATTGTTGAGATGCAAAAAGAGGTCAAAGCCGGCAAGCGCCGTGTTGTTGGCTGGGAGGTAAACGGTGGTTTTATGCTTGGTACTGATATTCCGTTTGCGAACGGTGTTTTACATCGCTTGCCAACACGAGATGCCTTCTTACCTCTGCTTGTGACGATATATGAAGCAATACAAAAAAAGAGTACCGTATCCGATGTTTTTAAAAAATTGCCTGCGCGCTTTACGCAAGCAGGACTAATAGATGATTTTCCGGTAGTAGTTTCACAAGAAATAGTAGCAGCGTTTCAAGCGCCAGATGCTCGAAAGCTAATCCAACAGTATTTTACACGCGAGCTAGGTTTTGGCGAGGTTGTTGATATCAACACACTTGATGGTGTTCGTATTACCTTTGATAACGGTGATATTGCCCACTTGCGTCCATCTGGTAATGCACCACAACTTCGTATCTATTCAGTTGCCAGTACACAAGAGCGGGCGAACGACATCGTAACGATGGCGATTGCTGAGCCGAATGGTATTTTTAGGCAACTTGAAAGCATGACCAGGTCTTGACCAAGATTGCTCAAGTAGGTACGATAAAGAATGCAAATTAGCACTCTAAATAACACAGTGCTAATTACATCTTATAATGATTAGTAATGGAGGAAATGACCGATGAGTGTAAAAATTCAGCCACTCGCAGAATATGTTGTCGCTCAGCTAGAGGCAGCAGAAACCAAGACGGCCAGCGGCATTTACTTGCCTGAAGCAGCGGCCGAAAAACCGAAGACTGCTAAAGTTGTTGCGGTTGGTAAAAAGGTAGAAGACGTTAAAGTTGGTGACCGTATTATTTATAAAAGCTTTAGCTCAACCGAAGTTAAGTTTGATGGCCAAGAATACATCTTGGTTGAAGAAGAAGATATTTTAGCAATTGTTAAGTAGGGAGCAAAAAGATGGGTAAGAGAGTATTTTACGATGATGACGCTCGCCGACGTGTGCTTGGCGGTGCTGAAATTCTATATAACGCTGTTAAGACAACTATGGGGCCAAAAGGTCGTAACGTGATTATTAGCAAAACCTTTGGTAGCCCGAGCGTAACGCATGATGGCGTGACGGTTGCGAAGGGTGTTGATATTCCTGAAGTTGATGATGAGACGCTCGGCTATAAAGTCGGTGCAGAGCTTATCAAACAAGCGGCTAATAAGATGAATGATGTGGCTGGTGATGGCACGACGACGGTAACCGTTTTGACCTATCACATCTTAAATGAGGCAAATAAGCTGATAGCTGCCGGCCATAACCCAATGCAACTACGCAAAGGGCTCGAAGCTGCAGCGCACGAAGCAATTGCTAATCTTGATGGCTTAGCTGAATCCATCGAAGGCAACAAAAAGCGGGTTGCCGAAGTTGCCACCATTAGTGCTGGCGACGAAGAAATCGGTACGCTGATTGCAGATGTGATTGAAAAAGTCGGCAAAGATGGCGTTGTAACGGTTGAGCAGGGCCAAGGGCTAGGGCTCGAAAGTGAAGTTGTCGAAGGTTTTACGATTGACCGTGGTTTTGTCAGCCCTTACTTCGTGACCGATGCAACACGCATGGAAGCTGTGTACGATAAGCCGGCTGTGGTGATTACCGATAAGAAAATCAGCAGTATCCAGGAATTCTTGCCACTACTCGAAAAACTTGCTCAGGCTGGCAAAAAAGATTTAGTGCTGATTGCCGAAGACGTTGACGGCGAAGCACTCACCACGCTCGTTTTGAATAAATTAAAGGGTGTCTTTAACACTGTTGCAGTAAAAGCTCCCGCCTTTGGTGATCGCCGCAAAGAAATCTTACAGGATATCGCTATTTTGACCGGTGCACAGGTAATTACCGAAGAGCAAGGTCATAGCTTTGAAACTGCTGGCATGGAGTTTGTCGGCACTGCTCGCAAGGTAATCGTGACCAAAGACGATACGACGATTGTTGAGGGTGCTGGTAATCCTGTTGAAGTCGACGCTCGTATTAAGCAAATCAATGCCCAAATCAAAGACGCATCGAGTGAATATGACAAAGAAAACCTTGAAAAGCGACGTGCAGCGCTGAGTGGCAAAGTGGCAGTTATCAAGGTTGGTGGTGCCACCGAAACTGAGATTGAAGAAAAGAAATATCGTGTTGATGATGCTGTTGCTGCCGTAAAAGCCGCGCTTGACGAAGGCATTGTACCAGGTGGTGGCGTCACGCTCATCAACCTTGGTACTAACCTTGATTTTGTCGATCAATCGAATAAGAAAATCGCAAGCGGTGACTTATCATACTTTGCTGGTCATCAGATTCTTAAGAATGCGCTTGAACAACCATTTAGGATCTTGCTGACAAATGCAGGATTAAATGCAGACGAATGGTTACCGCAGGTTAAAGCCGGCAAGCCTGGCTTTGGTGTCAACGTGAATAATCCATCAAAGCTCGTTGATCTTAAGTCTGTTGGTGTGGTAGACCCAGCACGTGTGACCAAAGAGGCCTTGCAGAATGCTGCTTCTATCGCTGGCACGGCCATGACGATGGGTGCGCTCGTGGTAGACATACCCGAAAAAGCACCAGCGACCCCTGCACCTGGTGGCATGGGCTTAGATTACTAATCACGATTAGACCAATAAAACAGTGGTGAAACCAAAGAATCACCACTGTTTTTATATTTGACAAAATAACATAAATACAGTAAAATATCATCACTTTCACTGAGGTGAGAGTAGTCTAGGCATGCCTAGCGGCTACAAGTGGG
>CAZMHJ010000022.1:0-16343 GCA_964566075.1 uncultured Candidatus Saccharibacteria bacterium | reverse complement strand
AGCGGTTCGAATCCGCTTATCGGCTCCAATTAGGGCGTCGCGGGTATCGTATAACGGCTATTATGTATCCTTCCCAAGGATGAAACGAGAGTTCGACTCTCTCTACCCGCACCAATGTGAGATAATTAAAGAACATCAATGTTTACTAAAAAATACTTTCAAGATAGGCCCATATTATTTCTCAACCTAGTTGTAATATTAGGGGCACTTATCAATGTAATCACCACGACGCTTCGTATCGACACAAGTCGCAGTGTCGCTATAATCCGATATGAATCAGAGCTTGGTTTAGGTGGATTCCCAAAAGGCAGTAATTACGAGCTATATAGTTTTGCGGTTGCGGCTGTTGTGATGGCACTTGTCGCCATTTTTCTTAGTGCTCGCTTATATTCACAGCGTCGTACGCTCAGTCTGCTGATATTATCACTCACTATTGTGGCACTTTTGTTCAATCTGATTGTTTCGGGCGCAATTCTTAACTTACAATAGGTTTATATCTATGAAACAAATAGAAATCCCATTAGTAGAAGAGCGGGATAAAGTCTATCGCTGGTTTGAGCGGTTGCCGGGTATATTAAGCTGGCTGATGTTGCTATCACCGGTAATTTTAAGCCTTATTAGCCCAACGCTTGCGGCCTATTTTATCATTGCGTATCTGCTAATCTGGGTCTTCAAGGCACTTGTGATGAGTCTTCGGGTTATTCAGGGCTATCGTCGGCTCAACCAACACATGTCATACGAGTGGCTCAAGTTGGTAGAGGAGCTTGATAACCCGGCTAAGGCCTTTAAGCAGTACGAGCAGGGTATTTCACCCAAATGGCACCGTCGTAATTTGCTGGCTATCCAAGAACGAGCCGATGATCGGCTGTACCAAAAGGACATTTTACAAGCGGTGATTATCGCTGTTTATAACGAAAGTCGTGACATTATTGAGCCAACGCTCAAAAGTATCTTAAAGACTGATTTTAATCATAAAAAAATGATTGTGCTGATTGCCTACGAAGAGCGGGGAGGAACGGAGGTTGAGGCAACCGTAACTGAGCTTTCTAAGGAGTTTGGTCACCATTTTTACCATATGGAGGCAGTTAAGCATCCAAAAGACATGCCGAACGAAGTAATCGGCAAGGGTGGTAACATCACTTATGCTGGTCGACGGCTGAAAGTATTACTCGATGAAAAAGAAATCCCTTATAAAAACGTGATTGTAACGACCCTTGATGCCGATAATCGCCCGCATCCACAATACTTTGCATCTGTTATGTACGCCTATATCGCGTGTCCAGACCCCGTTCGTACTTCATTCCAGCCGGTATCTATGTTTACGAACAATATTTGGGATGTGCCAGCACCGATGCGCGTTATTGCTACCGGTAACTCGTTCTGGAACATTGTCTTAGCACTCAGACCCCATATGATTCGTAACTTTGCCTCTCACTCACAGAGTATGCAAACACTTGCCGATACTGACTTTTGGAGTGTTCGCACCATTGTTGAAGACGGCCATCAGTATTGGCGGACCTACTTTAGATACGATGGCGTGCACGAAGTGGTGCCGATTTTGGTGCCTATTTATCAAGACGCAGTACTTGCAAGTAGCTACGTTAAAACACTGAAAGCCCAATTTATCCAAGTGCGTCGCTGGGCGTGGGGTGCCAGCGACATCGCCTACGTTTTGCAAACAGGCTGGCGTAAGGATAATAAAGTACCCAAGTGGGACTTATTCTTTAAAACGACTCGTTTGATAGAAGGTCATGTTTCGTGGGCTACGGCATCACTTATTCTGTTGTTGGGTGCATTTGTACCCCTGTATTTAGCTCCACAAGCAAGTATGAGCTTGATTGCAAATCAATTACCAATCATTGCTAGTCGCATACAAACTTTTGCAATGGCCGGCTTGTTTGTAAGTATTTACTTTAGTATTCGTCTGTTGCCACCAAAACCACCTCGCTATAAGATGCGTCACCGTGTCTATATGATTTTGCAGTGGGTATATTTGCCAGTCACTACAATTGTGTACAGTGGTCTCGCGGCACTCGTTGCACAGACACGATTATTATTCGGCAGATACTTAGGTAAGTTTGACGTTACCGAAAAAGCGGTTAAAAAGTAGTCAGCTATTAGCGCTTGAGCGTACGCCGAACATCGTTGGGTAACTGCATAGTTGTTTGGAATGATAAGTAACGCACCGAACTGGCAGCATTATAGCGCCTGAGTACACTTGCAGTATGTTTTGCAATTTCTTTCGTAGGTATAACTGGATCTAATGGCTTTACCTGTAGCAGATGTCGTAAAACAGTTGCTGTTAAGCTACTTGCCGTTATAGCAGGGTTTGGTAAGTGGTCAATTGCCTTATAAATACTTATATATAGTTTGTCTCGTTCAAACGGCTCGATTGAGCCGTTATGCTTTTCAGCCCTAAGAGAACCTTGTAAATCGAGCCCCTCAATAGAGGTGACGGTTGCATGACATGATAAACATTCACGCCTGCGCCAGGTCTGGTGATCTTTTTTAAGGGGTCGACTATTTGTAACTTTTGTTTTGTGCCCACAATATATGCATTCCATGTCAATATATTGACATAACGCTGTAAAAATTCATAGTGGAAAAAAGGACGTTTCCTGTGGGAAACGTCCTTTTACGCTGATTCTATCTGATTTAGTTTGCCTGTGCCGCAGCTCGTCGCAAGCGACGAATACGGTTTACAAACTCTTTTGATGAGTGCAGCTCTTCGTAGAATAGCTTAAAGCCATCTAACGGTGAATTGTTACTCAAACAAAACGCCTCGTTTAACCTGTTAATTATAGAGTATTTAGGCCACAAAAGTCAATACCCTATACACTCCACACGGGCTTTCATAAGCACTATAGCAAAGCATGAGCTCGTTAGGCAACAATAACATTGCTAGTCAGGCACTAATAAGGCCGTTTATCTGGTTTTTCATGATCAGTTAGATACTATTAGCATTTAGCTCAAAAAGGGCGATAGAGGGCTCCTTGTATGCTTCTCGTTTCGTACCAAGCGACTAAACAACTTAAAATACCCCTGTCATTAGGGGTATTTTAAGTTGGTGGGCGATAGAGGATTCGAACCTCTCACCTCTTCCACGTCAAGGAAGCGCTCTAGCCAAATGAGCTAATCGCCCGTAATGGGATAGGTAAGGTACTGCATGGTATCTGAGGCTTGTCTTAGCTAGAGCGCAGCGCTATTGATGTATTGCTACCGGCGTTCCAAATGAGCTAATTGCCCAAAACAATGCCCCATAACTATACCAATAACAGGGGTTAAAGACAATACTTGTGGGTCAAAATAGGTTATGCACATGTGTGGATAAGATTATACTAGTAATATAAGGCTAGTATGTGTATACTACTTTGTACAGGTGAAGTTTTGTCAGGTGTGTTACACTGGTGGTAGTGAGCGATAACGCAGACTAACCACCTGTATCAGCTCCGTCGGCAGTGGCAACGAACGTATCGTGGCCATACAAGTGCCTAAGATGTTTGTCTATTTGGGAAACCAAGCTGCGAGACTAGATAAACATTAAGGGAAGTCCGGTGGAACCGTCCTGATCACCTCGGGACCCGAGACGCACGAGTTATAAGAGTTTTACTCTTGTCGCTCGTGCGTTTTTAGTACAATAAAGGTAAGGAGATCCTATGGCAGACAAACCTGACGAACTATACGCAATGCGTCACAGCTTGGCGCACATTATGGCAGATGCTGTACAGACACTATGGCCTGAGGCAAAATTTGGCGTTGGACCAGTAGTAGAAAACGGCTTTTATTACGATATTGATATTCCCGATGTGGCTATTTCTGAAGCTGATTTTAAGAAGATAGAAAAAGAAATGCGTCGCATTATTAAAGGCAACGCAGATTTTGTAAAAAGTGAAGAGCTGGTAGATGATGCCATTGATTGGGCACGTGAGCGTAAACAACCGTATAAAGAAGAATTATTAAACGATCTTAAACGTGCAGGTACCACCATCGCTAAAGACCTAGACATGTCAGAACTTGGCATAGTGGCCGAAGGTGACAGCAAGGTGGAATATGTATCGTTTTACACAAATGACGTCTTTACAGACCTTTGTCGTGGCCCACACGTGGCATCTACTGGTAAGGTGGGTGCCTTTAAGTTGATGCGTGTCGCTGGTGCCTATTGGCGTGGCAAAGACGATAATCCGCAAATGCAACGTTTGTATGGTGTGGCGTTTGCCACTCAAGAAGAGCTAGATGCGTATCTAACAATGCTTGAAGAGGCAAAACAACGCGATCACCGTAAACTTGGTCAAGAACTTGATTTGTTTGTCTTTAGCGAACTTGTTGGCCCAGGTTTACCATTATGGACACCTCGTGGCACTGTGCTTAAAAATGAGCTAGATAGGTTTGTGCAAGAATTACGTGATGCTGTTGGATTCCAACAAGTAAGTATTCCGCATATCACTAAGAAAGATTTGTACGAAGCTAGCGGACATTGGGCAAAATTTAAGGATGAGCTATTCCGCATTAATACCCGTGAAGATCACGAGTTTGCCATGAAACCGATGAACTGTCCGCACCATACGCAGATTTATGCGTCGCGGTCACGTAGTTATCGTGATCTACCAATTCGATATCGTGATACTACAATGGTGTATCGTGATGAGCAGAGTGGTGAGCTGGGTGGTTTGAGTAGGGTAAGAGCAATCACGCAAGATGATGCGCACGTTTTTTGCCGTACGAATCAGGTGGAAGAAGAAGCCTATAAATTATGGGATATTATCCAGCTGTTTTACAGCGGAACAGGCTTTAGCGAACTCAAGTTCCGCCTATCTACCCATGATCCAGACAATATGGATAGCTATGCTGGATCGCCAGAAAAATGGGAATCGACGGTTGCTCAGCTCGAAAATATCCTTAAAGCAAAAGTGGGTGAAGACTATTTTGTTGGGGTTGGCGAAGCCGCGTTTTATGGGCCAAAAATCGACTTTATAGCTAAGGACGCAATCGGCAGGGAGCACCAAGTAGCTACTATTCAGCTAGACTTTAATCAGCCCGAGGGATTTGATTTAACGTGCACAAACGAACAAGGTGAAGCAGAGCGGATTGTGATGCTCCACTGTGCGGTAATGGGTTCGCATGAGCGATTCTTGAGTGTGTATATCGAGCACACTGCCGGTAGGTTCCCTGTATGGAATGCGCCAGAACAAATTCGCCTACTGACCGTTAATCAAACAGATGAGCTAGTTAATTTTGCAGAAAAAGTGAGAGCTGATGCCTTTGATTTAGGATTACGGGTAACGGTCGATAATAGCAACGAATCAGTTGGTAAAAAGATTCGTAATGCTGAAAAAATGAAGCTACCCTACGTTATTGTGGTGGGTGAGCAAGAAGTATCAACCGGTAAAACAACCCCGCGCGTGCGAGGTGATATGGTCATTAACGAGCCGACGCCGATGGGTATCGATCACTTCTTAAAGACAGTAGCAAACGAAGCTAAAACTCGAACATCTCACACTACGGTATAACCTTATGAAGACAATCGCAGTTGATATTGATGATGTGCTTGCGGCTTCGGCTGAAGGCTTTGTGGTATTTAGCAATGAACGCTGGGGTACAAACCTAAAGGTCACTGACTATGATGAACATTGGGTCAATATGTGGCAGGTTTCTATCGAAGAAGTTCGTAAACGGACACATGAATGGTACGACGCCAAGCTTGTGACTACCTATCAACCAAAAGATGACGCCAAAGAAGTACTAACAAAACTAGCGAAACGGTTTAAATTAGTCGTTGCAACTGCTCGAGCAGTCGATTTACAAAAAGATACGCTTGATTGGATAGATGTACATTACAAGGGTGTTTTTTCAGAAGTACACCATGCCGGTATTTGGGATTCAATTACGATGGGTAAATATAATGCGACTAAAACAGAGTTGTGTAAACAAATCGGGGCAGATTATTTGGTAGATGACCAGCTTAAGCACTGCCTTTCGGCGGACGAAGCAGGTATTAGTGCTGTTTTATTTGGTGACTATACCTGGAATCAAAAAGAAGATTTGCCACAAACAATTCATAGGGCAATAAGCTGGAACGAGGTCTTACGTTACTTTGAAAACAAGTAATCAATTTTCTCATGATATTTATACGTTGGTGGCACAGATTCCGGCTGGCCATGTAATGACATATGGCCAAATCGCCGCGTTTTGTGGGCACCCTGGTGCCGCACGTGTGGTTGGCCAAGTTGCCCATTTTGGTCCGCCGGATTTACCATGGCAACGTGTCGTCAATGCAAAAGGTGGTTTGGCTGCAGGTTTTGTGCCCGATGGTCGGAGTGGCCAGGCACGAATGTTAGCTGCTGAAGGTGTAACGGTAGTAAACGATAGCGTTTCTATAACGGAGTATTTATGGTGGCCAAGCAACTAGAACTACTCGCAATTGTTGGTCCAACAGCATCTGGTAAAACGGGGCTGGCGATTGATATTGCCAAAAAAATACCTGCTGAAATTATTGCAGCTGATTCACGAACCGTGTATACCGGTCTTGATATAGGTACGGCAAAGCCTACAGCTGACGAACGGCATGGAGTTGTGCATCACGGATTTGATTTAGTCGGCCCAGGTGAAACATTTAGCGTTGGTGATTTCAAATCATATGCCGACAAAACCATACAAGCTATTCAAGCCAATAATAAACTACCGATACTCACAGGCGGTACTGGCTTATATGTGGATGCGGTCTTGTATGATTTTAGCCTGGCACCACCAAACCAAGCAGTGCGTGCTGAACTCGAAGGACTAGGGGTTGTAGAACTACAAAAACGAATTAAGGCAGCTGGTCTTACGTTGCCCGAAAATGCTCAGAATCGGCGCCATTTGGTCCGCGCACTTGAGAAGGGGCCAGTAGAGGCGGAACGTAAAGAACTGGCGCCAAGCACCATTATTATAGGTTTGCGACCCGATAAAGAAGTGTTGCGTCAAAGAATTGCTGAACGAGCACACGTAATGCTTGAAGCGGGCGTGCTTGATGAAGTCGCATGGGGTCTCGAACACTATGGGCTTGAAAGCGAAGCAATGACAGGTGGGGTTTATCGAATTTATAGAGATGTCATATGGGGGAAGCTAACAACCAATCAGGCAGTTGAATTGTTCGTAACCAGTGATATGCAACTTGCTAAGCGGCAGCTAGCCTGGTTTAAGCGCAACAAAGATATTACCTGGTTTGATTCGGCTACGGCAGCATATGCCTGGTTCGAGAAACAATTTATAGGTACACTTACATAATGCGAATCATTGCGCTTTTTACTGGCAAAATCGTTTTTAGTATCTTGCATCTACTTGGTCGCCGGGGCGCTGCTTTGCCGGGTTTAGTTGTCGAACGACTATTTCCACGGTTCTTAGCTGAGTCATTAGCACAGCTACCCGAAGGCGTTATCGTTATTACTGGAACAAACGGTAAAACCACGAGCACCAAGATGTTAACTCATGTACTCAGAGCTAATAAAAAGGTGCTTACAAACCCGACCGGAAGCAATTTTGTGCGCGGCATTGTGGCAAGTGTCATTCAGCACAGCTCATGGTCGGGGAAGCTTAATTTTGAAATTGGCGTGTTTGAGTTAGACGAAGCCTATGCTGTTCAGTTTGTACAGCAATATAAACCACGAGCTGTGGTCGTTTTAAACGTCATGCGTGATCAAATGGATCGTTTTGGAGAGATTGACCACACAGCTAAGCTCTTAGAAAAGGTTGTAAATAAAGCAACTGAATTTGTCGTACTGAATGGCGATGACGAGCGGGTCGTTGGAATGAAAAACCACACCAAGGCAGAGGTATGTTACTTTGGCGTCAGCAACGAACTTCGTGATATTTTTAGGACTGATGACGAGCTTCATCAAGTAGCGGTCCCGAGCAAGAAAAGACCCACACTGCAGGCCGAGCTTAAGAAGTTTAGTGTGGATGGCATCGCTACTGTCGTACTAGGCGGGGAAACTGTCGCAATCCCACTAGCAGCACGAGGAACATATAATGCACAGAACGCTACAGCGATTGCTTTAGCGGCACTACAACTAGAAATTCCAGTTGAAATAATTACAACACGTATTTCTGAAGTTTTGCCGGCATTTGGTCGTGGTGAGCGCATCACTATTGGCACCAAAACGGTGACGTTGCAGCTTGTAAAAAATCCAGGCGGGTTTCGACACGCACTGCTCATGGGTGAGTCGCTGAAACCTGACGCAACCATGATTGCTATTAATGATGACTATGCCGATGGTCGTGACGTTTCGTGGTTGTGGGATGTTTCATTCCAAAAGGGTGTCGAAGGTACTGTCGTAACATCAGGTAGTCGCGCTACTGACATGGCGCTTCGCTTAAAATACGACGATATCATAGTAAGCGAAGTTCGTGCTGATTTAGCGGATGCACTTACTTTTGTACTCAAAGACAACCAGAACATACTTATATATACAACGTATACAGCGATGCTTGAGCTAAGACGTCAAATTGCCAAGATAACAGAGGTAGAATCAGTATGAAAACGATACACATCGTACACTTATACCCAAAAGAAATGAATATTTACGGCGATAATGGCAACCTATTAGTACTAAAAAAGCGGCTTGAGTGGCGTGGCATTCCAGCCCATATTCACCAGGTTGGTATAGGTGATTCGTTCCCCAAAGAAGTCCATTTGATACTTGGTGGCGGCGGTCAAGATAAGGGGCAGTCTGATATTGCCGTTGACTTAAAAGATAAGGCAAAACGACTAAAAGAATATGCCGATCAAGGGGTACCAATGCTTATGATTTGCGGCATGTACCAAATGTTTGGTCATTATTTTAAAACCACAGAGGGTGAACGGATACCGGGTATAGGTTTACTTGACGTATACACCGTTGCTGGTGACACGAGAATCATTGGTAATCTTACGGTTCGCACACGTTCATTCGGTGAACTCATTGGGTATGAAAATCATAGCGGGTGTACTTACTTGAATGACGGCTGTGAGCCACTCGGAAGTACAGATAAAGGGCAAGGCAATAATGCTGAAGATGGTTTGGAGGGTGCTGTATACAATAATGTGTATGGTTCGTATCTGCATGGACCAATGCTCACAAAATCACCTCAATTTGCTGATAGCCTGCTTCAAAAAGCACTCAATATAGCAGATGAAACAATAAAACTTAGTCAGCTCGACGACGGTATAGAGCAATCTGCCGCCTCTGTTGCAAGGCAACGTCCACGCTAAATTAACAATTATTCTACCCAAGACCAGCTGAGCTTGCTACAATAAGAGCATGATTGAACAACTGTTTGGATCAAAGACGAGGGTGAAGTTACTACAACTTTTTTATCAAAACCCAAATAGGTCGTTTTATGTGCGCGAAATTACGCGTAAAATTGACGAACAAATCAACTCAGTCCGTCGTGAATTAGCTAATTTATTGAACATCGGCATTATTACTTCTGACACGACAAACAATAAACTGTATTATGAAGTTAACCAATCGTTCGAACACTATGCTGCGTTAAGCAGTATGTTTGGTGGTAAAACCTTTAAACCCAAAAAGACACCAAAAACTGCAAAAACTAACGAAGTGGCTCCTTCAACGCCAGAACCTGTAGTAGAAGCAGTTGTAGAAGTTGCCGTGACAGATCCGTTTGCACTTGAACTACTCAAAACAGGTAACATTAGTCTTGCATTATACACAGGCCAATTTACTCGTGATGAAACACCTGGGGTAGATGTCGTAATTGTGGGTGATGTGAATCATGCTGCCGTAGAACATGCGATTGCTGATCTTGAGACATCAGAGAAAAAAGAGCTCAGATACAGTATTTTTAGTACCGATGAATTTAAGTACCGCAAGCAGGTCAATGATAGGTTTATATCTAATCTGTTAGCATCAAAAAACATCGTGCTAATTGATAAAGATAAGTTGTTGTAAGGAGAGATTTGATGGAAATTCAGTATTATGGAGCCAACTGTGTTCGTATCGGCAATAAAAAGGTAAGCGTCTTAGTTGATGATAATCTTGCAAGTGTTGGTCTTAACTCAGTAGCGACTGCAGATGACATTGCCTTGTTTACGCTAGACAAAGGAACCAAGAACCCTAACAAATTTTTAATTGAGGGCCCTGGTGAGTATGAAGTTGCCGAGGTATCAGTACGAGGTATTCCGGCCCAAGCTCATTTAGATGCCGATGGACACCGTGCCACTATGTACAGCATTCAGATGCAAGGGTTTTCAATTGGTATTATTGGTCACGTTCACCCTAACTTAACGGAAGACCAACTCGAATTACTCGGTATTATCGATGTACTAATTATCCCAGTAGGCGGATCTGGCTACACGCTTGATGCAATTGGTGCGGCAAGCCTAGTAAAGAAAATTGAGCCAAAAATCGTTATCCCAACACACTACGCTGATAGCGGTATAAAGTATGAGGTACCCCAAGCTGAACTTAGCAACTTTTTGACCGAAATTGGTGCATCAGAACCAGAACGAGTCGACGTACTTAAGTTGAAAGAATCAGAACTAGGCGACAAGACACGAGTCGTTATTGTTGAGCGTTCAAAAAAGTAAATACGATATAGCATAAAAAATACCCCTCGGGCTGAGGGGTATTTTTGATAGATACTAAGACTTACGCGAGTAGGCCCTTTTTCTTAAGTGTACGGATTGCTTGTGTGCTAACACGAAGTTTAACCTTCTTGCCATCAACAATAACCGTCTTCGTTTGAAGGTTTGGTTTCCAAACTTTCTTGGTGTGGCGCTGCGAAAAGCTGACATTACTGCCGAACTGTTTGCCTTTACCGGTTACATCACATGTGTGCATGATTTATTCCTCTTGAGATTCAGTAGTAAATTTTACAGTTTATAGAGGTAAAAGTCAAGGGTGCTTTGCTATACTAAGCATATGCTTATAAGTAATAAACTGTTTATCGGAATAATTACCTTTTTAATAATCGTAATATCTATAATCCTACACGAACTAGCGCATGGCTATGTCGCAAAATATTTAGGAGACGATACCGCTGAAGATGAGGGTAGGCTGACCCTTAACCCGATACCACATATCGATCCAATTATGACATTAGCACTCCCACTTATTCTCGCACTAACTGGTCAGCCAATTTTTGGGGCAGCAAAACCAGTGCCAGTAGCACGACACCGATTGAAGTGGAATGAGTTTGGTATGGCAATTGTTGCAATAGCAGGTCCAATGACCAATATGCTACTTGCTTGCGTTGGGGGTTTACTGCTAAGAATTTCTGGAATAAATGATGTGTACTGGACAACATGGTGGATTTATTTTGTGTATATTAATATCGGTTTTGCGCTTTTTAATCTTATTCCAATCCCACCACTTGATGGATCGCGGGTACTGTATGCCTTTGCCCCAACGGTTGTTCAAGAATTTATGGATAGAATAGAGCAGTTTGGGTTTATTCTGATTGCGGCGTTGGTTATTCTTGGTATGCCGGTGCTTGGCCCCGTGCTTAATTCGCTTTACCAAACAGTCGCCCAGGCAATCCTTGGAATTTAATGGTATTAACACCGTGCGGTACGGTATACTGGGTATGACTAAGCAACAAGCATTGATTTCTGAATATTAACGCTTTTGGGACTCTTAATGATTTGCCTCCGTGGAGGCAAATTGCGGAGACCCACCTGGTTTCCAGCAGGAATCCAAACGGTTGCTTAGTTACCCTTCGGGGTTCTTTTTGTTATCAGGGTGTAGCTTAGTTGGTAAAGCGCTGGGCTGGGGGTCCAGAGACCGGAAGTTCAAGTCTTCTCACCCTGACCAAATAAGCGAGTAACTATTATTATAAGTACAACTGGGGTGAGGACTGCCTGTGGTAGTCAGCAAGGAAACCTTCTCTTGAAAACTTGTTTTCATAGATGAAGTTTAGAGGTCGCCAAAGGTGACCGTCAGGTTCAAGCCTGTCACTCCAACCATTCATAGATATGAAGCCACTAAAATTTTCTCCATTGAGTGTTCCTAAGATAGAGTCAGGTGAAATAACTAAAACCTGGCGACTATTTGATGATAAGCAGCTTGAAGTTGGAGACACACTGCAATGTGTAAATAGTGAAACGGGCCAAACATTCGGGTATGCGAATATTACCCAGGTCAGCTCAAAACGGATAAAAGACCTTGATGAATTTGATAAATCTGGCCATGAAACATACGAAACGGAGGCTCAAATACTAGATCAATTTCGTAAGTACTATGGTGAGTCGGTAACGGAAGAAACAGTAATAAAAGTTATCTCATACTCATTCAGTAAGCAAAAACAGAATGCAGACGTTGTAACGAATACAAAAATAATAACAGAGATAAAACTCTTTACGGATGGAGGTTCACGTGGTAACCCAGGCCCATCTGCTACTGGCGTAGTCATAACTGACCTGGAAGGAAACGTTGTAACAAATACTGGTAAATATTTAGGTATAACAACCAATAATCAAGCCGAATATCAGGCAGTATTGCAGGGGCTTGAACTCGCTAAAGAGCAGGGTGCTCGCATAGTGCACGTTTACATGGATAGTTTGCTTGTTGTGAATCAAATGATAGGTATATTTAAAATTAAGAACCGAGAACTATGGCCTATTCATCAGGCGATAAAGAATTTAGTTTCACAATTTGAGAAGGTAAATTTTACGCATGTACCGCGTGAGATGAACAGACTTGCTGATGCAGAAGTTAATAAGGCACTTGATGACGCCGAAAAGAAAAGCGGCGGTATACCCTCTGAATTGCTATAATAGTATGGCTAGACCATCGACTGGCCGCCCCCTGTGGGAGGAAAGTCCGGGCAGCATAGGGCGTGACAGTTGTTAACGACAACCAGGGGTAACCCTAGGGAAAGTGCCACAGAAACGATACCGCCTCGCTACGGCGCAGGTAAGGGTGAAACGAGTGGGGTAAAAGCCCACAGTTTATCGGGGTGACTCGGTAAAGAGGTAAACCCTGTCGGCTGCAAGGAGTGGACTCATTTCTGCCTAGTGCAGATGGCTGCCCGCCAGAGTTCGCGTTGTTACCGCTCGAGCTTCGTAGCAATACGCAAGCCTAGATAGATGGCCAGATAAAACAGAACCCGGCTTACGGGTGGTCTGGCAATAAAAAACACCTGCACGTGCAGGTGTTTTTTGTGTAGTAGTTCGTAAACTTACGCTATTTTTGCTGCTTTTACGACGGCAGTGAATGCTGCAGGTTCGTTGACGGCAAGTTCGGCAAGCACTTTACGATCAAGAGTAATGTTTGCTTTTTTAAGACCGTTGATTAATACGCTATAGCTAACACCATTGAGGCGAGCTGCTGCATTAATGCGAGCGTTCCAAAGTGCGCGGAAGGTGCGCTTGTGGTTTCGTCGGTCACGGTATGAATATTGCATCGCCTTAACAACACCCTGGCGACCCATACGTACACTACGGCGACGTGAATGAGTCATGCCCTTGGTGGCTTTGCGAATCTTGTTGTGCTTCTGGTGAGAGGTTACACCTCGTTTAACGCGCATCTACTTAGACTCCTAATTTACGCTTAATATTTCGTTTGGTTGAACCAGTAATTGCTTTGACACCACTATAGGTTCGTTTGCGGGCCATACTCTTCTTTTCTAAGAGGTGATTACCGCCATTCTTGCGGGAAAGGGCTTTACCGTTCTTGGTAATGCGCACTCGGTCTTTTGTCCCGCTATGCGTTTTTAGCTTTGGCATTTGTGCTCCTTACTACTACACTTAACTGTCTTCCGGCGAACTGGGGCTGTTGATCAGCTACTACGTTCTCTCCAAGCTCTGCTATCAATTTATCCATGAGTTTATACCCAAGTTCTTTGTGGGCAAGTTCGCGGCCGCGGTAAATAATGCTTAAACGCACTTTGTCTCCATCGGCGAGGAACGAGCTCACCTTTTTTAGCTTCACGCCAATGTCGTGGTCGCTAATCTTCAATCCAAATCGCATTTGCTTGAGCTCACTGGCCTTGGCGTTACGCTTATTTTTTTGAAGTTGTTTCGTTCGTTGATAGTTGAATTTGCCCCAGTCTACAATCTTTGCAACCGGTGGGTCTGCGTCTGGCGAAATCTCTACCAGGTCAAGCTCTGCATCACGCGCGGCCTGTAAGGCTTCTTGTCGGGATATAACTCCTAACTGGTTGCCGTTATGGTCTATGACTCGTAAAACGCTCGCTCGGATTGCTTCGTTGAGGCGAGTGTGCTTGTTAATGTAGCATTCTCCTTATTCAACGATAAAGTATAACAGATAGGCTTACAGAGGTCAAATAAATCATTAATAGGTGTATTGTCTCGGGCGATACTGCAGCGCTTCTGCAATATGTGCCGCTTCTATATGTTCAGATTGCTCAATATCAGCGATAGTTCGTGCAACTTTAATGGTTCGAACGTATGAGCGTGGTGATAAACCGAGCGACTCAGCTGCTTTTACAAGTAACTCTTCAGCATCGTGGCCTAACTGAGCCCATTTCTTGAGATCAGAATTACTGAGTCTAGCGTTTATTTTTTGTAATTGGCGCTTATATTGTGTATTACGAGCTTGTATGATGGTTTTTTGTAGCTGGGGGTTAGCACGATCGGTAGTATTTTTTAAGATATCACGATGTTCTACCATACCTACTGTAGCGTGCATATCAATACGATCCATAATTGGGCCAGACAATTTCTTTTGATATTTTTGAATCTGTGCTGGTGTGCAGGTACATGGTTTATCTGAAAACAGGTAGCCGCACGGACAAGGGTTGCTGGTTGCGATAAGAATAAATCGAGCGGGTAGTTGAGCACTTTGTTGAGCTCTTGCAATTGTAATAACACCATCCTCGAGTGGCTGTCTCAGCGCCTCTATAGTGTGACGGGTGAATTCAGGTAGCTCATCTAAAAACAAAACACCATTGTGGGCTAAACTAATTTCTCCTGGTCTGACATTATGACCACCGCCAATAATCGCGACATCACTTGATGTGTGATGGGGCGAACGGAGTGGTGACTCGGTAATAACTGTATCAAATGCAATATTAGCAAGGCTGTGAATATGTGTTGTTTCGATAATTTGTCGCGTTGTAAGCGGAGGTAAAATACTTATAAATGCTTTTGCCATCATAGATTTACCAGTTCCTGGTGGCCCTGATAGTAAAACGTTATGACCACCAGCTGCAGCAATAACCAGTGCCCGTTTTGCAGTATCTTGTCCATGAATTTCGGCAAAATCAGTAGCTAATTTTTTTTGACGAGGGATGTCATCCGGTGCAATATGGCTAATCGGTTGTAACTTCTTAACCTCATTTAGGTGCATCACGATATCTCCAAGTGCCTTGGCTGCATATATTGGTGCAGGTGACCCTGTGATAGCTGCTTGCCGAGCATTGTCGTGGGCTATAAATATTCCATCTGATTGTGTAGAAAGCTGGCTCATGAGTTTACCGATAATACCTCGCACCGGTCTTAGTGAGCCATCGAGGGATAACTCTCCTATAAAAAGATAGTTTGATACATTTACTTTAATTTGATTATCTGCAACCAAAATTGCTACTGCAATCGCTAAGTCTAGGCTTGAGCTATCTTTTGGTATGTCTGCTGGGGCAAGATTAACGACAATACGCTTACGTGGAAAACTAAAACCACTGGCGGTAATCGCAGCGCGTAAACGTTCCTTTGATTCATCAACAGCCTTGCTCGCTAACCCTACGATAGTGATGGAGGGTAGGCCATTAGAAAGACTACACTCAACATCAATCTCAATACTTTGAAACCCTATGTTGATGAGACTTTTTACGGCCATATCTAAGCCTATTGTACGCTTAGATTTAAATGAATGTAAACTAAAAATCCCGTCATCGAGCTGCGGACGATGACGGGACTCTATTTGTCGTTTTTATATGTATTTAAACCTCGTTTTTTGCTTTGAAACAACGGCTTGCGAGAAGCCGTTGTTTGCAGTCGAGGTTTTTGTTTTTGAGCACTTTTTTTATTCAGTGCTGGCCTCATAGTAATAGATAAGCAAAAGCACTGTCAATGGTATTTTTTAAAACTGTGCATAACTTAAGCGGTATATTTTTAATTAGTGCACGTGCTTGCTGAACGGTATTGCCATAACAATGCTCCGCATATAGCCATTTTTATGCGGGAACATATCAATCAAAGCGAGATTATCAATTGTGGCATTTTGCTGTGATGCGAGTGCTGGATTGGTGCCTAACGTTTCGTGTGGTATATAACCCTCATAACTATATTCAGGGTTATTTAACGTGGCCTGATAGTCGGCTTCGAGTGTGGTGGTTAACTTGGTATGTAGCGCATAGAGCGATTGTTGCTGTTCGTAAAGCTGAACCAAGACCTTATTATCACTAGG
>CAZMHJ010000021.1:8806-16497 GCA_964566075.1 uncultured Candidatus Saccharibacteria bacterium | reverse complement strand
ACCATCTTTACTCAGTACCCAGCAATGTACATTTACACACTGTATACCAGGGTTTCCGTGTACGGCATCAATATCTAAGCCTCCTTCAACAATTTGTCCAAATGGATCAACCGCAGCAATATATTTCATTATGCAACCCTGCTTTGCATATGCTCAATAACATGTCTATGGCCTACTGGATAAGGGCCAAATTGCCCATCTAACTCGGCACGATGGAGAAGATATAAATCTCCCTCTACTTCAAATAAATTTCGGAACGTAGACGGAGCGTCGCCATTGCCCCATGTTAAATGTGCTTGCTGATTTTCATACACAAACTTCATAGCTTTGGCATCGTGGTCTAATCGATCTTGTTCCGCGTCACTCAGTCGATCTAGCTCATCAAATGGATTGCCTGTTTCATGATATGGTTCGATATACTCTGGAGCCTCTTGGACCGGGTTGTGACTTAAATAAAGTTCTAAGCGCCTAGGCTCACCAAACGCATTTGCTTTAACATCAGATAGCCACCATTCCGTCATATCAAACGTAGTAAAGTCTGCGGTTACAACAAAGAATTGTAAACGGGCATCAAGACCTTCAACTTGTTGATGATTATTTGTATCAATTTTTCGGCCTGAGCGTATACATATAAGGTGATTTTTACCGTCTGCTCGCGTTGTAATAGCTGATAAAACTGGCATGTCATATTGGATAGTGTGTCCACCTCGTGAACGAATAATTTCAGGATAGTAGGCTGTATATGGATCGCCACTATATCGTTGTTTAAACTCTTGATATAACAAAAAAGCTTGCTCGTCACGATATAAATTTCTGACCGCTTTAGGTACTTCCTTCCATCTTTCCGAAGGTGACTCTAAATACGACCGGTAAGATTCATTGCTTGGCATGTTTGTTTTTACCGTATACATACCGTAATACGCCCTTATGACCAAAAGCGCAAGCACTTATGAACAGGATTTACTTATTTGCCAGTACTGCCGAAGCCGCCAATACCACGTACCGTGTCATCTAAGGTTTCAACCTCATCCCAAATTGCATGTTCATATTTAGTGACTACGATTTGAGCAATACGGTCGCCATTATTAATGACAAAATCATCTTTGCCATAGTTAATAAGAATCACGCCCAGTTCACCCCGATAATCAGCATCAATGGTTCCAACACCATTTACGAGCCCGATCCCCTGTTTTGCAGCCAGCCCACTACGAGCACGCACTTGTACTTCATAGCCAGGTGGAATCGCCAAAGCAAAACCACACGGTACAATTACTCGTTCTAAATGTTTAAGGACGATTGGCTCATCTATAGCCGCACAAACATCCATGCCTGCACTATGCTCGGTTTGATATTGTGGCACTACAGCATCAGGTCGTAATTTTTGTATCTTTACTTTCATCTGGTTTATTGTACCAGTTAATAGCTCTCAAGACTTGCTGCAAGCTCATTTATAACAGCATTAAGAGCATTGTCATCGGTCTGTGGCGTCGTGTCCATACAAGCCATAAGTGTTGACATTGTTATTGGCTCAAGTACTTGTCGACCATCATTTAAGGTTTTAACGACCTTCTTATTCGTTGCTGTGCCTTTAGCGATAATTGAAATGGTGCTGTTCATAGTGTTGCAGGCTTTTCCATGAACGATTACAGCTTGGCCTTCAGAGTTATTAGATTCTACAACCATGTTGTACATTTTTTGGGCGCCTTCCGACAGAACATATGTGACTTTTATATCTGGCAACTTGCCTGCAGATTGTTCGGTCGATGTTGATGTTTCGCTTGGGGCGTGTGTTCGCTCGTTCACTAAGACTAGTGCAGATAAGCTCAGTACAGCTACAAGTACGACTACCCAAACCAAGATTTTTTTGCTCATATGCCGAGTATACGCTCGGCTTATTTTTTTAGCTATGTTTTACCGATTTTGGCTGCGTCTTTGCGGTGCAGACTAAAGTCTTTAAGTACGTCTTTGCGTAATGTCCAGAAATAATAGTAACCAGGTGCAATTGGCACCCAGTAGGTTAAGAAGCGATAAATTAAGGTAATCGTAAAGGCTTCGCTTGTATTTACGCCAACCAGTACGAGCCCACTATAAATACCCGCCTCGACAGCTCCTAATCCACCCGGCGTTGGTACTAACCCACCAACAATATTACCTAGCACATACGCCACGAGTGATTGCGACATAGTTATATCAACCCCAAGTGCATGTGCACTTGCCCACAAAGCAAATAAGCTTGTAAGCGAACCAGCAAAATTTAAGATAGTTGCCATAACAACATCCATCTTACGATGCTTATAAATACCTAGTGTTTTCGATAGTTCTTTAACTGCACCAAACACTTTTTGGCGCACTTTTTTTATTGCTAATGATGCAATAGCAGCTATGATCGCAATTACTAAAATTTTAATTATCATAGCCCAGTTAATAGTCGTTGTTTGTGTAGTTGGTGCCATTAAATTACCTGCATCAAACAAGAAGGCAAACGCAATAATAAACAGATATGCAATACCGCTTGTTATAGCATTAATTGCCATAACAGAAGCAGCTTGGATATTGTCGTGTTTTTGCTTGGTTAAATAGTAAAAGTTAAGCGCAAACTGGCCTAGGCTACTAGGGAATAATTTACTGACAAATAAGCTCGCCATTTCTACCTTAAACGTTAGGTAATACTTAAGTGGCTTTATAGCAATAACCAAGAACTGGTACGCCACAATTGGCAGACCCAAAAAGAACACTATCTGGCCAAAAATAATCCAATCTAGTTGTGCATTACGGATGGCTTGGATGCTTTCTTTAAGTGAATCAAGTTGAGGCAAAAAGACTTTGAGCGCCAATAAAACGATAAGTACCAAAAACACATAGCTTTTATAGTGCTTCCAAAAATGCTTCATTTTATCCATTGGGCATAATTATACCCCTGTTTTTAAGTTTTGAGCTAATTTTTTATCATTATTTGAAATTGCAAGACCGTTGCAATGCTTACCCAGATTAAATACGGCACAAATGCAAATGTGACCCATTTGTAATGCGGCCATACAGCAATCATCGCCCACACAATCGTAAGCAATACTGCTAAGATGCATAAAAATGCTAATGTGTTGTTTTTAAGTCCAAATTGTATTGGTGTAAATGCAAAGTTAAAACCAAGGTTTACCCAAAATGGTAGTACTACTAACAGCGGCATTTTGTGCCGAACAAATTGCACGATAACAAAAATATTAACAGCAAAAATAATTGGATACAGCAAGCTCCATACAATGCCAAACACCTGCTCTTTTGGCGCCCAACTTGGCTTATTTAACTGCTGATACCATTCATTCATCGTCTGAAATTAGGAAATATTTGGCAGTAAACGCACCACGTTTATGCGCTTTTTCTTTCTTCGCGTTTGCAAGATCTTCTCTTGTCATGCCTAGTGTTTTTAAACGCGCATCGACTAATTCATCAAGATCGGCAAGTTCTTCAATTTTTTCTCTGTCGCTAGTAGCTCCGCGTACTTCAATTGCCTCTTCGATTAATTTATCGTCAATCGCAATACAGTATTCCTCGTCAGTTAAAATAACCACGTTAGGGTCTTCACCATTTGCCCGAATAATATCTGGTATTTTGTCGCGAACAAGTTTACCGTTCTTCATTGAGGTAATTATACTAGCCTTTTACGCGGAATTTATCCCAAATTAAGCCATCGAGTAACAAATGGCTAAAATAGCCGATGACCGCGGCGCCGTAATACATAGCAGCGATTGGTAAGCTTTGTTGATTATATAAATACGGCACAATTAAAATTGGTAATGGCACCACAATCATTGCCCACTTAGCATGCGTCCAGCCGCGGTGATGGCCGATTATTGGTAACATAGCGATTAAACCCAGGTATGCCGCGGCGTGAATCTTACCTGTTGCCAACAATAAAATATCTATCGGAAACGCAATACCAAAAAAGATATCTTGCGCCTTGCTGTTTGTATCTACATCTGGGAACAGCGCAAACAACGTACCAATCACAAACACCGCTACGAGTGCCTGCCAACTATGAAGCACGTTAACGCTCTCTGCATACCGTTCTATGGGTGTAAACGCCAGCACGGCCGTATATACGCCCGATGCAGCAATTCCACCAACAATATGTCCTTTATAATTCGCCATACGTTTTAGTATAGCGTGCAATGGTTATTTGCACTGTTCGATTGAGGGTACACAGATATCAGTTGGTTCGTTTTGCGTATCGTAATATATGCGGACAGAGTCTTGCTTTGGATGTGTATCTATCCATTTATTAATATCATTCCGTAGGTAGTAACCAGACGTCAGCATAGTCGTAAACAAAATGGTGACTGCACCAATAATCACGATTAAGCTAAATGGTCGTACTGGCTTTTTAGACGGAAACGTAACTTCTTTAAAGATAGTGCCCACAAACCATAGTGCGAGTGCAATAATAGATCCGACGAACAAGTACACAGTACTCGAACGATTATAGCCAAACAACGGATAATCTGTGCGTGGTGTGTGTAGCAGCGTAATCATTACGAAGGCGCTGAATGCTGCAGTGAGTACAAATACAGCTGCGCTCACAATAATCACCGCTATACGTATTAAGTGACCAACAACTACAGCCGTTTTATGTAATACACTGCGCCATCCTACTTGCGGTTCTACGTCTTCATTTTTTTTTCGACCCTTACGGGTTACACGCTTGGTTTCGTCTTCTAGTATTGCCATAACAATACCAACGACAAAGTATAGTAGTACGAAGAAACCATGTGTTAAAAATGCCAGCAAAACAAACGCGAGTCGTACCCAAATGGCGTCAATGCCAATGCGTTCTGCAATTGCACCACACAAACCAAAGATTAATTTGTTATCTTTGCTCAGCGTGAATGGCTCTTTAAGCCAGCTCCATTGCTTGTTGAGTGATTCTTTAGCCTCGGCTTCGTCTTTAGCATCACCAAGTTTTGTAAGTATTGCTTCTACATCTGCTTTAGATGCTGCCTTTTCGCGGCTAAAGCCTTGTTCGAACAAATGCGCCGCAATGGCGTTTTCGAAATCTTTCATGATTTCGTCTTTGTCGGGCACGCCTTTTAATGCTTTTTCGGTACGCGCTAAATACGCCTCAATCGGTGCCCGCGCATCTGATTCTATTGCAAAAACAGAACCATCGAGGCTAATTGTTTCGACAGATTTCATTTTTTACCTCCTAGTTGCTTGATATCTTTTTTGAGTGTTTCGGTATACCTTGTCAGATTCGCCAGCATATCCTTACCTGCCTTAGTAAGACTGTAGTATTTGCGTGGTGGGCCTGCGGGCGATTCTACCCAAGTGTGCTCTACCAAGCCTTCGCGCTTGAGTCGTGCGAGCAGTGGGTACAGTGTGCCCTCTTGCGTAGCAAACTCGGTGGCTTCGAGCGCCACAAGCATGTCGGCAACATAGACTTCTTTTTTGCTTAGCAATTGCAAAATGGCGAGTACCAGCATTCCCTTACGTAATTGTTGTTGGTAGTTATCTTCCATGTAGTACCTTTTTACTACAAGGTAGTATAAATATATTATTTATTGTTGTCAATCGGTTATCTATTTACATTAACCAAAGTTTACTAAGTGAGTATTGTTCAAACTTTCCATAAAAACCTAGCAAGTCAAGACAGTCTTTATATGTAACTACCCTGAAATGCATAACAGCATTTCTGATGTTTATAAAATGCCTGAATTCTTTTTCGGAGAATGGCAGCTGCTTTTCTTGAATGATAGTCATATGCCGTGCAGCTATCAACGCATCATGAGATTCCGCACCTAAAGCATATTTTAAGTAGAATTCATCTGAAGCCTTCTCGAGCAATATTTTTTCTAAGTACTCGGTTAAATCTATCTGCGCGATTTTATTATCCGGTAAGTTCCTGCGAAAATTTTTTGGTAACAATTTTATATCACTCTGCTCTTCTATGCTCGACCTTAACCCAAGCTCAATTCTCGCAATAAATCCATACATTGCTTTAGCCCTCTCTACCGAAAAATCATCTGATACGATTTTTGGACTTCCACTTTTGTCACTGCGAAAATAATCATAAAATTCATCACTACTTTCAAAGTCAAGAATTGAAACAGATTCTTTTGATTTGTCACGAACTTCATCGAAAATTTTATCTGGGGGAAGTTTATCTACTACTATATCTTTTGAGATGGGTCTGACTCGTAGTGAAACTTTCCCTTCGGTAAATAGTGGCTCCCATGATAAATGTAAGTCTATTCCATTAAGAAAATTCTTAATTTCATTCTCTCTTTTATATTCAATAGCAATAGATTTAGTTTTAAGTAGTGCCGTGAGATAATTCGACTCTTTATTTATTATCAAAGCTCGCCCCAGTTTTTGCCGGTGTGGACGTCTACATCTAATTTAATGCCAAGGTCTGGCGCAATGCGTTCCATGGTGGTTTTAAGAATCGTTGCGACTTCGTCTGCTTTAGATAATGGACATTCAACCAAAATACTATCGTGAATCTGTAGTAACTGATTGCAGTCGGTGGGTAGTTTATTATCTACTGCTACCATGGCGAGTTTCATAATATCAGCTTCCGTGCCCTGTATTGGCATATTCACCGCCTGGCGATAGGCTGCTTCGCGCACCACAAAGTTACTGCTTTGTACATCCGGTGTTGGACGGCGGCGGCCATACAGGGTTTCTACGTATCCCTGGCTTTTGGCTTGCTCGCGCAAGTTTTTAATGTAATCAACCAGTGGTTGGCGGGCTGCAAAATAGCGGTCAATAAAGTCTTTAGCATCACCAAAGGTCATGCCAGTTGCGGTGGCAAGACCGTGCGGGCTCATGCCGTATAACACACCAAAATTAATCGTTTTAGCTGCGCTACGTTGTTCTTTAGTTACATCTTCGAGCGCAATACCATACACTTCGGCCGCAGTGCGCGTATGGATGTCTGCCCCGCTATTAAAGACTTCTATCATATCTGTGTCATGTGCCATAACGGCAGCAAGACGGAGTTCGAACTGGCTGTAGTCTGCACTTACAAATACCCTGCCGCTACCGGCAACAAACGCGGTGCGAATAGTTCTGCCTAAGTCGCTGCGCACCGGGATATTTTGCAGGTTCGGATCAACGCTACTCAGGCGCCCTGTTTGCGCAACCGTAACGTTAAAGGTCGTGTGTAAACGACCATCTTGTGCCACTTGGCTTGGCAACGCATCAACATACGTGCTTTTTAGCTTGGTGTATTCACGGTACCTGGTGATTTCGTTAATAATCGGGTGTAAACCACGGAGTTTATCGAGTTCACTGGCGGCAGTGCTGTATCCCGTTTTGGTTTTTTTTACGCCATTTGTTGGCAAACCCATGTCGTCGAACAGTACTTTTGCGAGTTGCAGTGGGCTTGCAATATTAAATTCTTGTTCGGCGTAGCCATAAATAGTTTGTTCAAGGTCGCTAATTTGATCTTCGAGATGCGTGCTCATCTGTTGCAAGTACGGTACATCAAGGCTAATACCGAGCTTTTCCATGCGCGCAAGCACCGGTAAAACTGGCCATTCAATGGTTTTTGCAAGCGTATCAAGCGACGGAATTGCCTCTAAATCTTTACGTTGCTGAATGGTTAAGGCTGCCAGTGCGCCAATATAACCCGCGGCAAACTCACCCAAATCTTCGGTTGGTACATCGTATAAATCGGTAGCCTGTAAACCTTCGCG
>CAZMHJ010000021.1:0-8706 GCA_964566075.1 uncultured Candidatus Saccharibacteria bacterium | reverse complement strand
TGGCGCAAAATAGCTCTAAATTCTAAGCGCTCTAGATTTTCTTTTAGGCGTGGGCCATCAAATTTATGAACATCCATACCGCTCAGGTCGAGTGGCAATGGTGCATCTAAAAAGAGTGTGGCTAGTTTTTTGCTCAGGTATGCAGACTCTTTGCCAGCAACTAACTTATCGTGGGTACTGCCGCTAATTAAATCGATGTTTTCGTAAATGCCATCCAGCGTTTCGTACTTTTGTAGTAAGTCTGTAGCGGTTTTCGCACCCACGCCAGGCACGCCCGGAATATTATCGCTACTATCGCCCTGCAGCGACTTTAAATCTAAAAATTGATCGGTTCGTAAGCCATATTTAGCGGTGAAACTTTCGGGATGAAATTCCTCGATATTACTTAAACCTTTTTTGAGTGCATACACCTTTGTGTGGTCACTAATACACTGCAGCGCATCAAGATCGCTTGTAATTAATATCGTTTCGATACCTTCTTTATCTGCTTTTTTGGCGAGGCTGGCCATAATATCGTCGGCTTCGTAATCGTCGAGTTCGTACAGTGGCCAACCGAGACTTTCTAATAGTTCGTGTAGTATCGGAATTTGCGCATAAAAATCGGGCGGTGCCGGTTTACGGCCCGCTTTATATGCCGGGTACAGTTCTAGACGTTTACGAATATTAGTTTTTGGTTTATCCCACGCTACAGCCACGTAATCCGGCTTTAGTCGTTTGATAACTTCTAAACTTAACATCGCAAAACCGTACACCCCGCCAGTAGGTGTACCATCTTTTGTGCTGAGATTTGGCATCGCGTAGTAACCGCGATAAAAAACACTTTTACCGTCTATAAGAACTAATCGTTTATTCGGTTCACTTGCAGCTATAGTTGTATCCTCTTAAACCGTATAAATTCAGTATACGACACCAGGGGTCAATAACCTAAAGCGGGTTGTTTCTATTACTCGTATAACGCCGTCTAAGGATTCTACGACGCTCTTCTTCGCTGAGGCCACCCCAAACACCAAACGGTGTTGCCGTTTCAAGCGCATAGTCAGCGCACTCAATCCTTACATCACATTGCATGCAAATAGTTTTAGCCAGTCGAAGCGCTTGTTCGGATTGCTTTTCAGGAAAGAAAATTTCAGGATCGTGCTCTCGACATTTGGCATCATTCATCCAGCTATCGTCCGTATAGACAAAGCTTAGGCGATGCGATGGTGAACTATTTCTCTTATGGTCTTCCTCGTATGCTTCTGCACTCATAATCAGGCACTACTGTGTCAAATTTACCCCTGTTTTGCAAGCATAAGCTTATTGTTGTGTGCTGGCAGTGATGATTTTATTATAGGTTCCGATTTTACTCGTAAGCGGTTGATTGATTGTTTTACCACTGTTAAGTGCCGTTACAAGTCCACGAGTTGCGTCATCAATATTATCAATTACCGTACCCTTTTGAGTTGTTGCTATCATTTGTGCGCTATCCACACCAGTTGGCGTATTGGTACTTGCTTGGAACTTGTTTGCTTGCGTAACCACGTATTGCCTAATAAGAACTGGAGAAAACGACAGGTTAACATCATCAGAACCTGCTCTTGCTTCGACAGTAAGCCAAGCGAGTTTCTCTTCGTACTTGGGTTTTATGACCGTTTTACCGTACTGAAGTGCAACATCTGTATTGAGCAGTGTGTTTGCTCGTGCTAAATCATCCTCAAGATCTGTTGCGTACACATTTGGTTTAAGTGTTACGGTATTAACGTTAATGTTAGGTTGCGACAATGTGGTGAGCGCAACTAATAATCGGTCATATACAAATTGTGAGTTGGTACGAAAACCTTGTGTTTCGGGCTGTATCTTTAATTTCTTTTTATCAACTATGAGTTTTGCGTCTTCTGAGGCTGTTTTACTACTGTTAATCGTCGTCGTAACGTAGCCATCGACTTGTCGCTCGTTCACGGTCACTGGCACATCATAGCGACGTTGGTTTAAGTAAGCAAATGGGTTAAATTTTCTGTGTGTTGCATCGTAGGCAACTTTACCGGTATCAAATGTAACAGCAAACCTAGTAAGTGGCACCTTACGCACTAACCCACCGTCTGTGAGCGTTATATCTAGTTGGCTTATTCTGTAATCAAGGGCTTTTTTAACCTCGGCTTCGCTGAGACCGCCTACCGAAATTGCGCCAACATACGAAAACGGCAACGCTCTATTAGCGTATTTATGATTAACATACAGACCACCTGCCGCTAGTAAAATAGCGACACCGGTCATAATGTAGACGCAAATAGCCAGCGCATGCGTAACACTCTGCGTCATTACTTTGCGCTTATAGGCTTTTGCCCCACTAGCAAAATCGAGTTTTTTTGGTTCCGACACTGGCGCTGCTACTACCTGTGCAGTAGCTGGCACAGCCTGCGGAGCTGTCCCTTGCGACATCGCGTGCATTGTGGGCGCGGACCCACTATTAGTAGCTAAAGCCGGTGCGAGAGGCTGTGCTACCTGCGTGCGATATCGTGGACGTCGAAAATCATAGTCCACGTTGTTTCCCTTTTAACTTTTTATCTCTTTTTTGGTACGAGCTTTATTTTAGCTTGTTATGCTTATACTATAGCGTTGAATTCGCACTACTGTCAACAAGATTATGCTTATTATTTCAAACGATTATCGAGCCAGTTAAACGTAATCAAAAACAAATTGATTAGTGCAAAATTAAAGAAGAAATCTTCGAGTGGAATCGAAAGTACTTTTGTACCAATAATTTCGGCGTTGCTATACAAAATAATTGGTAAATCGGTAAGCACCCAATTTGCTATCAAGAACAGTAACAAAAGTGCAATCTGAAACACCCAAAAACGCAGCGTAAAAACGAGATTCGAACAGCCAACGACAACAACCGCAATAAGCGTTGCTACCATGGCGGCAACGGTATATCCCCTATCCCAATACCAGACTAAAAGCGCCCCAGCAGCACCAGCAGCTAGACTGAGTAGCGCAAGTGGGATCCAAGTTCTGATTTGTACATTATCAACAAACTTACGGACCACACCCCATACATAAATCATGGCGAATGGCACGGTTATGAAAAAGAGAATTTCTTCGAGTGCTAAGTTAATAAACCGGGGCTCGAGCACATAGTTACTGTTAAATCCCCAATGTCCTGCGTGTACAGCCCATGCATCCCACAGTATAAATGGCACACATACAATCAAAAAGGCGCCCAAAAGCGCCTTAAGATGACGATGCGGTTTTACATCTGTAACAAAACTGAGTATAAGTACCGGTACAAAGACAAGTAAGTTAAATAGTAGGTAATAATAGCTATGCACGAAGAGTCCTCCTGATTGCACGAGCCACCACTCGATACTTATTTGGCTTTACCTTTTTATCAAACACCACATAGGGGTTTTTAGCAAGCTGTTCGGCTGTCCAATTATACATATCAACTGCAGTTCGTAGGGCAACTCGTTGTTTTCGCGGGATAGCAGTAAAGCCTTTATTCGCCTCAGACTGCCACTGATGATAATACGCTAGTTGCGCTTCCATAAATTCTCGGTATGCTGCTGGTCGTTTGTATGCCTCAGCTTCAGACAAATTAGAAAGCCCATATTTTTTTAGTTCTGATTTTGCAAAGTAACAGCGTCCAAGCTCAATGTCCTCAGCAATATCACGCAAAAAATTAATGTATTGCATTGCCCTGCCCTGGAATTTTGCGTATTCATACGCCGTCTCTGGCACACCGATAATTTTTGCCATCATAAGCCCTATAACTTCAGCTGAGCCGTAAATGTACGCAAGCGTATCATCGAGTGTCTTATATGTATGGCCCTTTATATCCATACGCATTGATGATAAAAAAGCATCGACCCACGAGGAATCAAAATCGTACTTCGAAGAAACTTCGTGCATGTTTTGACAAACACGTGCGATAACATCATCTTGGTTGCCAGGTACCTTTTTACCCGCTTGAAGTTTTTGCCAGGTTTTTTCTAATTTTTCGAAACTTTTTACGTCAGCTGGTATGGTGTCAACAAAGTTGTCTGCAATCCGCACAAAACTATATAGCTTATAGACATCTGCCCGTGTTGCTGGCGGAAAAAATGTACTACTCCAGTAGTAAGTGGTACTGCCCTGTTTAAAGATGGTTGCTTCGTCTATCTTCATGCTCGATGGTGTTATTAACTAAGTTTGCTACCACCTTACCAGAAAGTACGACGATTGGCACGCCCGTGCCGGGGTTTGTATATTGCCCAACAAAGAATAGATTTTTTACCTTACTACTTTGCATACGTGGACGTAACATTGCCGTTTGCGTTAGTGTATGTGCTAACCCAAACGCGTTACCTTTATAGGCATTGAATGTGTCTTCAAAATATTCGATGTCACGAACTTGCTTTACCGTAATATCCTTCGCAAAAGGCACGCCAAGTCGAGCCTCCATACGCGCGATGACTGATTCAACGAGTTCCTTGCGGTGGGCATCGTCAACTTTAACGCCGCTTGCGATTGGTACTAAAATGACGATATTTTCTTTGTTTTTGGGTGCAACTTTAGAGTCAGATTTACTAGGTGTGCCAACGTAAAATAGGGGGCGTGATACCCACCCTTTTTCTTTGAATACTTGGTTAAAGTGGCCATGCCAATCGGCATCAAAAAACATAGTGTGATGGAGTAGACCCGGCACTTGCTTTTTAACTCCTAAATAAATGAGCAGGCCTGATGGTGACATGGTTTTACGGCGCCAATACCGCTCGTGATACGTGCGATGCCTATCGTCTAGTAGTTTTGTTTCTGTGTGGTGGTAATCGGCATTGGCAATCACAATATCTGCTGGAATATAATCTTCGCCCACAAATACACCCAAAGTGCGCTTACCTTTTGTGACAATCTTGGTTACTTCGGCGTTGTATCTAAATTTTGCACCTTGTTTTTTAGCGAGCTTTTCAAACGCTTTGACGACTGCACCAAAACCACCCATTGGATACCAGATACCAAGATTTAAATCGACATGTGACAACAAACTGTAGACCGCAGGGATATTTTCGGGGCTACCCCCCATAAAGACCACCATAAATTCGAGAATTTTTTGTAGCTCTGGGTCTTTTACAGCTTGTTTGATTCGGTTATGGTACGAACCTATAAGAGCAGGGTTACTCACCAACCGGACCGCTTTTGGATTTAATAAATCAGTTGCTTTTGTATAATCCTTTTCGAGTAAATGCCTGCGGACGGTGTTGTATTCTTTTTCAGTTTTTTTGAGCAGCTTTTTTATTTTTTCAGCCGAACCTGGTTCAATTTGATCAAACAAGGCCAGCCCACCCTCGTCGGTTGATTTAATATCATGGTGTGTCGTCGTATTGTAGACTCGATACGATGGTGTAAGTTTTTTTAGCTCATAAAAATCGCTCGTTTTTTTACCAAAGTCGGCAAAAAAATCATCAAACACATCTGGCATCATGTACCAGCTCGGGCCTAAGTCAAAAGTAAAACCTTTTTCTTTTGCTACCATCGCGCGCCCTCCAGGCTGGCTGTTTTTTTCTAAAACCAGTACCTCGTGACCATCGCGCGCCAAATAAGCAGCCGCACTCAGACCGCCAAAACCAGCACCGATTATTACAATCTTCTTTTTCAACCGCGTTTTTCCTATGATTTACGTTCTGTTATATATTGTACGAGGTCCTGCAGAAACTGTTGAGAGTTTTTTGGCCAGTTTGTATTTTTTACGATAATTTTTTTGGCCATATCTGCTGATTTACGTGCTTGATTTTGGGCATACTCAAGTGCACCGCTATCAATGATTATCTGTTTACATTGCCTAAATTCGGCCATTGTAAGCTTTTGCTTTCCGAGACACTGATTCAAAAACATGGCGTCTGCTTTTTGTGCATTGCCAATGGCATAAACAACTAGGGTTGTCCTTTTACCTTCGCGAATATCATCCATACTACTCTTGCCACTGACAGCTTCATCGCCAAACACTCCTATCACGTCGTCAGTAATCTGAAATGCACGGCCAGCATGCAGACCGTAATCTGCAAGTTGAGCAATATCAGACTCCGAAGCACCAGCCAAAATTGCACCCAACTGCAACGGGTTAATGAAGGTATAGTAAGCGGTTTTCCATTCAAGTACGTTATCAACATCTTCTTGTCCAACACAGGCTACCACTTCATTGAAAATATCAAGCGTTTGGCCGTGTGCAGTTGCAATAAAGCACCTATTTACGTTATCAATTGCTTTAATTTTACGTTCTGCAGGTGCGTTGAGATTGGCGAGGATGTTCATGGCATAGTGTTGAGCGATCAAAAATGCGTTGATTGCAATAGACTCACCAAAGTGCTGAGAATCACCATATAAATAATTCTGTTCGTGATATTCCTTCAGAATAATGTGTGCCGTCTTGCCACCTCGGCGTGTATGCGAGCGATCCTGTATATCATCCGCAATCAAGATATAGGTATTCAAAATCTCAAGTGCGCTGGCGGCGGCAGTAATCATGTGCTCATCTGTTCCGCCAAACATTTCGTAGGCTGCAATCGCGAGAGATCCACGAATACGCTTACCTCCGCGACTTAATACATCAGTAAATGCTTTCACTGTCTCAAGTGGATAGCCGCCAAACTGCTCAGATGTATGTGATTCGAGTTCTTGCACATATTCTGTAAGTGCACTATCGATTCTATTTCGATACACCTGTAGTGACGCACTAAAGGCTTGTGTGTCTTTGCTTGCTACAATACTGTTGTTTTTTGCCATAGACCTACCTTAATGAGTTTTAACTACGAAAACAAGACACTATCGGCTTGCCTTAAAAATGCCTCGGCCGTAGTATCGTTTACCAGCTTTACATCGGCAAGTTTTTCAATTTCGAGTAAGTTGAAATCGGCATCGCTTGAGCCACTTGATAGCTCGGCTTCTTCGCGTTGTCGGAATTCTTCAAGCGTTATCACTTTTTCATCGTCACGCGCTCTAGCAATCATACGCTCGTAACGGATTTCAATAGGCGCATCTACAAATACGAGCGTACCGCCCTGCTCCTTTATGGCTTTTGCCTCACCTAGGCTTCTTAGCCCAACGATAGAACACCCAGGATAGTTACGGATACTGTTGTGGTAGCGATCGAGTGCACGCTCGACAAGCACACCTCCGCCATATTTATGTCGAAGTTCATCAGCGACTTCTTGTAGCACCGGACGTTCAATCGAACCCCGTTCTACTTGTGCAATTTCGCGTACAATATCGCCTGTGTTGACACCCATAAACCCATATACTTCGTTTAAGTGCTTTGCGAGTGTATCTTTACCGCTACTGAATGACCCCGAAATTCCAATAATCATTACGTCCCCTACCGAATGTAATCTAACAGTTTTTTGCTGTCTTTATGCTTACGAAGTTTGGCGAGCGCTTTCGCTTCGATTTGGCGAATACGCTCACGAGTAACACTAAATTCTTGACCAACTTCTTCGAGAGTATGGCTCTTGCCATCTTCAAGGCCAAAACGTAAGCGAATAATTTTTTGTTCACGCTCGCTTAAGCTACCTAGTAGATCCTTAACCTGCTCTTTTAACAGCTGGTTGGTGGCTGATTCTTCAGGCGTAATAGTGTCTTCGTCTTCAACAAAGTCACCGAGTACACTGTCTTCTTCGTCATCACGCACACTCTGGTCAAGACTATGAATATCCTGCTTAATCTTCATGATGTGCTCAACCTTTTCAACTTCGATATCCATTTCTTTGGCGATTTCTTCGTTGGTTGGTTCGCGGTTAAGCTCTTGTGTTAAACGACGCTGAGTTCTGAGTAACTTATTTATGGTTTCAACCATGTGCACCGGAATACGGATTGTGCGGGCTTGGTCAGCAATCGCACGGGTAATTGCTTGGCGAATCCACCAGGTTGCATAGGTACTAAATTTAAAACCCTTGTCTGGGTCAAATTTTTCTACAGCACGGAGTAAACCGGTGTTACCTTCTTGGATAAGGTCCAAAAGATCTAGGCCACGGCCAACATAACGCTTTGCAATCGAAACGACCAAACGCATGTTTGCTTCTGCCATCTTGTCTTTAGCGCGCTTATCACCCGCCACCACTTTGTGCGCAAGCGTTAGTTCTTCTTCTGCTGTTAGCAGTGGAATTTTACCGATTTCACGTAAGTAGAGGCGTACCGAATCATCGGCTACGTCATCTAGGTACGCACTTTGATCAATAAAGATTTCTTCATCGTCTTCAGCTACCCACTCGTCACTAAAATCTTCTGCAGCTGGCTCTTCTGCAACTACTAGTTCTGCGCCAGCTTCGGTTAATTCTGCATAAAGCGCATCTAATACATCAAGGTTTTCTGGTGTATCAGCAATAACCTTAAAAATTTCTTTCTGCTCTATCTTGCCGTCTTTTTTTGCTTGTTCTAAAAGCTTGGCTTTAGCCGCCTGTAAATCGACTACTTGTTCATCATCTGCCACGAGAATATTATTCCTTTCTTAATAAGCCATTGAATTGGTCTAAGAGGTTAGCAACCAAAGCCTCATCTCCTGCTGCTTCAGCTGCACGAATCGCCTCTGTTAATTCTTGTTTTTGTTCCTTTTGATATTTTGTTGTTAGTTTGGTGATTAAATCCTTAAGCTCCCTCAGCCGCTCGTTGGCGTCAAAACTGTTATAGAGCTCTTCTGCTTTGAATAATAGTATTTTGACATACTCCTCAATATCTTTCAAATCTTCTGGTATTTCTTCGTTT
>CAZMHJ010000020.1:0-16830 GCA_964566075.1 uncultured Candidatus Saccharibacteria bacterium | reverse complement strand
GCCGAACTCACCAATATGGTGCGCTTTACCCATATGTACAAAGATGTGCAGGTGATTACACTAACCGAAAATTATCGTTCGCACACAGATATTCTAGAGTCAGCGCACGCCATTGCCAGCCAAATAGAAGAACGCCTTGGCGATGTACTTGGTGGCAATAAAGAGCAGTTACTTGCGAAGAACCCAAATATTAAAGACGCCCGTATTATTCGTACGCAGCTTAAAAGTGATATTGCGCAGTATGACTGGGTTTCCAGCGAGATTGATACACTCATAAAAAAAGGTACCGCACCCGAAGAAATCGCGGTACTTGCACCACGTCATAAATACTTAGAGCCGCTGGTACCTTACTTGCAAGCTAAGCAAATTGCGGTGCGCTACGACAAGCGCGAAAATGTGCTCGATGATTACCATGTTGCCGAGTTACTGACGATGGCGCAGCTCATATTAGCACTAGCAGACAGTAACCAATCACTCGCAGACAGTATTTGGCCAAGTGTACTGAGCGCCGATTTTTGGCAATTACCGACCAGTGCTATTTGGCAATTAAGCTGGCAGTCAACCGAAAACTACTATAGTAAAGAAGGTGAAACCCATTGGCAAGCCTTAATGATGCAGCAAGATTTGTTCACACCGATTGCGCTGTTCTTTACACGTTTATCGCAAATTGCCACTACCGAAACATTAGAAACGATGCTCGACTATATCGTTGGTATTCAGGCAATTGAGCTAAACGAACCTGGTTTGGACACCTATACCTCACCATATTACGAGTATTATTTTGGCCAAAAAGTACGTACTGATGCACCAGATGATTTTACCGCGGTGCTGAGCAATTTAACGGTGTTACGGCAACATTTGCGCGAATACCGACGCAGTGAAAACCGCCCGCTTGGGTTGCAAGATTTGCTCGACTTTGTAGCAGATTACCGCAACGCAGGCGAAAAGCTATTAAACACCAGCCCTTATCATTCAAGTAGCCACGCCGTACAATTAATGACCGCCTATGGCGCTAAAGGTCTTGAGTTCGATGCAGTGTTTGTACTAGCTACCCAAGACGATGCATGGGGTATGAAAGCCCGTGATAAATCGAGCACTATTAGTTTACCGCCAAACTTGCAAATCATCCGCAGAGCCGGCAGTAGTAAAGACGAAAAAAAGCGATTATTTTACGTAGCTATGACGCGGGCAAAGCATACTTTGTACTTAACAGGATATGATCAAAATTACGCCGGTAAAACAACCGAGCCACTCGAATTTTTAAACGAATCAGACGGGGTAGTGCGTGTGCTACCAAACAAACATCAAACGGTTGTATTAAGTGATTCTGACGCACCGGCTATAGAAGCGTTAGAACATTTTTGGACCACACGCCATGCCGAAGGGGCACACCAAACGAGCTTGCGTGACCTTGTGTTGCCACGGCTAGAGATGTTCCAGTTAAGTGCGACCCATCTAAATACATTCACCGACTTAGTGTATGGTGGCCCAGACGCTTTCTTTATTAACACGGTCCTCAGGTTTCCAAAAGCACCAACCGCCGATGGCCAATATGGTAACGCCATACACGAGACACTTGAGGCCATGCAGTACCATTTACGAAAAGAAGGTGAGTTACCCGATATAGACCAAGCAACAGCTATTTTTGTAGAAAAACTAAAAGCAAAGCGATTAAGCGATAACGACTTCAATCGCCAAAAAGTGCGGGGTGAGCAAGCCCTGGCAGTCTTTTTACCACAGTGGTGGCATAATTTTATCCCCGAGGCGCAAAGCGAATACGACTTTAAGCACGAAGGCAGCTTTGTTGGCAAAGCCCACTTGAGTGGTAAATTAGACCAATTGCTCATCGATGCCAAGAGTAAAGATATCCGAATTGTCGATTTTAAAACGGGTAAAAGCCACGCCCGCTGGACCAATGACGTTAAAATGCACAAATATAAGCAGCAGTTACTGTTTTATAAACTACTGGTAGAAAACAGCCATAGCTTTAAAGGCTATACCGTTAGCGAAGCTCAGCTAACCTTTGTAGAGCCCGATGATAACGACAAAATCAATGACCTGGCAATTATATATAAGACAGAAGATATAGAACGCACTAAGCAACTTATTGACGCCATTTGGCAACGAATCATTACGCTCGATTTACCAGATACCAGCCAATTCAGCGCCGACCTAAAAGGTATCATCGCCTTCGAGGATTGGCTCATAGAAAATGCATAACTAAAAATCCGCCCGTTATGGGCGGATTTTTCTTATAAATCAGATTGATTTATTTCTTAGCTTTTTTTGCTACTGGCTTCTTTTTTGCAGGAGCCTTTTTAGCAACAGGTTTTTTAGCTGGTGCGCTTTTTGTAGCAACACTTGCTTTTGGAGCTTCTACAACCTTAGCTGCAGCTGCTACTTTTTCTTTCTTACCAAATACTGGGTACAGTACGTAAGCAACAAGTAGAGCGCCTACGATAAAGCCAACAACTGGGCCCAAGAAGTAGTTAAGATCAAAGCTGCGAACACCAAGTGCAACAGCAGGGTTAACAATTCCATTAGATGCCAAACCAGCAACGGTGATACCTAAGAATAGTGAAACACCTACGGTAGCAGCAGCTTGCCAGCCTTCGAGCTTTTCGTGGACAACTGCAACCGTTGCACCAAGTGCAAATACTAATGCACCAACTGCTTCTGCAGTAAAGATGCGCCAGTCAAATGGAGTGGTCGCGTTTTTGAGGGTGCGCTCAGTGAAGTATTCGTATAACTTCCATGCACCAAGTGCAGCTACAGCTTGTGCAACCAAATACGCAACGGTGCGTACAAATGACAAGCGGCGAATGCTAAACAAACCAAGCGTAAATGCTGGGTTGAAATTTGCACCTGAAAGATGTGCAAATGCACTCGTAAATGCAGCTACAGATAAACCTGCAGCAATCGCAGTAAAGAACGGCAAGCCATAACGGCTTACGTTAAGAACAACCAAGACAAGCACGAATGTACCTAGAGCCTCAGCCAGCAGCGCAGCAACGTGTCGCTGTTTCATGTTAGGAACCCTCCTTATTTAATCTTATGGCTTAACGATAAGAGTTATCAGATAAAAAATCAAGGGGTAATCTGTTATAACAGGGGTAATATTTTTTACATTTAGCATAAGCGTTATCTGTTATGGTTAA
The DNA here is from genome assembly GCA_964566075.1 of uncultured Candidatus Saccharibacteria bacterium. Classification (GTDB taxonomy): domain Bacteria; phylum Patescibacteriota; class Saccharimonadia; order Saccharimonadales; family CAIOMD01; genus CAZMHJ01. The sequence continues at coordinate 13,672 of CAZMHJ010000020.1, read as the reverse complement.
GACTAAGTAGTAACGTTAATCCACATATAGCGTTACATATTGTTAATGCAGCACTATATATGTGATAATGAAAGCAGAACAACAAAGGAGCCCATGTGTCAGTTGAAGACCGAAAGCTAACGCAAGATATGTTTCCAAAACAACGCGAAGTTATGGGGCAAAATTCTGCGGTAGAGCAACTATTTACCATCGACACCGAGCAAACACCGGTGCCAAAATTAAACGTAGATGCAATCCGAGATACTTATAATGATGAGCTTTCTACAGAATCTAGACCAATCAGAATACTGCGGAGCATTTTTTCGCAGCTTACCAAAATAAGCGACAATCCAGAACAATTCGAGGTTTTTACCAACCGTGCTTTGCTTACCCAAAGGGTCTATCAAGACGAACTTGTCGATCAAAATAGCTCAACGGGCAAAAACACGGTGCATTACAGCGAAATATTAGACTTAATCGAGCCTTATGAGCAGACAACACCATTTATGGTAGCGTTAAACCAGCTGTTAAAAGATAGATGGGTACAAGATAACCAAAGAGTAAAACTCGCAGCAGTTGAAGCCTTTGCAATTGCCAGTATTATGCTGCTGGACTATAACCACGTAACACCAAGTTTTATGCAAGATAACGACGAACAAGCGGTAGACAGGGCACAATAAATTACTTATTATTGTTAAGTATTATGTCATTCGAAGATTTCAAAACAAAAGACAGCGTTGTAGTGGTGTATACCGGCGAAGGTAAGGGTAAAACCAGTGCCAGCCTTGGCCTTATGATTCGTGCTTTGGGCGCAGGTTGGCGAGTTGCCTATATTCAATTTATAAAGCATTGGAAAGTCAACGAGCACCGCTTTATCGAGCAAGTACAGCCTGTTTTTGGTGATAACCTATTCTTTTATAAGGGTGGGGCAGGTTTTTATAACGCAGGTGATTTAAGTGCTAAAGGCGTAAGTGATAAACAACACCACGAAATGGCACTTAAAACGTACGAAACCGCGCTAGAAGCGGCCACTAGTGGTAAGTATGATATTGTCATTTGTGACGAAATCAACAACGCTGTCCATGACGGCCTTTTAACTGAAAAACAGCTAGCAGAGCTTATTGAAGACCGAAACCCTAAAACTAGTCTTGGTCTTACCGGCCGCAATTTTCCAAAAGAGCTTTTGCCTATGGTTGATATCGCCACAAATATGACCAAAATAAAGCATCACTTTGACGAAAAGTTCTTAGCCAATAACGGCATCGACTTTTAACGCTTTTGGTTATCGCTCTTAAGCAACGTATATTCAGTACTATGGAAAAAGGTGAGATACGTCGCAGCACGCACATGGATCAAATCGATGCGCCAACGAATGCGTTTATAGAAGAGGTTATTCAGGAGCTTGTACTTCGCATGGGCGAAGAAGCGCGAGATAGAATCTTTATATCGGCGCAAGAACTCGAATCAGAACATCACAAAGCCGGTTCTGGCGTGCAAAGCAATAACGTACTCACCATAGTGTGGCACAACAGTATCCCGGCTGCTTTAGTACTTGAAACCCGTGATGATTTTAACTTTACCAACGTCCAAGCAGTTTTTCTGGGGCCAAATGTACCTAGGCAAAATACTATCGAAAATACTCATTTCTTATGATAAGGTTGCAGTAAATGGAAACAACAAAATTAAGCATTTCACCAAAGACGTACTTTGAGTATGCAAGGGGAGTTGAAGAAAGGTTTCAATACTTTAAAAGTATTTCGGGCTGGTTATCAACACCAGATACCGAGCTTGAGGAACAAATGATTGCTCACCTTGAGTCAACGGTTGCATTACTTGGTATGGCGTGTACCGAACAGCTTGTTACGGTTGATTACCGTGTCGAAGGTGATAATAAGCGGGGTCATGTACTTGGCGTTGGCGTTGATACCGACAAAGGCTTTGTGTTTTTGGTTGGTAGCAGGAGCCAAGAAGCTCCAAAACATCAGGTTAGTCTTCACGACATTAGCGCAATTCAGCCGTAATAGTAGTTGCATCGTGTTCATGTTCGTGACTATGTTTATCTTGCCACACCTCTTTGGCGACCCAAAGCGATGCGGCCGCACCCACCATACCGCCAACTGCATCTGCACCAGCAATAAACTGATTTGCGTATATAGAGGTAACCGCCACGACTGATATAGCAGTATCGGCTGCATCGTGTTTAAACGAATCGACTGCAGCTCGTGATTTGTCATTATTAAGCCACACCGCGCCGGCTAGTGCACCATTCAAGGCAAGGCCACCGAGCTCAACGTACAGTGCGATCTGGTTCAGTGGCTCTGATTCTCGGTTAACAAAATGATCAACCGCTTGACCACCGGCAATTAATGCTCCCGCGGTAATCGCAAGTGCCGCAAGCTTACGTCGCCTTTGGACTTTACGTTCGTTAAGTTCTGAATGTTCATCTGCTAAGTCTTGTTCTTTAACATGCGTAGCAGTGTGTGCGCCATGGCTAAATACATCAACAGCATTATGGACACCATCAGAAAGGGCAGCACTGCTACCAGTCAACATACCAGTGGCAATTTGCAATACACCATAGGCAACATTACTTGCCGTTGTAATACGTAATACTTTTCTAAGGCGTCGGGCTTTTGGATTCTCCTCGCAACCAGGTACTACACAAAGGTTTGGTTGATGTTCGTGTGACAAAATAACACCTTGCTCAATCTGTTACTCTTAGTATGCTCTCAGTTTATAGCAAGTTATCCACAGATGCTAGTAAAAACAGGGGTAGAGGTGGATTTTAGCACTCTTGACCATAGAGTGCTAATTCGGTACTATATTAGTGTAGTAATTGATTTGGGGATTACTACCTGAGGCGGGGTTTTAGACAGCCATGGTGACCGTATCAACCAAGATAAGTGTTCGATACCATTAGCCACTCGGCAACATTGAAAAAGCCCGTTATATGAACAGCGATTCGCTAAAAGTTCACAGGAATTACTTTGGCTACCTCCTTTGCCAATGTGCCCACCCCTTGTGAAACCCGCCAGCGATTCGCTGTTCTTTTTTTGTTTTAAATAACTTTATTGCGTTGTAATAGCCAAAAACTAAGGTAGCCTGGCAAAATAGGCAACCAGAATGTCATGAGACGATAAATAATTATCGTAGATAATACTTCGCCAGGTGGGTAGCCAAAAGCTATCAGTCCGGCATACAGACCAGCCTCGACACCACCAAGACCTCCAGGCGTTGGTACGGCCGCGCCAATGAGTGTACCAATGGTATAGGCCACAAATGCTTGTATAACCGTAACAGGCATTCCTATTGAATGTGCGCTGGCGTACAGTGCTGCCACATAGGCAATCGTAACGAGCGATGCACCAATCACAGCAAGTACTAACCTAAATGGTTCATGGCGGTACTCTACAACATTTTTAAGTGCGTCTTTAGTAAAACGAATCACTTTGTCTCGAACCCACTTCCAGTTCCACAGCACCACAACTACGACCACAAGCACCAAAATAACAACTGCAATCACCCAAGGTGGAATTGATTTACCTGCAAGGAGTGACATCGGAGATGTTTTTGTAATGGCCAGTGCAGAAAATAGTAGAATAATGTAGCTCAAAAATGCAGCTGCAGAGTTAACTGCAGTAACAGATGCGGCTTCGGCTGCTTTGTGGCCACTTTTAATTAAGAAATCAACATTGAGACTGAGGCCACCAACCCCACTCGGGATAAGACGGTTTGCAAACGAAGCAGCAACTTGTACGCCGAGCGTTTTAAAATAACTAAGCGGTACTCGTGCCAGCACAACATAGGTAATCGCTGCAGCGAAATAAGTAATAACTGATGCAATCACCGCTATAATTATCCATTTTGGATCAGCAGTTGTTAGTGCTTTAACACCATCTTTAAGCTGATGCATTCGTGGAATAATTGCGACTGCAAGTAAGATGAATATGATGATATACGCCAAAGCTTTGATATTAAGCCGTTGTACACGCTCAATGCTAGCGGGGGCTTTTTGATGCGTAAAATCAATAATTGCTTGTCTGAGTGCTTTTAGGCCTCCAGGCATTTTTTTAACTTGTTTGGTGGTTGCACCAGAGAGTACAGCATATTGCATATACGGTAAAATCGATGCCATTTGCGAGCGGCTCAGAACATTATGGGCAGATGTAACAGCGCGTTCGGGCCCCACAAGCGTTGCCATTGAAGCTAACATCTCAACGTTATCGCGGGTAACACCTTGTTTGCCGGGTGACAGTTCGGCAAAGCCGAAATCAATGAGCCATAAGTTTTTATTGGTATCACGCAAAATATTTGCCGTCCTCAGGTCACGGTGTGCAATGCGGGCACCATGGAGCTTTTCGACTAATTTCCATACTTGCTCGAGCTGACTGTCGGTAATCGATTTTGGATCAACCTTATCGAGTGATTTACCATCGAGACCTTCTTGAATCAGTGCCCAACTAGCACCAGAAATGTGGCATACACCGATGATTGTCGGTGTTTTAATACCAGCATCTTTAGCAAGTAACGCCATGAGGGCTTCGTGCTCGAGCTGTCGCTTTGCATTAAAGAACGGTAATTCATCTTCTAGACGACGATACAAAATACGGCGCGAAAACTTAAAAATCCAGTCCGCAATGGTGTTATCGGAATCAACTATCTTTATAAATACTGGCTTATTATCAACACGGCCAAAGTAGGGTGCTGAGCCTCGTGCATCAACATTAGCCTGGGTGATACCGGTAGCCATAAAACCAGCTCGCTTAAGTGCTGCACTAATTTCGGCGGGCAAGAAGCGACGGGTTGGTGTGCCAAGCACAAGGTTAACAATAGAACCGGCGACCAACCCAACCGCAAAACCGCCAACCACATCGAGTGGCCCATGCATCCCCAGCACAATGCGTGATACGCCAATAAGCGCTACAAAAATATATAAGATGCGCCGTCCGCGGGGACTTAAACGTTGACCAATTACCAGCGCAGCTGCGGTTGCAACAGCCATGTGCCCAGATGGATATCCCATAGCGGTATCTTTAATATCAAGCACGTGGACGTTCTGTAAAATATCGTATGGTCGTGGTCGAGTACCAAGCAGCTTGAGTAGCTTCGCACCCCACCAGGCAAGCATTGCCGCAAGCCAAAGCTGAATTGCAAACGCATAGCGGCGACGCATCAATAACACAATAGAAATAATCCAAGCAGTTCCTATAGCACCAAAAAGCGTGATGAGCAGAAAGACGACTCCGATAACTTCAGGCAGGTTATTAAGTGCGCGAAAAACCGTTAATTCAGGGCCTTCTATGGTGCCGTTCGCTGCGTAAAACCAACCGTAGGCAAATAGTAAAATCCCCAAAAAAGTGTATATAACATATCGTGGTCGCATCTTCAGCAGTACTGAAAATTGTGCCTTTGTGTCTTTAATCATTCCCATTGCGGCTACCTCTTAGGAGTTATTGTGCCTGCTATCAGATAAAAGTACAAGTGATTTTTCGGTAAAATAGGGTTCTAAAAACCAATCTGACAGCTCCCAACGCGTAACAGAAACACCTGGTGGTAGCTCAGCACTGATATCTCCACCCTTCAGGTAGAGTAGGCCGTTTGGTAGGCTATTTTTTGAATCGTTAGTGATTGATGTATGCACCCAACCCCACGCCTCGTTCAGACGAGTGACGGCACGTGAAACCACAAAATCAAATGTTTCTGGTACGTTTTCGGCGCGTTCGTGAATAGTTTTGATATTGGTTAGACCAATTTCCTTAGCGACAGCTTCAATGACTGCTAGCTTTTTACCAATAGAGTCAACCAGGGTAAACGACACGTCAGGAAACATAATAGCCAGTGGTACACCCGGAAACCCACCACCGGTGCCAATATCCATTACCTTGGTACCCGGTACAAACTGGATTGCTTGCGCAATGGCTAAGCTATGGAGTACATGGTGCTCATAAAAATTATCGATGTCTTTGCGAGAAATCACATTAATTTTCTGATTCCAATCAGCGTACAGCGGGCCAAGTGCGACAAATTGTGCTTTTTGCGTGTCCGTTAAATCGTGAAAATAAGATTCAATAAGCGGTATCATTGTAGATATAGTATCAGTATATGAATGACGCAAAGCCAAAAATTATCTTATCAATTGCCGGAATCATCATATTGGTTGTTTTCATTCTGGCAATGGTTATTCTGTTGCCGAAGCTTCATTTTTCGGTTCCTCACGCTGTTATTGAATCCGCGACAGTCCAACCTGGCTATTATAAAATCAGCCATGTCACCGATGGTGATACCTTTGATATCAATATGGATGGACATACCGAAGCAGTCCGCATGATAGGCGTCGATACACCTGAAACTGTCAAGCCAAACAGCCCGCCAGAATGTTATGGCAAAGAAGCCAGCGACTTTAGCAAAAAGACACTTGGTGGCCAAACGGTACGGTTAGAAGCCGACCCGACCAATCAAAACCGTGATAGATATAATCGCTTGTTACGGTATGTGTATTTACCTGATGGTAGTTTGTACGAAGCGACACTTATTAGCCGTGGCTATGGATTTGCTTACTTAAGCTTTCCGTTTACAAAGTCTAAAGAATTTGCTGCGCTGCAAGACACTGCTCAAAAACAAGCAGTCGGTTTATGGGCAGGGCAGTGTCAAATCAGCAACCAAAACGGTCGTTATAAAACAAATCAGCTTTAAATTTCTAGGTCGCTTTTGATTTTTTGATACCAAAAGTAGACTGAGCTTTGTTTTGATGCTTCCAACAGTTCGCGACGCGCACTGTTAAGCGATGTAAAGACCATGAAAAAGCCAACCGTATACGAGGCTGCCATGTGGTAACCTATTCGTTTGTAAAGCGGCAGCGGTTGGTTAGTCACTAGCTTAGAACGATAGTGTAGCTGGTGGATTGCGCGAGTATGGTGTTTTTTACGGTAATACACCCAGAACTTTTCAATATACTGAATATCACCAAAATCAACAGAAACCGTTAACGATGGGTCAATTTTAACCCGTGCGCCAGTGGCAGCTAAGGCGAGTGATAAATCTTGATCTTCGTGCACATGCGAATCATCCAGGCAACACAGCTTATTGGCTTTTAGCCAAGCGCTTTTTCGAACCGCCATGTTAGCACCCCACAGCATAGTGTGACCAAAGAAAGCTTTGGTGTGCGTAAAGTACGCCCAGCTCCAAATGTCAGAAAATAGTGGGATAGTAACACCAGCGCGGGTACGACCATAGCCTGTTAAGCCTGCCAGTTCAGGGTCTAAATCAAACGCTTCACGTACTTTTTTAACCCAATCAGCAGGTACCATCGTATCAGCGTCAATGCGGGCTAAAATATCGCCTTCAGCTTCTTCAAAGCCTCTGTTGCGAGCATTAGTTAAACCTTGTTTTATTTCGGTTACTACTTTGACACCCTTAAAACGGCGGGCAATAGCGACCGTTTGGTCGCGAGAGTTGTTATCGACAACAATAATTTCAAAGGGTTTTTCGACTTGGTGGGTAATGGCCCACAAACAGTCGTACATGCGGTCTTCTTCGTTGTAGACCGGTATAATCACCGAAACTTTAGGGGTTTTTTGTGTCATACGTAGTTAGAAGTAATTATACCATGTATACTAATAAGCAAGACATAAGCACTTTATGGTAAACGGCAAAAAAACAAGTTCCAAAAAGGCACAGGCACGGGCGAACAGCACGGGCCGTAAAACGCTGCAAAAAATTACTGATGCGCCAAAAAAAACAGGTGTAAAAATCAGCTGGTGGAGGCGCTTCGCAACTTGGTGGCGAGTACGAAAACTCTGGCAAAAAATTGGACTTATTTTACTAGCTGTCATTGTACTGTTTACTGCCCAGGCCTACGCAATTGCCTATTGGTATCAGCAAAAGCATAAGAACGAGCCTCTTAGCATTGGCGTTACCTATATTACCGAATACGCAAATTACTTTGGGTTAGACCCGCACGAAACAATGTTGGCATTACGTGACGATTTAGGGTTTCGACGATTTAGGTTAGTGAGCTATTGGAATGATATCGAAAAGTCACCTGGCGTCTATGATTTTAGCGACTTAGATTGGCAGTTTGATCAAGTTGATGCGGTAAATGGCAAGGTGACACTTGCAATCGGGTTGCGCCAACCTCGGTGGCCAGAGTGTCATGCCCCAGAATGGGTTGTTGGCAAGCAAGAGGCAGAGTGGCGACCGCAGTTAGACGCCTTTACAAAAGCCGTGATTAACCGTTACAAAGATAACCCTGCGCTACAAAGTTATCAGCTAGAAAACGAGTACTTTTTAGGCGTCTTTGGCGAATGTCAGGCGTACGGCGCACCACGCCAACGCCTAATTGACGAATTTAACATGGTAAAAGCAACCGATCCAAAGCACCCTGTAATTTTGAGTCTTGCTAATAATTACTTCGGTATACCGACCGGCCAACCACGTGCTGATCAATTTGGCGTATCTGTCTATAAGCGTGTTTGGGACAAAACCGTTACTCATACTTATTTTGAATATCCGTTTTATAGTTGGTACTACAGTTGGCGCGCCGGTTTAACGGAGCTATTTACTGGTCGTAGCTCAATGCTACACGAACTACAGGCAGAACCCTGGCCACCTGGTGATTTAAAGACAAGTAGTATCGAAGAACAGAGTAAATCGATGGACCAAAAACGTTTGGCCGAGCGCATTGATTACGGTGTTGCAACCGGCTTTAGAGACATTGACTTATGGGGTGGTGAATGGTGGTACTGGCGTAAAGTACAGTTGCATGACGACAGCCTTTGGAATACCGTTAAAGCCAAAATGGAACAATACGGCCAAAATCCTGTAGAGTAGATTAGATTGTTTTATCGAGTGACAACCGAACCAAAGAAGCCCAAAACCAAGGGTTATCACCAATTGCATGCCCAACCCATGGTTCTGAGGCACTACGAACGCTAATAAGTGAAACATCGCCAAGTTTGGCTGCAATAGTAAGGCGACGCTCTACCTCACTAAAATCTGCCTCTGGCGTAAGAACACTGTCGTGGTCTTTATGGAGCACCATTACACCACCTTTTTGAGCAACCAAGCCACGTTCAACATCTTGAGTAAACCGATTATGACGAAGAGCCGCCGCAAGCCAAAGGTTATCGCGCTTTAAAATTGCCCTCGCAAAATGTGCGAAGTCTTCTTTCATATACAAACTCGTCTTAGCGCCTCGCTTAGCATCCCACAGCTCAATAAGCGCGGGATCCTGTGACAGTAAAACACTATCAATAAGCTGCTTTCCACCAGCAGCTTTAGGGCCAGCAAAATCGAGCAGCAATTTAAGTACGTTCCGATTAGTTATATTCGCTGGCTCACCAAAGACTGAGCTTCGTATAGTACCAATACCTTTTTCGGCGATAAGCGCACTTGTTATTGCTGCGTCGCTTGCGCCAAACGAATAGCCCGCAAGCGCAATACTACCGAGTTCTATATGACCCTCATTTGCAGCAAATTCCAAGATACGCAATCGCTGTTCGCCGAGTGGCGTCAAATCGCCATGCCAGACTTTTCTACGCTCATCTTTTGTTAGCTGCGTTGCGTTTTGAGACAAAAACAAAACATTATACCCGAGTGCATTCATGGCAATTGCTTGTGATGCACCTTGTGGATGATGCTCTAAGTCATTTGCTACCGGTTGAAAGTGGACAACAGTGTGTTCGGCGCCGGGACTCTCAAAAAAATGATAATAGGTGTTCCGGGAGTCGTCTATCGGCACAACGGTTGACGGTTGAGCTGCTAATGCACGTAAATCTTCCGCTTGCGTACCCCGTAGCGAGTATCGAGCTTCAGTCAATACCTCATCAGTGAGTGACCATGCGGTACGAACAGGATAGTGGTCGGCATCAATGCGCATGGCTGGTAAAACTGATTGCCTTGGATACTCCATAGATTAAATATTACCATACTACTTTGTTATAAATTTGTCAACAAATTACCTCTGTTGTACAATAGTAATTATGAAATCTAGTAAGTCCGCTAAGCCGAGCAGTATTGTTAATACGCAGGCCCGCCGAGATTACGAGTTAAAGCAAACCTACCAGGCTGGTATTGCGCTGAGCGGGGCAGAGGTCAAAAGCCTCCGAACGGGCCATGGTCATCTTAGAGGCGCTTTTGTAAACATAAAAGACGGTGAACTATGGCTGTATAACGCCACAGTAAATGCAACCAACGCAAACCGTTCGGCACTCCCTGAAACACAACAAACGCGAGCGCGTAAATTGCTCGTAAAAAAACGAGAATTAGCCGAACTTGCCACCGCTAAAGAACAAGGACTCACTATTATCCCCTTAAAATTACATACTAGTGGACGCTTTATTAAGGTGGAAATTGCTACGGCTAAGGGTCTGCGCAAATATGACAAGCGGCAAGTTTTGAAAAAACGTGCCGAAGTGCGTGATATTGAACGTGCACTTAAATCTCGTTAGAGATTTTGGCATATTTGCAAATACGATATTCGAACGGTTAGTGAGAATATATGCAGAGCCAAAGAGCACCAGCATTCAAAAATAGTGCTCATTGCGCGAAGCTATACAAGCGCGAAAAGATAAAAAAACGCGACACAGAGCGAGATGCGCAACGCGCACTTAAATCTCGCTAATTGCACAATCGTACTATTGCATACGGGCTAAGTGTGTTTAGCACCTATGTAAAAGTAAGATTTACCTGCGAGGGCCCCGTATACCATATGGTACCGGGGCCCTCGCATCATCTGCTTAGACGTGTGACGGCGTACGCATCCTGCTGTACGAGCTGATCTCGACCCCAAGTGGGGTGATGCTGAGCGTCATGTGGACGCTCTCACCGAGTACAACACATGTGTCCTTGGACCGCTTGGCCTTCTTGCGGTCACCCTGGGGACCGCCGAGAAGCGGGAAGAACAGTGATGTACCTGCCGGCAGCATGATTTCCGTCAGTTCGCCATGACGCTTGAAGCGAAGGTTCATCTCGTGGGGGAGACGGGTCTCGCCATAGTTCTTGCAGGCCGTATCGAACACCGATTCGACCATTGCTTTCCAGGCGTCATCGCACAAACCGAGCAGCTTCATGTGCACCAACTTTCTATAGTCAGATGATTGAGGCCTGACTACTATATAATTTTTTATATTTTATTGCAACAACTGTTTTTGTATGGTCTAATTAAAACTGTTCTTGGGCCAAAAAGCCCAAAATGTACCAGGGGAGGACCCATGCTTGCCAGGTGGCTCTGCATTATCAAGCATCACAAGGCTGAAGCCGGAACACAGTTCAAGCCCGACAACAACGATGGCAACATCATCCTCGAAATCTGTCCAAGCTGCGGCCGTGAGTGGCGTCGTTTCCCGGCGGCCGAGCGCGGCCAGGTCAAGATGTCGCGGCACGTTAACTAGCGACTTGTCGGCAAGGAGATACCATGCCAGCTGCACCGAAAAGCGATGACGTGCGAACAGGCGGCGCAATTAGCTACGAGGGTTCTAGCCTTCAGTGCGTCGAACCCGAATGCAAAGCGCCTCAGATCTATGCGCGGTCTCGATTTTGGCCCGATGCACACTGGCAAGACGCGAGTGGTGCGATGCATCACTACGACTGTGAAGCTGCATATGGCGCCGAAACCGGAGCGATCACTTCGTAACCTCCCTGCGGGCAGGGACGGGCACTCACCACGAGTGCCCGTCCCGCCCACAACAATTGTTTATTGATTTTATATCTGTATCCTGTGCATAACTGGGGTCAGAAACAACGAATCTATTGACATATTTTATTATATGTCCTATAATACCCTTTACGTTCTTATACCAAAGAACGTACATTAACAGCCAAAAGAATAGATAAACACCTATGTGAATCTTTTCTGACTCAATAAAGTGCGCATCATCAAAGATGGTGCATAGTTAGTGGGTCAGGAAGCTATAGTTCTGTGAAACATCGTTTTGCATTACAAGTTAGACGCTTCCAATATTTTGTACGAAGGTCATTGCTAATTGGCGTTGTTTCACGCCCTCTATATTCAGATTCCGTAGGTTTTATCAAAAACAGAGGTCAATATATTGACTTTTTTGTATTTTTGTGCTATTATATGTTTCGTATCGTAACAGAGGTGGAGACGCCCGTTACCGTACCTTGACAAGCTAAGAGAATTTTTTGGTATTTGTGCGGTTTCCTTGATCGTACTTTGGTTATATAACATGTAACTAAGGTGCGATCTGGGAAGCACAGTACCAGCGCATATAGGATGGAAAGCCATGGCTCGTTTCGAAGCCGGCTTGCTGTTTATTGTCATCCCAGTGCTGTTGGTCCTCGGACTGATTGCGCTGGTTCGACTCGGCATCAAGCGCAGGCGCCAGGCAGACCTCGCGCATGTCGCCCCAGATCTTCTTCGTTTCGAGGGGGTTAACCCTCTCATTCAGAAGCATCTAGTGCAACAGCGAGAGGCACTCCAGAGTGCCGAAGACATCATGAGAAAGCTGCTGGCAGATCCAGCAGTCCTCATCCCCAGCGAGTACGCCGATCCCATCGAACGATGGATCAAGGACAACCCCAAGGAGATTTCATGAACGTCAAGCTCGCAGGCCTCGTCGTCGCCGCACTGGTGGCGATTCCGGTCCTGTCAGGATGTTCGCAGGTCAGCACCTCGCCCGGCGAGGCAGCTGTCCACTACGAGGACAACCCCATCATCCCGACGAGCAAGAGCTACATCGACTGCTTCGGACCGTCGCACCAGGAGTTCACGGGAGTCGGCGACGACTTCTACTACTACCCGGCCGGTGAGCGGACCTACAAGTTCTCGCTCGACGAAGGCGCAGACGGCGCGCCGGTCAAGATCGTCAAGAACAACGTCACACTGCTCATCAGTGGCGTAGCCACGTTCTCGCTGAACACCGACTGCAACACGCTTCGCACGTTCCACGAGAAAATCGGCCTCAAGCAGTGGAGCGGCAAGTACGCCTACATCGACGGCGATAACTACGACGGCTGGAACGCCATGCTCGACGTCTACATCGAGCAGGCCATCCAGAGCGCAGCATCAGCAGCGGCCAGCAACGACAAGACCAGCACCTACCTCGACATCTACAACGGAACGGGCAGGGGCAACTTCGAGTCCGACATGGCCAAGCAGCTGCCGGTGTTCGCTCAACAGCTCAGCGGCGGGAACTTCTTCATCGATTTCAGGCTCACGGTCAACAAGCCGGTACTGGAGTCGGCGGCTCTGAAGGACTCTCTCACTGGGCGTGAGATCGCCAAGGCGGAGAACGACGCCCAGCTCCAGCGCAACGCCACTGTCAACACCGAGCTCGACTCGATCAAGGCGATCGTGGCCGTGCTCGGCCAGGCTGGCTACATCGACTACCAGAAGAACAAGCTCACTGAGAAGCAGCTCGATCTCCTCTCGCAGGCGATCGCCAAGGGCGACATCACGGTGCTGCCGGTTCCGCAGGGGTCGAACGTCACCATCCCGGCGACCACCAAGTGAGGTTCGGGCGGGCGCAGAGCAATCTGCGCCCGCCCACCTCGAAACAACTCTTAGCTTGTCTTTTTTCTACCGCTTATTAGAGCGGTTTTTTTATTTGTAAGGTACATTAGTAGTAGCACGTGGCAACCGCCAGCCCGTGCGAATAAAGCCCCCGGGACGAGACTCGTATGAGGCCTTTCGTCCCGGGGGCCTCTTCATAGTTGTTTTGGCAATGGTTTTTCT
>CAZMHJ010000019.1:0-17322 GCA_964566075.1 uncultured Candidatus Saccharibacteria bacterium | reverse complement strand
CCCTTACCCTTGTACAAACGTACACGAGCAGTAGCACTTTTGCGGCGGCCGAGAGCGTAGGTGTATTCAGCTGCTTTTGTAGCCATTATTTAACACTTACCTTTACTGGCTTCTGAGCAGCGTGATTGTGCTCTTCGCCCTTATATATCTTCAGTCGCTTGAGGCGTTCGTCCATAAGCTTGTTTTTAGGTAACATACCCTTAACAGCAAGACGAATAACCTCGGTTGAATCCTTGGTAATCATATCTGTAAGATTGGTTTCCTTTAAGCTACCAGGGTATTGGCTGTGGCGATAATACATTTTATCGGCCATTTTATTACCAGTTGCCACGAGCTTATCGGCATTGATAACGACTACAAAGTCGCCACAATCGATGTGCTGCGTAAACATTGGCTTGCCTTTACCAGTTAGCAAGGTTGCAATCTTGGTAGATACACGACCAAGTGGTGCTTCGGTGGCGTCAATAACGTACCAGGCACGAGTCACTTCTGATGGCTTTGCGCTATAGGTTTTCATTATTTAGCCTCCTTCTTTGCAGCTGGCTTTTTAGCCGGAGCTTTTTTAGCTGCTGCTGGCTTAGCCGTGGTCTTTTTAGCTCCTGCTTTAGGGGCAGCAACTGTTTTAACCTCTTTAACCGGCTTTGCAACCGGAGCGGCCTTTAGATCATCAACAAAACTGACACGGGCAAGTTCTACGTTGTCACCACGGCGTGAGCGGGTGCGCTCAATGCGTAGGTGGCCACTGTTACGAGCCGTTAGTTTTGGTGCGATTTCATCGACTAATTTGTGTGCACTTTCGAGGTTAGCCATCTTAGAGATAACTTGGCGACGATTGTGTAAATCACCTTTTTTAGCCTTGGTTATGAGCTTTTCAAAGTAAGGAACGAGCTCCTTAGCCTTTGGTACGGTAGTCTCGATAGACTCGTACACAGCCAAGTTGCTTGCCAAACCCTTCATGAGGGCTCGACGTTGGTCGCGCTCACGACCGAACTTGCGTCCTTTATATCCGTGACGATGCATCTTATAGCTCCAGCTCCGCGAGCTTGTCTTTTACTTCGTCGAGAGCTTTTTGGCCGAAACCTTTAAGATCGCGAAGTTCTGCATCGCTCAGACTAAACAAGTCTTTAAGTGTGTGAATATCGTTATTGATAAGCGCGTTGGTAGTACGTGCACTTAGGTTAAGATCTTCGATAGAAACCATTAATTCTGCAGGTTCGTCGTTGTCGTCGCTAGAAAAGCTTGGAGCAACGGTTTTGCTTGCAGGTGCAGCCTCAACACGAGTAGAGCCAGCGAGTGCAGTGTATTGGTTAACCAAGATAGCTGCAGCTTCTTCGAAGGCTTCTTTCGGTGTGATGGTACCGTCGGTATCAATAGTGATATTAAGCTTGTCGAGGTCGGTAATTTGACCAACACGAGTGTTTTCAACCTTGTAGCGAACACGGAGCACTGGGCTAAAGATAGCGTCGAGTGCAATCATGTCACTTGGCTTTTTGGCAGCACCTTCTTCTACAGTGCGGTAGCCACGGCCGGTTTCAACAATCATGTCTACAATAAGGCCAGCTTTTGCGTCGTCAACGGTTGCAATAACTTGGTCGCCGTTTACAACTTCTACATCTGCATTAACCTTAATGTCTTTACCAGTTACGATGCCTTTGCCCTTGAATTCGATGCGAAGAGTTTGTGGTTCGTCGCTGAAAACTCGGAAACGAAGGCGCTTTAAGTTGAGCATAATGTCAACGACATCCTCTTTCACGCCTGGAACAGTGGTAAATTCGTGGCTGACGCCTTCGATTTTGAAACTTGTTACAGCTGCACCTGCGATGCTTGAAAGCAATACGCGGCGAAGGCTGTTACCAAGAGTCATACCATAGCCAGTGTGGAGAGGTTCGATAACAAACGTAGCACTTGTATCGTGATGCTCATCGATGTTAGCAAGTGATGGTGTGTGAATTACTTTTGACATATCTATTACCTTCTCCTTAACGTGAGTAGTACTCAACTATTAGTTGCTCATTAATTTCTGGTTCTGCTTCATCACGTGAAGGTTCACCAGTGACGGTAATTTCAAACTTCTTCCGGTTTGCCTTGAGCCAGCTCACCGTTACGTCGACATTACCGGTAATATCATCAAGTTTCTTGAAATATTCTGTTTGTTGAGAGCGTGGACGTACGGTTAGCACATCACCAGCACTCAAA
Organism: uncultured Candidatus Saccharibacteria bacterium; assembly: GCA_964566075.1. Classification (GTDB taxonomy): domain Bacteria; phylum Patescibacteriota; class Saccharimonadia; order Saccharimonadales; family CAIOMD01; genus CAZMHJ01. Next base: position 15,126 of record CAZMHJ010000019.1, on the reverse strand, counting down.
CGGATTGAAGGGATATCCACCCGACGGCCATTTAACAAGAAATGACCATGTGTTACCAACTGACGTGCAGCACGGCGACTGGTTGCAAAACCAGCACGATAGACTACGTTGTCAGCACGGCGTTCGAGCAATTGCAAAAGCACTGCTCCTGATTGACCTTTTTTGCGGTTCGCTTCGGTCATAAGGTTTGAGAATTGTCGCTCTAAGAGACCGTACAAACGCTTAACTTTTTGCTTCTCGCGAAGCTGCAAAGCATATTGGCTTGCTTGTGAACGGCGACCACCACGGGCTTTTTGGCCTGGGATAACCGACGCACGCTTAACCATAATCTTTGCGGCTTTAGGGTGCAATGCATAGCCTTCGCGACGGCTCATCTTAGTTATAGAATGTGTATCACGTGCCATAACTATACCCTTCGCGCTTTCTTAGGACGAACGCCACCATGAGGCACGCCCGTCACGTCTTTAATAGATTCAACAGCAACGTCAGCGGCTGCAACGGCACGCACGGCAGCTTCACGTCCAAGGCCAATGCCTTTGACGAACACATCTGCTTTTGCGAAACCATGCAATTGCTTTGCGGCGGTAATTGCTTTTTCACCAGCAACCTGGGCTGCGTATGCAGTACCCTTTTTGCTACCACGGAAACCGCAACCACCAGCACTTGCTGATGTTAATAAACCACCGTTTTGGTCTGTAACAGACACAATGGTGTTGTTAAAGGTCGCTAAAATGTGCACTTGACCATAAGGCACACTTCGCTTGCTTTTCTTCTTCTTGCTTGCAGTAGAAATTTCAGCCATATGTTATTCCTTACGTCTTAGATGGTGCTTTTTTAGCAGTACCACCAACCGTTAACTTCTTACCACGACGGGTACGAGCGTTGGTTTTGGTACGTTGGCCACGACTTGGTAGATTTTGGCTGTGGCGGATACCACGGTAGGCCTTAATCTCTTTCAGTCGTTTAATATTGGCTACAACTTTACGTTGCAACTCACCTTCGACCTCGTAGCTGGCATTGATTGCATCTTGGATGCGACCAATTTCAGCGTCGGTGAGATTTTTGACACGAGTTGTTGGCTCTACTTTGGCAACAGCCAAAATATCGTAAGAACTCTTACGACCAATACCGTGTACGTAGGTTAGGGCAATCCAAACCTGCTTCTCGCTCGGGATAGTTACTCCACTAATTCGTGCCATAACTAACCCTGCCTCTGCTTGTGCTTTGGCTTGAGCTTGTTGATAACATACAGGCGGCCTTTACGGCGGACCAAAATGTCATCGGGACTGATCTTTTTAACACTAGCACGCACTTTCATGCGGATCATCACTCCTAGCTCAGTGGTGACACACTGCTTAAATTGATATTACTTGTATAGCAACCCTAAAAAAGAGTTACCGACCAATGTGGCCTTTCGAACTGGCCAAATTAGCTTTTGCGATAGGTTATGCGACCCTTCGTAAGATCGTAAGGTGTCAATTCAACCGTCACGCTGTCACCGGGTACGATGCGTATATAGTGTTTGCGCATTTTTCCGGCAACGTGAGCTATAATCATATGCCCATTTTCAAGTTCAACCTTAAATTGAGTCCCCGGTAAGGTTTCTACAATTGTGCCGTTAAGCTCGATTACTTCCTTGTTTTTGGCCATAAGTTACAACAGTAGACAATTGTACTACAAACTACCACTGTTTGTAAAGTGTTTTATATCTGTTTTTAAGCAGTTGCTTGTTTTGGCTTGCGTAATGATAGTCGACGCTTTGATTTCTTCTTTTTATCATTATCAATATTAATGGTGTAATCGTCGTAGGTAATCATAAGGGCACGTGATTCGAGCTGACGTAAGGTCTCAAGTGCAACTGATACCAAGATAAGAACGCTCGTACCGCCGATTGCAATCTGGTCTGTCCCAAGTAGAGCTTGTGCAAAGATTGGCATAACCGCAAGTAAACCAAGTGCTAAGGCACCGAACAGTGTTAAACGATTCACTACTTTCGTAAGGTATTTCTCTGTTTGTACACCAGGGCGGACTCCGTCGATAAAAGCACCTTGCTTTTGTAGGTTTTCGGCAATTTCTTTGCTGTTAAAGACGACACTTGTGTAGAAGAACGTAAACATAAAGACCAGCAAGAAGTAGAGTGTAGGATACAGCCATGCCTGCCAACCACCCGTGGCAAGAGAATTTGCGGTTGGATTTTGGAACCAAGTAGTTAGGTCGGTTCCAATTTGCTGCCATTTACCAGACGCACTGGTTGATAGTAGTTGGCCAATAAATGCCGGTAGCGATAAGAATGCAAGTGCAAAGATGATTGGCACCACACCAGCCGTAATAAGCCGCACTGGGAGTGTAGTGGTGACTCCACCGTAGACACGGTTACCCTGCAGTCGCTTAGCGTAGCTAATAGTAATGCGCCGCTGAGCTTCGTTAAGGTAGACCACAAACACGGTCACAATTAATGACGCTAATGTAATCGCAAGCGTAACCCAGAGTGCTTTTGTGTTAATTGGTAGGTGAAAATGCCCAAAAATAGCAAACTTTGAGCCTTTATCGACTACCGAAGTAATAAGATTACCAATAATGCCTGGTAACTGAGCCACGATACCGACAGTAATAATCAGCGAAATACCGTTACCAATACCTTGTTCGGTCATGAGCTCACCAAGCCACATAAGCAACATGGCTCCACCGGTCAGAGCCGAAACCATGAGCACCCATTGAGCCATTGAAGCACTGCTGACAAGATCGCCTAATCCACCAAAGCTTGCTGCTGACTGGCGGACCAAAAAGATGGTACCGATAGACTGCACAATTGCCAGCGGGAAAGTAATAATACGAGTCCATTGCTGAATCTTTTTACGGCCGTATTCACCTTCTTTATTGAGTGCTTCGAGCTTTGGAATCGCCTTAGTAAGCAACTGCATAATGATGCTGGCGTTAATGTAAGGGCCCATACCAACCAGCATGATGCTAAAGTTAGCGAGCGCACCACCACTGAGTACGTTTAGAAAGCCTAACAGCTGCGATGAGCCTGCTTGGTTAAAGACGTTGTCAAGAATTTGCTTTAGTGTGGCAGGCTCAGCTAACGGAATTGGAATGTGTGCTAAAAATCGAAAAATGATAAGCATGCCAATAACCGCAAAAATACGTTTGCGCATATCAGCACTTTTGAGTGAACGCAGTATAATCCGCCAGTTCATAGAATTTTGGTAACCCCTCTTAGTCTTTTATGAATTAACTTAGCAATATTGTACCATAATTACTCTTTGAGTGAGTCAAATCATGGTAAAAATTACTTCTTATTTGTTAGTTATTTTCGTTTGTCTTCGAGCCAGTCGGGCACTGGTGTAAAGGTAATTTCTGTCCAGCTATCAACTTCTGCTTCGGTTACATCGTAAACTGCTTGATATGCTGTTTCGACACTACCATGCATGGCGTCTGCCCAGTTAAGACCTAGTTTTTCGGTAACTAACTGTAATTGTGCCTCTGTTTTAGCTTCGAACTCAACAAAACTCGGAATCCACGGCCAAGTATCAAGTTCGATATCTACCCCGTCTAGCTCCCAACTTTCGCGCTTGGTTTCTTGATACGAATCGATAACCAACCCTATTGATAGCAAAAATTGCTTTGCAGACTCATAATTATCAATCACCAGTGTTACTTCTTTCGTGCCTTCGAGCGAGCGATCGTTGAGTTGTTTATAGCTCATGGTCATTTTATCGCCTTCATCACGAACTCGTACCCATCCACCGACGGCTTCTAAACGATGATCAGGGTAATCAAAGACGTGGCGCTTCATTTGCCGTTCGGCCACCTTAAGCGTAGCGCCTGCTTGTTCTAGTCGATTACGAAAATCATCATGGTCAATATTGATAAATTTAGCCTCTAACTCTGTTTCCATGAACACATAATAGCAGATACTACTTGCGCTTAAAGCAGAAGTGACTATTATAAAAGTATGGAAGATTTTGAGATTAAGCCTCAAATCATTGTTATCGCCGAAGATAATTACGCTTTGGGCGATATCTACAAAACACGCCTGGAGCTGCTCGGTTACGAATGTCACCTTGCAACTGATGGCGAAATGGCCTACGAAGTCGTAGAACGATTAAAGCCGGACTTAGTGCTGATGGACCTTATGATGCCGAAATTATCAGGCGACCAAGTATTGGCTAAAATTCGAGCGACCGATTGGGGTAAATCAATTAGAGTCTTTATTATTTCTAATTTGAACGAAAATGAAGCCCCAGGAAACTTACGAGCACTCGGTATTGAAGGATACGCTGTAAAAGCGAACCTAACAGATGATGATATTGATAGATTAGTCGACAAAATCTTGACGCCTAAAGGCCAAGAAGAAGATATCGTTTTACAGTAGCGAAAAAGGATTCGAGCCCCTGGGCGCAGACGATGTGTCTGGCCCAGGGGCTCGTTGTGGTGCCTATGAGACCGCGTAAAGCACTGGCCGATCACAGTCGAGACAGTGGTTGTCTTTGACTGCTTCGAGGTGGCAGTGCGGGCAGAGACCATAGTGAGTCTCCTCCTTGTGCGGCCTCAGCGACTTGCCGGTCATGGGCGGTCTGCCCAAGTGGCTCAGGTCGGTCGGGTGAAAGATGTCGTACGTCTTGTAGTACAAGGCGTCAGCGAGTGCATCGGCCGTGGCCTGGTTTACCTTGTAGGTGTTGTCACCAGACTCGATGCGATGAATCGTTGACATCGAAATACCTGACAGTTCCGAGAGTTCTTCGACCGTCAGGTCAAAGCCCTCACGAACCTCCCTTAGTGTTGGCACACTATCACTTCCTTTCGGGTCGGGATTGCGCTATTTTAATACATTATAACACTTATGTCAATATATTACATCTGTTGCAATAAAAAATAACCCCTGTTACGGGGTTATTTAAAAATCGTTACAAAAGTGATTATTTGTCTGATTTTTTGGTTGCTTCGCGAGCAACGCGAGGAGTTTTCGTAAAGCTACCACCAGCTTTTTGGATAACTGCAACAGCGTTTTCACTTGCGTTTTGCACGGCAACACTTACTTTAGCGGTGAGTTCACCCTTAACAACGATTTTCACGTTTACGTATGGGCTACTGACTAAGCCAGCATCAAATAGCGTAAAGTTATCGGCAGTTTTGCCAGCAAATTCGTTGAGTTGGCCAGTGTAGACGTTTTCTGCCGCAATACGGATACTACGGAAACCGCGGAGTTTTGGTGTGCGCTTCATAAGAGGCGTCTGACCACCTTCGAAGCCTGAGCGGTGACTGTGACCAGTACGAGAGTTTTGACCCTTTGTACCGCGTCCTGCAGTCTTACCTTGGCCAGCTGAGATACCGCGACCGACGCGCTTTGGCAATTTTTGCTTTGGTGCTTCTAGTTCGTGATATTTCATACTATGCCTCTACCTTTGCCTTCTTTACTGGCTTTGCACCAGTTGCCGGCTTAACAACCCAATCTTTTGCAGGCACAAGTTGCTTAAGCGCATCAAGTGTTGCATAGGCGGTGTTAACTTTATTGGTTGAGCCAAGTGACTTGCTGAGCGCGTTGCTGATACCAGCAACTTCAAGTACGGTACGTACCACACCACCGGCGATAAGACCGGTACCGGCGCTTGCTGGCTTAACAAGGATATTGCTACCGCCAACTTTAGCTTGTACTTCGTGAGGAATGGTACCTTTATAGGTAACAATTTCTACCATGTGCTTCTTAGCGACATCAACTGCTTTGGTGACAGCGGTGGTAACGTCGGCACCTTTCGCGATACCAAGGCCGATACGGCCTTTACGATCACCAACTACAACGAGTGCGCGGAATCGGAATCGGCGACCGCCCTTTACCACACGGGCAACACGGTCAACGTTGATAACGCGTTCGTCAAATTGCTTTTCTACTTCTTCGCCGCGGTTACGATTGTCGCGACGGTTTTCTTTATTACGTGGCTGCATATTAGAACTCCAAGCCTCCGGCACGGGCTGCATCTGCAAGTGCCTTTACACGGCCGTGGTAGATGCGTCCGTTGCGATCAAACACAACTTTGCTTACCTTAGCCTTCTTAGCATTCTTCGCGATTTCGCTACCAATAACGGCGGCTTTTTCGGTCATTGTACCTGTTAGCTTTTGGCCAACAGTGGTTGCTGATGCAAGGGTAATACCCTTTTCATCATCGATAATTTGCGCACTTACGTGCACGTTGCTAATGCTGACGCTCAGGCGGGGACGCTCGCCAGTACCAGTTACAGTACTGCGGACGCGGGCCTTTCGGAGCTTCAGGTTTTGACTTTTCTTAACAAGACGGTTCATACCTTACTCCTACTTATCCTTTCCGCTCTTACCACTCTTGCGAATGATACGCTCGTCTTCGTATTTAATACCTTTACCCTTATATGGTTCTGGTTTACGTAGCTTACGAATTTCGGCTGCTACTTGGCCAACTTGCTGCTTAGAGATACCAGAAACGGTAATAACGTTTCCTTCTACCTTAGCTTGCACACCTTCTGGGATTTCGAATGTAATATCGTGGCTATATCCAAGCGAAAGCTTGATGTTTTTGCCTTCCATATTGGCACGGTAACCAACGCCGTTAATTTCGAGCTTCTTTTCAAAGCCCTTGGTAACGCCAACAACCATGTTGTTAACGAGTGCTCGCATAAGACCATGGTTTGCACGGTGCAATGCGATGTCGCTTTCGCGACTAACAGTAAACTGGCCATCTTCTAATGCGAATTTGACGCCAGGAACGGTAAACTGCTGCAACGTGCCTTTTGGACCAGTTACGGTCACAAAATCATCGTCGACAGTGATTGTCACACCGCTCGGTACTGCGATAGGTAGTTTTCCTACTCGACTCATGTGATTATCCTTACTTTTTAGTAAACCTTACAAATTAACTCACCACCAAGGCCGGCTGCCTTAGCCTGAGCACCGGTCATAATACCTTTAGAGGTACTGATAACAACGATACCGCGGCCACGCTTGATTGCTGGAATCTCGCCAGAGCCAGTGTACAGGCGTCGGCCTGGCTTGCTCATGCGCTCGATTTCGGTAATACGTGCATTGGTGTTTGGTTGGTTGATAACAATTTTAAGGGTCTTAAAGCCACCTTCGCCACTCACTTCTACTTTGTCTACAAAGTTGTTAGCTGCGAGCACTTCGGCTACGGTTTGCTTGATTTTACTGTGTGGCATGCTTACTTCGGTCTTGTTAACAGCAACGGCGTTGCGGACTCGGGTAAGCATATCTGCGATTGGATCAGTTGAAACTAATGACATATATACTTCCTTTACCAGCTTGATTTCGTTACGCCAGGGATTTCACCCTTGCTTGCATGCTCACGGAAACTGAGACGGCTCAGGCCGAATGTGCGCATGTATGCGCGAGGACGACCAGTCTCGCTACAGCGGTTCTTTAAACGAGTTGGGCTTGAGTTACGTGGTAACTTAGCCAAACCTTCGTGATCGCCGAGTGCCTTAAGCTCTGCACGCTTTGCAGCGTATTTATCGTGCATGCGGCGTCGTTTAGCATCTCGGGCCACAATTGACTTCTTTGCCATATGCTAGGCCTTCCTTTCTTTCTCGAACGGCATGCCAAACTTTGCAAGTAGTGCACGTGCTTGGTCGGCATTATCAGCGTTATTAATAACAAAATTAATCTGCATACCATGTAGGGTAGTGGTTTCTTCGAAGCTAAGCTCTGGGAACACGCTTTGGTCTTTAAGACCAAGGCTGTAGTTACCTTGCTTATCAAATGCACCTTTTGGTACACCGTGGAAGTCACGCAAACGCGGTAATACGATAGTAATTAAACGATCCATAAACTCGTACATGTTATCGCCCCTAAGAGTGACCTTAAGGCCAATCTTGTTGCCTTCGCGGAGCTTGAAGCTTGCGATGCTGAGGCGTGCAGTTGTCTGGATTGGTTCTTGACCAGTAATCTTACGGAGGGTGTTGGTTGCAACTTCCATAAGTTTCTTGTCGTCTTTTGCCTTACCAAGACCAACATTGATAACAATCTTATCGAGTTTTGGTACTTGATGAGGGTTAGCTAGATTAAGCTCTTTTAAAAGCTCTTGCTTGTACTGATTGTTATACGCGTCTTTAAAGCGAACAGTACTAGCGGCAGTCGTTTTGGTAGCCATTACTTGATCTCCTTCTTAGACTTAGCGTACACACGTACTTTTTTACCATCCTTGTCGGTGCTGTAGGCAACACGAGTTGCTTTTTTGGTAGTAGGATCTACAATACCAACTTTTGCCACCGGCATTGGCTTAGTGAGCTCAACGATACCACCTTGCGGATGAGTCTGTGTTGGCTTTTGGTGCTTTTTAACAATATTGATACCTTCTACAGTAACTTTATTGTCGGCTGGATGAACAGCCGTAATAACACCTGTTTTACCTTTGTACTTGCCAGAGCGAACCATAACGGTGTCACCCTTTTTAAGGCGAATCTTATAGATGTGGTCGCTCATTATAGTACCTCCGGTGCCAAGCTAATAATCTTTGCATAGCCAAGATCGCGAAGTTCGCGAGGCACTGGCCCAAAGATACGAGTAGCCTTTGGCAGCTTATCGTCACCAATGATGACGGCAGCGTTGTCGTCAAAGCGAATGGTTGAACCATCTTTACGACGAATCGTATTGGTGGTGCGGACCACAACAGCCTTAACAACTTGCTTCTTCTTAACGTTACCAGCAGGGTTTGCCTGCTTAACGGTTGCCACGATGATGTCGCCAACATGTGCATAGCGGCGACGGGTGCCACCGAGCACGCGGATACACAAAATTTCTTTTGCGCCGCTGTTGTCACAGACGGTGAGGCGTGACTCTTGCTGAATCATTACTTAGCCTCCTCCTCTGCGTCAGCTTTTGAAGCTTTTTTAGGAGCTTCGTCTGCTTCGACATGCTTTACATGGGCAGTTTCTACAATCTTTACAAGTGTCCAGCGCTTACGAGCACTTAATGGGCGGCTTTCGGCGATTTGAACGCGGTCACCTTCGTGAGCATCGTTGTTTTCGTCGTGAGCCATAAACTTGGTCGTGACTGAGTACTGCTTCTTATAGATTGGGTGAGTTTTACGTGTCTTGATTGCTACAACAATTGTCTTGTTGCCCTTAGCAGAAGCCACTTCACCGGTAAGTGTACGAGCCATCTTACTTCTCCTCTCCTTCTGCCTTCGCATTAAGGGCAGTTAACACACGAGCCAATTCGCGGCGCTTTACAGTGTGGGCACGATAGTTCTGTGCACCACCTTCTTTGATGCTGCGCTTGATAGTAACGGTTTCGTCACGTAGTTCGGCGAGCTTCTTTAGAAGGTCTTCTTTTGAAAGCGTCTTGTAATCGACTTTCTTAGTTGCAGCAGGAGCTTTGCTAGCTGGTTTCTTTGCAGTTGCCATTAGTTTGTCTCCTCACGGGTAATAAACTTAGTCTTAACAGGTAGCTTGTGAGCGGCAAGGCGCATAGCCTCGCGTGCTTGCTCTTCGGTAACGTCGGCCATTTCAAACAAAATGGTACCTGGCTTTACCTTTGCTACGAAAAATTCTGGGCTTCCTTTACCACTACCCATTTTCACGTCTTGTGGTTTGCGTGAAACAGGAGTGTGTGGGAAGATACGAATCCAAATTTGACCACCACGCTTGATATAGCGGGTCATCGCCTGACGAGCAGATTCGATTTGGCGGCTGGTAATACGCTCGTGGCCTTGTGCCTGCAATGCGTACTGGCCGTGTGCAATGTAATTGCCAACGGTAGCCTTACCGCGAATCTTGCCCTTAAACACCTTGCGGTGCTTCATTTTATTAGGGAGTAACATACTAGCTTACCTCCCCTTTATAAATCCAAACCTTGATACCGATAATACCGGCACCCGGCTGTTGCGCACGGACGTAGCCGTAGTCGATATCAGCGCGAAGGGTGTGCAGTGGCACGCTACCTTCGATAATCTTTTCGCGGCGTGACATTTCAGCACCGTTCAAACGACCAGCGATTTCGATACGAATACCCTTTGCTCCACCGCGCATGGTTGCACCAGCAGCGCTTTTGATAGCACGGCGGAAGGCAATACGACGCTCAATTTGGTTAGCGATGTTTTCGGCAACCAACTTAGCCTGGAGTTCAGGTTTCTTAACTTCTTCAATGTTGACGCGAACCTGTGTGCCGTAAATCTTTTCGATTGCAGCTTTAAGTTCTTGTGCGCCTGCGCCACCGCGACCGATAACTACACCAGCCTTAGCAGTGTGAATAGTAACGGTAACCATGTTTGGTGAGCGCTCGATGTCTACCTTATTAATAGCACCGCGCGAACCAATCTTCTTTTCGATCATACGGCGAACCGAAAGATCTTGCGTAAGAAAGTTTGCATAATCCTTTTTAGGTGCAAACCATTTGCTGCGCCAGTCCTTATTAACTTGGAGACGCATGCTAATAGGATTTACTTTTTGACCCATTATTTTGACTCCTTTGTTGCTGGCTTAGCGTCAGCTTTCTTGTCGGCAACCTTTTTGGCAACACGAGCTTCACCGTCAACAACAACACGAATGTGGCTGGTGCGGCGCTGGAATGGCAATGCACGACCACGTGCTGCTGGACGATAACGCTTGAGGCGTTGGCCAGGGGTTACACTAATTTCAACAATCTTGAGGGTGTCTGGCTTTAAGTTATGGTTGTGCTCGGCGTTTGCCTTTGCACTTGCAATAACCTTTGCCACTGGCTCGGCGCTGCGGCGTGGAGTGTGCTCTAAAATAACGAGCGCATCTGCAACCGTGCGACCACGAACAAGAGCGGCAACGACGCCCACTTTACGTGGACTCATGCGAACACCTTTTGCAATAGCTTGTACAGGCATAGTATTCGCTCCTACTTCTTAGCCAATTTACCGCCATGAGTGCGGAACTTACGAGTTGGTGCAAACTCACCGAGCTTGTGACCAACCATGTTTTCTGTAACGAACACCGGTACGTGTACTCGACCATTGTGTACAGCGATAGTCTTACCGACGAATTCCGGTGAAATCGTTGAAGCACGCGCCCATGTTTTTACGATGGTGCGATCTTCGTTGCCTAGTGCCGACACCTTCTTGGCCAGCTTAGGATCAACGAATGGGCCCTTCTTAAGTGAACGACTCATACTTAACCTCTCCTCTTAGCCTGATGGCGGCTTTTAACGATAAACGAATTTGAAACTTTACGGCGGCGAGTCTTGTAACCAAGCGTCTTTTGACCCCAAGGAGTCTTTGGCGCGGCACCATGACCTTTACCACCACCAACACCGTGACGACCACCGTCACCACCACCGTGTGGGTGATCTACGGCGTTCATAACAACACCACGAACCGATGGGCGGATACCCTTGCGGCGGTTACGACCAGCTTTACCAATCTTTACGTTTTGGTGCTGAGCATTACCAACCACACCGATTTGTGCAGTACATTCAACATGGACTAAGCGAACTTCGCCACTTGGCAGCTTAACTTGTGCATAGTCGCCTTCTTTCGCAACTAATTGAGCACTGTTACCTGCGCTGCGGACCATTTGGGCACCGCGGCCGGCTTGGAGTTCGATAGCATAAATAGAACTACCCGTTGGGATGTTCTTAAGTGGTAAACGGTTACCAGTTTCAACCGGTGCTTCGTCAGCAGAGGTGATTGTTTGGCCAACTTTCATGCCCTGTGCAGCAATGATGTAGTGGTAGACACCACTTTGATCTTTGATGCGAGCAATACGAGCTGAGCGGTTTGGATCGTATTCGATGGCTTCTACCGTTGCGGTTGTACCAGCAACGAGCTTGAAGTCGATAATACGGTAATAACGGCGTACACCACCACCACGATGGCGAGTAGTAATACGACCTTGGTTGTTGCGACCAACAGAACCCTTCTTAATAACAAGTAGGCTCTTTACAGGCTTTTTAGCAGTGATTTCGTCAAAATCTTGACTCGTCATGCCACGACGGCCGGGAGTAGTTGGTTTTAATTGTTTAATAGCCATTACTTATCTCCCTCTTCCTCTTGTGCGGCAAAGACAGGAATCGTTTGACCCTTCTTAACCACAACGTAGGCCTTCTTAAAGTCGCTGCGTGAACCACGGGTACGGATACCACGGTTGTTTACTAAGCGGTTGACTGCCTTACCCTTGTTAACAACGATATTAACGGTTTCGACCGTTACGTTGTACTGAGCTTCGACAGCTTTCTTGATTTCAATCTTGTTGGTGTTCATTGGCACATTAAATACGTAGGTGTTCAAGCCCGTTGCTGATGCATAGGCTTTTTCACTCACGCGTGGGTATAGTACAAAACTCATTATTTGGTACCTCCCGTAAGACGAGCTTCGATTGCAGCGATAGCATCTTTGGTGATAACTATGTGGCTGGCATTTAGAACGTCATATACATTAAGGCCGTTTGCAGTACTGACAATAACTTCAGGCAAGTTTGCAGTTGCGCGAACGAGTTCAGGAGTCTTAGTAGTTACTACGATAACGACACGGCTTGGTGTACCAATCTTTGCGAGCAATGCTGCTGCAGTTTTGGTTTTGCCATCCTTAACAACAAAATCTTCGATAACAACGAGGTTTTTGCTGCTGTTAGCAAGGCTTAAAGCCTGGGTTAAGGCGCGTCGTTTAGCGGTAACGTTAAGCTTGCGTGTGTAGTTTTCGGCGCCAGTTGGGCCAAAGACAACACCACCAGTACGCCAGATTGGGTTACGTGAAGAACCAAATCGTGCACGACCAGTACCTTTTTGACGCCATGGCTTGATACCACCACCGCTGACATCGCCGCGGTTTAGGGTTTTCGCCAAATTAACACGACCATTTGCGAGGTGTGCTAAGTACGCGTCTTTTAAGAGTTGATGATTGTTTACTTCGACTGCAAACACACTCTTTGGTAAAGAAGCAGCAGTGGTGGCTTTAGCGCCGCTAGCTGTAAAAGTAGTGGTAGCCATTAGTTTGCTCCTTTCACTAAGATAATGCCCTTGCGAGGGCCAGGAACGGCACCAATAAGACCAATGACTTGGTTTTCGGTGTCTACAAGCGCGACCTTAAGGTTCTGAACGGTAACTTGTTCGTGACCGCCCTGACCAGCCATGCGCTTGCCCTTAAAGATTTTTTGTGGATACATTGAGCCGATAGAACCAGGGCGACGATATGATCGACCACCGTGAGTCTTTCGACCGCGCTTAAAGTTGTGTCGCTTGATGTTGCCTTCGAAACCTTTACCCTTGCTGGTACCGGTAACGTGTACCGTATCACCAAGTTCAAAGACATCAGCTGCGAGTGTGCTACCAGCGGCTAAGCCTTCTTCGATTTCGTCGACGCGAAACTCGCGTACAACTTTAGGGGTGATGCCCGATTTTTTGAAGTGGCCGGCTTGGGCTTTGCCGACCTGCTTGCCTTCTTCGAAGCCAAGCTGTACCGCCGTATAACCATCGGTTTCGGCAGTTTTGACCTGTGTCACCACACAGGGACTAGCGGAAAGCAAGGTCACAGGCACCAAAGAACCATCATCAGTAATGATGCTCGTCATGCCGACCTTCCTCGTAATGAGTGCTTTCATAGTACTCCTTGCTTGTTACATGTTCCTTGGCAGCCTTTAGGCCATAAAAATGCTTGGTGGCGCGGTAGTATCTCTGTTATTTGCAGGGACTTGCCGACTCACCAAGGAACAAAATCTTGATATACCAATTTAAAATACCAGATTATATCTGTTAAGTCAACACTTTTTAAGAAGTTAGCGTGTTACGACACCCTATATTGTAATTTTTACTGTTTTATGGTATTATATACGTCAGCTAAATTGTCTGATTTAGTGCCCTTCGACAAGATAGTGTAAAGGTGGAGATGTCATGGCTAACGAAAAGATCATCGTACTCAAGACGCAGTATCGTTATTTCGTTCAGTTCTGGGTGGTGGGTTCTGAGGAACCGACCTCGTCGCGCTCAATCGACGCACCTACCGCAGAGTACGCTCTGCGTATGGCTCCGCGTGGTGCAGAGTGCTACGCATTCTCGAGAGTACCCATCGAAATTAGGGTGCTCGTCTCCCCAAGTGGAGAACAGGAAAAAGTAAGCCACGTGCTCGCTAGCGAGAAAATCGATGGATGCGTATTCATCGATGGAAAAACCTTCGACGCACGTGGTCTGCGAAAGTTCCCTGAGAGAAAATATCTCTCACTCCTGATGAGCAGCAACGGCACTGACCGCTTGGTGCAAACCAGGTTCGGCTCGTTCCAACCGTTCAGGCCCTCGGACTCCATCGTCTACACCTGACGCTTCGGCGGGGGCAAGTTCGCTTGCCCCCGCCCGTCAGGTACTATCTTGTCGAAATTGCTTCAACAAATTTCGTTTGTTCTGATGAGGCTTCTCTAAGCCGAAAAGCAATACCATCTCCGATAATAATTGCCACAAATATACTAATATTATATAATATGTTTGCACTGTGGCCCCTTTGGCCCATGCACCTCACAATTCGACAAGCTAAGGGGCACATCATGCGGGTTAGCCTGTACACGTACTTCATCGGTGGCACGCAGCTGAACGTTCGCGTGCACGAGTGCGACTGCGGCGACGAGCCGGAGTACCACCCCATCAAGCGCAAGATGACTGCATACGACTACTTCATCAACTGGCCCGAGCGAGACATCCGAGCTTTGGCCCAAGTCAGCTACGCCAAGCTCGCATCCAACGAGCTGTTCGTCATCACTGATGGAACACCGTGGCATGTCATCGAGAACGATGTTCTGCGCATCATGGTCAAAGCCGACGAGCTCAACAAGTCGACGCTACTTGGCATGCTGGCAGTAACTGCTGCCGATGAACCGTCGACTGACCCCGCGTACTACACATCCATCCCCAACTACCTCGACCGCACAGCATCACGCATGTCAGATGGTGGCACTTCTCTGAGGAGTCTGATGGAGCATTTCAGACCTCGTTCCGATCTGGAGGTTTCTATCACCCTGCCAGATGGCACACGGTCTTGGCAATACCCTCAGCAAGACAGAACATCAGAGCAGCCGTACGTGGATGATCCGACACCCGGTAAGACACTGGGTGAGCATCTGTACGACTGACCTGTCAGCAGTCGGGGTGGGGGTTGCACATTCTGCCCCCACCCTCGTGCCCATAGCTTGTCGAAATTG
>CAZMHJ010000018.1:0-17353 GCA_964566075.1 uncultured Candidatus Saccharibacteria bacterium | reverse complement strand
CTCATAACCACAAGGTCGCAGGTTCGAGTCCTGCCCCCGCGACCATGAAAAAAGACCGACATTTGTCGGTCTTTTTTCTATTACAAGCTTAACTTAACCGCGAAGTGCTTTCGTGGCGTCTGCCCACTTAACAAGCTCAGTAATCTGACCCGTAGGGTCTCCACCTTTAACGGCGTCTGAGTTCACATCACCCGCTTCGCTTACGTTAGCCCATGGCTCGTTAACCCATACGCGCTCGCGTAGTGGTACCATTTGTAGCTCTGATGCAACGCTTACAAGGTGCTCGATAGCACGTGCTGCGCCTACCGTTCCGTATCCTACAAAAGCAACTGGCTTGTACGCCCACTCTGCCTTTAGATAACTGATAGCATTTAATAGCGCAGGGCTTGGGGCGTGGTTGTATTCTGGAGTTACAAATACGTAACCGTCTGCTTTGCCAATAACTTCTGCCCACTTTTTAGTGTGATCATTCGCGTATTGACCATACATAGCTGGCATAGCTTCGTCCAAGAGTGGAAGATTAACTTCTGCAAGGTCAACAACTTCAATAGTTGTACCGGCAGGAACTTCAAGACTCTCAATATACCAATCTGCAATCTTTCGGCCAACACGACCTGGGCGAGTGCTACCTACAATGACTTGAATATGTGCCATTTGTGTTTCTCCTTCTGTTATTACTTAATCACTATACAATGTAAAGTTACTTACTATAATAAGTATAGCGACTAACTATATTTTGTAAAGTCATTAGTTTGTTGTAAAATAGTAGCAATTATGACAAATCAACTGGCCACCAAAGAAAAAATCGATTGCGTCGCACGTGCGCTCGCGATTTTTGGTGATAAATGGACCTTGCTTTTAGTGCGCGAACTCACCCGCTGCCCACAGACTTTTAGCGATTTAGAAACATCACTCGGGGGTATTAGCCCACGGACGCTCAGCCAGCGGCTCAATAAGCTTGTAGAAGACGGCATTGTTGCCAAAGATATGTACTGCGAGCACCCGCCTCGTTATAACTATTCACTCACCGAAAAAGGTGCCGACTTACAATTGATACTTAAAAACATATCCAGCTGGAGCAATAAGTACGAGACTAACCGTTAAGCCGGTTATCAAGTACTTCTAGCATTTCATCAGCAGTCTTGCTGCGCATTAGGCTATCCCTGAATGCACTGGCGTTTTCAACACCATGCACATAAATTTTCGCCATTCTTTTTAGGCTTTCCCAGTTACGAATACGTTGTTCAGGCGGATAAACGCTTAAGAATAGCTCTATGTGCTTTTTGTACATTGTAAGTTTTTCTGGTTCTGGTGTATCTGCCCAAGACGAATTTGTTGCAAAAATATATGGGTCAGTAAAGATTGCGCGGCCAATCATGATACCATCAACACCCGTCTCTGCAGCTACTTTTTCACCATGCTCTCGACTCATAACGTCACCATTTCCAACAATAAGTGTATTTGGTGCGATTTTGTCGCGCATTTCACGGATTGTTTTAATATCTTCCCAGCGAGCCGGCACTTTACTCATCTCTTTTGTGGTGCGACCATGTACGGTCAGCATATCAATACCTTGCTGTAATATAAGTTCTGGCCAACTAAAATCTACTTGATTAAAACCAGTACGAAGCTTAACGCTCACCGGAACCCGCCCGTTTACGCCTCGCTTAACAGCGGTAATAATTTCAACTGCGAGTTCGCGATTATTAATAAGGGCCGAGCAACAGCCGTTTTTAACTACCGATTTATCAGGGCAACCCATATTGATATCGACCCCGGCAAAACCCATGTCAACTAGTTCTGCAGCAACTTTTTCGTAGTTTGCAGGTGTTTTACCCCAAATTTGTGCAATTAATGGTTGCTCTGTAGGAGTAAAAGTCAGTTTATGCATCAACCTTGGTCGCCCACGGCTTTGTAGGCCATCAACATTTACGAACTCAGTAAAAAATAAGTCTGGTGGCGCGCAATCGGCAACAATTCGACGTAATACCGTATCAGTGACGTCATCCATTGGCGCGAGCACAAAAAAAGGCCTTGGCAGGCGCTTAAAACTATCCATATCAAACCTATTATACAATGTTTACGAGTTAGACTGTCTTTCTATCCAGTCTTTTGGCCGTGTAGGCTCATCAGAAAAACCTTTGGTGTTATATACAAAGTGTCGTAAACCTTGGGCTTCTTGTAGAGTAATATTACCCGCTGTAAGCTCACTTTCAATCATGCCCAGTAAATGGTTTTTAACTCGAGCTTGGTCTAAGTCGGAATTTTCAATTAGTTTCGCAAGATGCGTTGCCATTTCGCTATCAAATGGCACTTTTTCTTCATCTGTATATAAAGGATCCTTACCGAGAGTACTCCGAACAGCATCGTGGCCTAGTTTGTTAACTCGTTTCTGTCTCTCGCTGAGTTCAATATATGCACCAGGCTCGTCTTCGGTTTCTCGACGAGGATCATCATGGTAATCAGCATTATAGCGATTCATGATATTACTATATCATACTTATGCTTAATTGTCTATAAGATGTTATTCCCATCTAAAGACGCGGAAAGCAACCAAGTAAATGACGACTGACCAGACGGCAAGTAAGCCAACTTGCGGCAAAATATCCAAAAACCCCTTACCCTCGGTAACTATTAAACGAATGCCATCAATCACTGGTGTTAATGGCAAGTAGTTAGACACACTCTGAAGCCATTCAGGCATTAAAAAGCGCGGGAAGAACGTACCAGACAAAAATATCATCGGAAACGTAATAAGGTTGCTCAGTGGCGCAGCTTGCCTTTCATTCTTTGCCCAGCCACCAATAGCCAGGCCAATACCATAAATTGTAAAAATACTTAAGAGTGTAAAGAGTATAAAGGTTATATAGTTGCCCTTCATATGTAAATCAAAAACAACTATCGATACGATAAACATGACTGCAATCGCGAGTAACCCAATCACCCCTTGCGACATAACGTTCGAAACAAAGTATTGCCAAACCCGTAGTGGGGTAGTGTGTAATCTTCGTAAAATACCTTGCTTTTTTAGCTCTGGGAACACATTTACTGGACCAAAAATACCAAGCCCTATGATTGAAAAACCAATTAAGCCCGCAAACGTATAGTCAAACCTAGATAGACTCGCCTCTTTGGTAGATTCTGATTTGACGGTAAATGGTTGTTCAGTATTCACAAACTTGGCATTGAGCTGAGTAAACTGTTGCTGTAGCACCGAAGTAAGAGCCTGGGCGCTCTGCTCGTTATTAGGGCTATACACAACTGTTAACTGTCCACTAGGATACTGCCCGTTTTTAACTGCACCAAAATCTTGCGGCAACACAATCGCAGCATCGAGCTCACTGCGTTTCATCTTTTCTTTAGCTTCATCGAGCGTTGTAATGGATTTATTTACTTTAAGCACCTTGCTCGCCTCTGCCTCTTTTACGAAGGTCTGAGCCGTTTGAGTGGTCGATTCGTTGATAACTGCGACGTTAAACGAAACACTACCTCCACCCTTATTAATTGTGCCGAAAATAAATAAAAAGATAAGCGGGAAAATAACTGTAAAGAATATAGCTAATCGATCCCGAAAGAACCTACGTGCATTTAAGCGGGCAAAGGTCCAGACGGTATAGAATGATTTATTCATACTAGTCCCTCAAGTGCTTTCCGGTTAAATCAATAAACACATCTTCAAGATTAGCTTGCTCGACATGATGTTTTTTCTTAAAGCCACGGCCGAGCAGCTGTTTAACAAGATTTTTAGGTGTATCTAGTGCAATAATCTTACCTTCGTCCATAATTGCTACCCTATCGCACAGCATTTCAGCTTCTTCGAGGTAATGTGTCGTTAAAATAACTGTGATACCTCTTTTTTGGATTGATTGTACTAAATCCCATAAATTTCGTCGTGCTTGTGGGTCAAGGCCAGTTGTTGGCTCATCCATAAAGAACACTTTTGGATTATGGACTAAAGAGGCTGCAATACTAAGTCGTTGACGTTGGCCACCAGATAGATTTTCGACATAGGTGTCTGCCTTTTCGAGTAAATCGACGCTTTCAAGCAAGTCTTTTGGCTCGATTTTCTCACCGTAAGCTGCAGCAAATAATTCTAAAATTTCTTTGAGTTTTGTTTTATCTTGAAAGGCTGGTGATTGTGGCTGTACACCAATGATATAGCGCACATCTTGCGGATTTTTAGCCACATCGATACCGTTAATATGTGCTGTGCCGCTGTCAATCGGGCGTATTGCCTCTATCATTTCAAGCGTGGTTGTTTTACCGGCCCCATTTGGGCCTAAAATCCCAAATACTTCACCCTTTTCTACTTCGAATGAAATACCATCAACGACGGTTTTATCGTCATACGCTTTAGTTAAGTCTTTTACTCTTACGATTGCACTCATAACACCTATGGTAGCATGACAAAAAGAAAAAGAGCCGTCAAAATGACGACTCCTTCTTGTAATGTGCGATAAACTATTTGCCGCGCTTGACGGTTAGGAAACCGTTGCGTGGATTTTCGTTAACTGAAAAACCTTCTGGTAGTTCAGTTGCTTCAGGACGCTTGTCCTTACTGAAGTAATAGATGGTCTGTAATTTACCACCGCGAAGAGTAACTTCCTTTGAGTTCAGGTAGTATGTTACCCCTTTTGAGTTCGTGTGCTGATAAGCCACTGCTTCTCCTCCTTACACTGTTAGTAGTACCCCTACCATACGCCGGGAGTTTTACTCTTGTCAATGTTTTTTTAAGATATTGTTGATAAACACTTGCGTTCGGGGCAATGGATACGGTACACTTTGGTCACAAGCATTAGCAACATAAAAGAGGTGTAAAGAGGTATATGAACGAATATCTGAACCGGGTGGGACGCCCTGCACAAACTGTTAACCGTGGTCCAGCGGACGCACCGGTACAACCAACAGCAACTGGTGGCAAAAAGCCTAAAGGTAAATTTAATCTATCAAAAGTACTATTCGTAGTATTGTCAGTGCTTATCGCAATTGTGTTGATTGCACTCATCTTCTTGATTGCGCGTGGTGGTGTATCAACCGCTTCACAAATCAAGACAAACCAATATCAAGCTGTCTTTTTGAACAGTAGTGATGGTCAAGTGTACTTTGGTAAGCTCAGTGTATTAAACCGCGATTACTATAAGTTAACTGATATCTACTATGTTCGTGTACAACAAGTACAGCCAGACAAGAACAGTACGCAAACACAGCAAAACATTTCTCTTGCTAAGCTCGGCAACGAGATTCATGGTCCAGAAGATGTTATGTACGTTAACCGCAACTCTGTTATGTTCTGGGAGAACTTAAAAGAGGACGGTCAAGTTGTAAAAGCTATTCGTGAGTATCAAAAGAACCCAACTCAGAACAACTCAACCAACAACTCAACCAATACTACTACTAAGTAAATAGTCGTAACGTATAGTAAACACCCCTCAATCTGAGGGGTGTTTTTTTATCTAAGATAGACCTTCAGCACTAAACCAGCAGCTAGCCTGATTACTATTAGAACACCAAACAATAGTGTAAGGATAAGTGACCAGCCTGCTAAATCTGGTGACCAAAGTGGACTTACGAAATCAAAGGTATAGAAATCTTTTGAAGGTAGATTGAGCTGTGGAATACCATTACCGTGCTGGGTTACGTAATCTTGAATACATTGAGCTCGAGCGGTAAGTGGCAAGCTAGACCTCTCGCATTGGGCTTGGGCGTCCGCATATACCTGGCTTGCGTTATTAAGACCAGATACCCTTTTTTGCTCGGCCGCAACTACTGCGTTAAACCTATTGACCAGTTGTATTGGTGCCTCGCTACTTGTACTACCAGACCTGAGGTTTGTGTTCATATGTCCATACACAAAGCTACGTAGGTTTCTGAGTGCGGTTTCGACATCCCCCCCATTTGCGTCCGCGGTATAAACTGTCTCTCGTAGTTCTGCCATTTTTAAGTTATTCGCCCTTAGCGCAAAAATAGTAACTGCACCTGCTAGCAAAAACCCAATAATGAGCACCACCATCGATATATCTTGTAATCGATGCCAAAGCCCGGCAATGTAATGCTTTGTAGTTATCATCTGAGCGCTGCGAATTTCTGCCTTGTTATTATTAAGCTTAAGGCTGCACCCATGATAAACGCAAACTGTAGCGCCGCCTTATCGGATACGTGCATCGCGATAATCATCAATGAACCCCAGAATATAACGTTACCGACCGTCAGAAACATATCTATCAGCATAAAGTATGTAATACGGTACCCTGGAACACTATCGGCAGCATCATATCGCCCCTTCAGGAACGGCATACGGTACATTGCCGTTAGTGGTTCGTTTATGACATTAACAAACAACGCCTGGACCGGAGAAGTAACAAATATTCGGCTAAGGTGTAGTATCGCGTTTGCGTAAGCTCCAATGTTAAGGAGTCGTTTACCGTAATTATCATCTATAAGCCGCCCAATCGTAAATATAGCTAAAAAGGCCACTGCGGTACTAATAGCAGTCAACACACCAAGTGCAGCGTACGTATTTGCCGTAACGACAAAAATACCAAGAAATAGTGGCCAAACGGTTATCGAAACGACGTTCTCTAGGGCAAATGCTGAACTTACAAAGATATCTCTTCGGTGTCGACGCCACGGGAAACCCTTTACGAGTACCACTTGGTGTTGTCGCACGGGTTCAGCGGATAAGAATATTGGTATGAGCGAGGCACAGAGCACAAATATTGCAATTGCAATTGTAAACCGAGGGTCAATAAAGGTTGCGATGAGACCCCCAATAACTGGCCCAAGTATCGCCCCAAGTCGTTCAAACATCTGCATATAACCAAGTTCTTTGCCTCCATGCTCGGAATGCTTAATTTTTGAGAAATCAACCTCAAAAGCCATAAGATAAACGCCATAGCAGAACGAACCAACGACACCAATGAGCCACAGTGGCCAATGTAGCTCATTAATTGTAAGGATAAGTGTTAAGTAGGCAATTTGTACAAAAACAGCAATAGCCATGGTGTGTTTAGGCCCATACCAACCAATCAGCCGAGCGCCGAGCCATGACCATAATGGTCGAATGATAGTCCAAACGAGGAACATCCCACATATTGCCGCAACGCTAAAGCCTGATTTATAGAGATAAATCGGCACAAATAAGCCAACCAGGCTAATAGATAGTGATCGTAATAACTGGGTTGCGTAGAGTTCGCTCAGTTCATTAAAACCAACGGTGCGCCAAAAATGGCGTTTTTCAATTATTTTTTTTACTTTTTCGACCATTTTGCTTTTTTGTAATTACCCTTTTATAGTAACAGATTTTTGCGGTACGATTAATGGGTATGCATATTTATTTTTCTGGAATCGGTGGAACAGGCATTGGCCCACTTGCACTCATAGCTCATCAAGCTGGATATAACGTGTCTGGTTCTGATAAGCAGCAGAGCCAGTATACTGACTATTTACTAAAACAAGGCATTAAACTCCATATTGGCCAGTCTGCCGAACAAATCGGCTTAGAACATGCCGAGAACCCAATCGATTGGATTGTGTATAGTTCTGCTTTGCCTCTTGAGCAACCACAGCATCCTGAACTCGTGTTCGCAAAGGAGCATGGCATTAGAACATCAAAACGTGATGAGTGCCTTAATGAGATATTGGCTACAAAACAGCTCGAAATGATTGCCGCTGCAGGTACTCATGGTAAGACTACAACGACAGCTATGCTTATTTGGCTCTTTATGGCTATGAGCGAACCATTATCGTACTCGGTTGGTGCAAAAATCAGTTTCGGTGATATGGGGGCATACGAGCCGTCAAGCCGCTACTTTGCTTACGAATGCGATGAGTTCGATCGTAATTTCTTACAGTTTTATCCTGCAGTTAGTATTGTCAGTTCGGTTGACTGGGACCATCATGAAATATACAAAACGCGCGAAGATTATAAAGCGGCTTTTCGAAAATTTATTAGCCAATCAAAGCAGACGTTACTATACGCAAAAGATGCAACGTATTTAGAGCTTGAGGCATCAGATAGTCTTACTATTATTGAAGATAATGATCCAGTTATTGATAAAATACAACTTTCTGGCCAACATAATCGGCGCAATGCCCGACTCGTGATTGCGGCAGTTAGTACAAGTTTGGGTATCGATGAACTTACGTTAGTTGACGCCATTTCTTCGTTCCCAGGTGTTTCACGCCGCTTCGAGCAAATCATCCCTGGTTTATATAGCGATTACGCTCACACACCAGAAGAAATTATGGCAACACTGCAGCTTGCTCATGAATTATCGGATGAAGTAGTCGTGGTCTATGAACCATTAACTGATCGTCGGCAGCATTTTATGAAAGAAGCCTACGAAACAGTTTTTGAAAATACTAAAAAAGTATTTTGGTTGCCAAGCTACCTCGCCCGTGAAGATACAAGTACCAATATTCTAACTCCTGCTGAACTTATCAAGGGTCTTAGTGATAAAACGAATGCTGAAGTAGCAGAAAAAAACTTTCAGCTAAAGAGTAGCATTGAAGATTACATTGCCCAAAATAAAGTGGTTATCTGTCTAGCGGGCGGCGGCGGCGGTAGCCTTGATGAGTGGGTTCGACAAAACTTTATAAAACCGGCACAATAGGCTGATGCACGATTTTCTAAACAATATTCTTTCGATCAGCAATAACACGTTAGTAAAAATACTATTGGTTATTTTGCTCGCACTTGTTACACAGCTGATTGTTAAAACACTCGTTCGTTATTTCTTACGTATACCTCTCACTCGTAGCGACGCAGCCCCAAGCCATAAAAAGGATCGAGAAAAACGAGTTAAAACGTTAACGGGGGTTGCCACGGCAGCCGCTATTTTAGGTATTTGGTTTATTGCCTTTGTACTAATTTTGGGTATCCTAAATATTCCAATCGCCCCACTCCTAACAAGTGCCGGTCTAATTGGAGCTGCGTTGGCATTTGGTATGCAGAGTCTTATTCGAGATTTCATGAGTGGCATTTTTATCATTGCCGAAAATCAATACCGTGTTGATGATTACATTGAGCTCGAAAAAGTGAGTGGTAGAGTTACGGCAATTACAGTGCGGACAACCGTGCTTCGCTCCGAAGATGGCAGCATCCACCATGTCCCAAACGGTAGTATTGGTATTACTACTAACTTGAGCATGGGTAGTTTATCAGCCCGGGAAACCGTTGAGCTTGACGCGTCCGTTACTATTGAAGCCTTTGAAGCATCACTTAAAAAAATTGCGGACGAAATACTGAAGAATGAAGAATACGCCAGTGTTATCAAGGCCGGACCCGTACTTGTAGGTGTCACAAAGGTAACCGCAAAAACAACGGTCGCTATCATTAGCTTTAACACAGTGCCTGCAAAACGCGAAAAAGCCCGTAGTATTATTTGGGAAGCCTTAAAAAAAGCTCGTATCTCTCTCGCTTAATGTTACTAATTAGTTAAGCCGAGTGATTGGTCCGATAAGTCACTGGCATTAAAGTCGTTAGTATCGTCGATTGTTGCCATACGTTGTTCGATACTTTTTTGATACTGGGTGATATCATCTGATTTAATTGGGCTTTTTGAGTCGATATCGCTACTGAGCGACTGTACGATTTTCGTACCGATCTGAATTTGCTTAACCGTAGCGTATGCTGTTGAATTAATAAAAATAACAAAAGTTACAAGCACCATTGCTGCTGCAATAACAATAGCTCCAACAATGGCAGTTACTGGGTTCATTCCATGCAGTCTATGTTCGTGCTGTTCTTCCATTACTATTGTACCGTTAGCCGTTTCTTAAGCTGATTAAATGTACTCGTATCTGCAGTGTTAAGCGTTGATTTAAGGCTATTTGCTTCTTTAAAAAGTTGCGCTTGTGTACCCCTGGCGAGTACTAACCCAGCCTCAAACTGTTCAGGTTTTTGAGCACAATCAACCGTAGCTATATCTTGGAGTGTGGTGATATAGCTATTGGATGCAGTCGTAAAACTATCAAGGTGCTGTTGGATTTTTCCAATTAACAAGTCAATCTCGGAGGCATCAATACCTTGGCGACCCATACGAAGTTTAATTGCTTGTAATTCTTTTTGAATATCACTATAGGTATCCATGCGGAGCTTAACTTGTCTACCCGTTTTATCTTTTAACTTTACGATTTGTTGCTGAGCAGTAGTGCATTTTGCAGTAATAAGTGCTTTTGTCGCCTCGTCAAGCGTAAGCTGCTGATCACTAACAGCCTGTGATAATCGAGTGTCGGTTGTTGTTTCTTGCTGAGCAGTAACAGTCAGCGGGATAAATATACTTACTATTACTAACAGAAGTACTGAGAATCTTTTTTGCATGCAAACACTATTATACCACTATATCAGCTGCTTATTTTATAAACGACCCCTGTATTTTCAATAAATGATTCTTTCTCGAGTGTGGCCAATATTTCACGTAGGCGATCGTCACCTAGCTTTTTTTCTAACTGGTAAATTGTATGCGGTTTTTGCTGTAAAGTACGTAAAACTTTGCCTCGTAACTGGCGACGTGAACCTTCGAATTTCGATTGTTTCGTGTAGTGTGCCGACGAGCTATTTTGATTTCCAATTGTACGTTTGAGATAGCTGCCGTAGTCCATGAGCGCCCAGTACCATTCTCTTGGGTTATCAGTATCAACCGTAGCAGCCACCAATGCACTGATATCCGAGTCATTAATGTTATTTTTGCCTTTGAAGAAATGGTAAATATATACGGTTCGGATGTTAGTTTCGATGAAAGCAACTGGCATGTTAAAGGCATATGCTTGGATTGCCGCTGCTGTATTCACACCAATACCTGGCATCCTTACTAGTGCCGTCGTTTCTTGCGGGATGTTTCCTTGATACATTACAGCAATCTGCTTGCATGATTCATGTAAAAATCTAGCTCGACGATTATAGCCAAGCCCGCTCCAAACATTTAGGCAATCCGAGAACGATGCATTTGCTGCAGCTTGTACAGTCGGAAAACGCTGCATCCATTCTTCAAATTTTATGACAACACGATTAACCTGCGTTTGCTGTAACATCATCTCTGACACCAGTACCTTGTACGCAAAGGTATCTTTGTCTGCTCCCTGTCTCCACGGCAATGTATTACGACCATTATGCGCAAAATAATCCCACACCGTGTCGGTAAAATATTTTTTCTGATGCTCCGTCATGACTTCATTGAAGCAAGCCAGTGCATAATAAGGCCTACGCAGACAAAGTTGGGGAATACAAGCAGCACTATCGTTGCTGTTGAATTTGTCGCATGTACTGCAGCAATAATAATAAAGACTAAGCAAAGTATCATCGGAATGTATGTTAGGGCACCCTGCCAAGAACATGGCAGGTAACTACCTCTTACTTTAATAAACCATGCACCTTTTTTCGGCTTCGGATATGTGTTTTTCATTATTACTTATAATAATACCATCTGTTTGTTGCGGCAGTATTAGTAACGTCACCCACCTTAACCGCCTCACCACCGTCGATGTTTATAATATAGTCCGATGTTTCAACTGAATTAGAAACTCGATATAAAATATGCTTATCGCTTAACCAACGCACTGGATAGCCAAGTCCACCTTTTGTTACAAGTGTTTTTTCGGTACCGTCTTTTTGGCTGCGAACAATCAAGACACCTTTGCCATCACGATTATCTACCCAAGCTGACTGCGTATTTGCTTGGTTCGTAACATAAATATGCTGGAATGGTGATGCCGGTGCACCAGATAATTGCATGACTTTTGCATTGCCAATTGTTTGCTCATACCACTTACTATCTGCTGCTGAAATTTGTAACTTATCATACGCTGTACGATATGTAACCCAAACTTCTTTATTGAGTAGTACTGTTTTGGCGCTGTTGTCAGTATTCACTCTGTAGAGCTGGGCAGTATCTCCAATTATCGAACCTGTGCTACTTGGCGCATAGTAAACTTGGCCATTATACACTTCAACGTCATTATAGTAATTTGCATTTGAAATCTCAGTTTGTTTATCTTGTTTGCTGTCATACACGGTTATTCGTTGCCTGCCAGACGTTGCGGCACTTGGGCCAGCAGCAACTTTTACAAAAACAAGCTTATTATCTACCCAGTCAATGAGCTGTATTTGCGCAGATTCTGTACCCGCGACCTTTGTAACAGTCTTGGCTTGAACGTCAATCATATAAAGATTACTCAGCAAATATCCGTTAGCGTCTCGCTTACCATCTCTCGTCGATACCAAGGCGGCCGTTAAGCCATCTGGACTTACGAGTAGCCCAAGTGGTTCTTGTTCACTACCGGTTCCGGGCAAAAGTACTGCTTCATTTTTACCATCTACATCGCGTTTATAAACATCAAACCTACCGGAGCGTTTTGAAACAAACACTTCAGGAGAGCCAGCTACAAGCTTAATGGCTTTATTTGTCTTGTCGGTGCTACTGATAACAATGGATTCTACCCTATATGACTGACCCTTAATAGTGACGTGTAAGTCTTTGTCAGTCGGTTCAACGGTTAGAATAGCTATGCCTTTTTCATCTGAAACCGCCGTACTTTCACCGTCACTTACCTCAGCTTTCTCTATTGGTTTGCCACTCAACCAGTCGGTTACCGTAAACGAATATGCCGTACCTGTAGGTGTCATTTGAAGTGGGTCATTGTATGGATTACTTCCCCAGCCAATAATGACCGTTTGTACGAGTGGGCTGAATGATCGCTTTGTTAAGACAAGCTGCGTTTTGCCAAGCTTGACACCGCTAAGGCTAATTGCACCATTATCATCCGTTATACCTTTTTGTCCACCCACCACAACTTCAACATTTTTAATTGGTACCCCGTTTTTACTATCAATCACTTTAAAGTGAATACCGGCACGTACTCCAACAGTATTGAGCACTGCATAGCGGCTCGATGGATAAAATGATAGCCCTAGAATCAAACCAAAGAATAGAGCGATCGTTAGTAGCCTGAGACGCTTGTTGCGCCACCATCTTACTATGATATTTGGTTTTTTTTCTTTGGGTATAATCGCCTGTTGTTGAGCGTCTTCAGCTGCAAGCAGTTGATCGCCTTCTGTGGCGACAATATCCTTAACAGCAGCATCAAGGGTTGGGTCTGACAATTCATCACTTTCAGTTTTTTTAGCTACCGTTGCAGCAGTAGACAAATTAGCAGTTGACTGCTCTGCCAAAGATGCATTAATTTCTTCTGCAACTTCAGCTATATCGCTCTTTTGAGCTAGTTCTGGAATATCGGAGGCTCTATTTTCAGAGACCGGCATTACTGTGGGCGCATTTGAGGATTTTTCATCTGTTAAAGGCGCTTCAACATCATCAATAGCCGGTGGCCCACTTGCAGTGGTTTCATCTCCGTTCATTGCATCGACAAAATTACCTTGAGCAGCAGCATCTTCAGGAATCGGACCCATAATATTAATCACCTCTTGGTCTACCTCGGGCTCAGGAATAGGTTGGTTGTGTTTATCTTGTTTTGCCATAAGCGTTTATCGTAATCTTATTTTATCAAAAAAGCACTTAGGCTACTATTTAAGTATGCCTAGTTTTGCAAAACAACTACAAGATGCTCAAGAACAGCTTGCGCTACGCGATAGTAATATCGCTTCCGTAATTAAGGCATACGGTGACTGTACTATTAAGCCTCATACAAAGTACTACGAAGAACTTGTGAGTAGTATTATTAGCCAACAACTCAGCGTTAAGGCGGCTAGTACAATTTGGAACCGTTTTCTGGCGTTATATGACAACAAAACGCCTACACCCGAGCAGATTATTAAAACTGATGTAGAAACTATTCGGAGCGTAGGAGCAAGTTATGCAAAAGCGCGTTACATTCAAGACTTGGCAGCTCATATTTTAGATGGCGAGCTTGATTTAGAACATATAGCTACACTCGATAATGAGACGCTCATCGCACAGCTAACTGCGGTCAAGGGTATTGGTGAGTGGAGCGCACATATGTTTATGATATTCAGTCTTGGGCGCCTTGATATTCTACCGTGGGGCGACCTTGGTGTTCGCAAAAGTGCACAGCTTGTTTATGGACTTCCTTCCTTACCAGGCAAGCCTGAGCTCATAATCTTGTCAGAACAAAACAACTGGCACCCATATGAATCCGTCGTAGCCTGGTACCTTTGGAAAAATCTTGATAATAAAGATTAGTCTTCGACAATATCGAGACTAAGGTCTGCTAGCTGCTGGTTATCGACTGTGCTCGGTGAGTTCATCATGACATCAACGCCCGATCCATTTTTCGGAAATGCAACTACTTCGCGAATATTATCTTCGTTCATAAGCACCATAAATATACGGTCCAGGCCAAATGCACAACCCGCGTGCGGCGGCGCACCGAATTTAAACGCGTTGAGCATAGCACCAAATTTTGCTTCTACATATGACTCGTCATAGCCGAGAACACTAAATACGCGGTACATGACATCTGGATTATGGTTTCTAACCGCACCAGAACATATCTCGTAGCCATTCATGACCATGTCGTATTGATCTGCAACAATACCTAGTTTGTCTTCAGATTCAAGTGCTTCTAAGCCACCTTTTGGCATAGAGAACGGATTATGCCCAAAATCTAGTTTATTAGTCTTTTCATCGAACTCGTAAAATGGAAAATCAATTATCCATGCGAGGGCAACAACAGTTGGGTCTTTTAGATTGAGTAATGTTCCGAAATGATTTCGCAACTCACCAAGTACCTTGTTAACTTTGTTACGGGTATCAGCACCAAAGAAAATAGTGTCACCTTCTTGCGCTCCCGTTTGCGAAACAATCGCTGCTAAATCTTCTTCGCTAAAGAACTTAGCAATTGATGATGTTGCTTTACCATTTTCGATAGTCATATATGGCAAACCACCGGCACCATTCTTTTTGGCAAGTTCTGTAAAGGTATCAATTTGAGAACGGCTAAACTGGCTTGATACACTAATTGCTTTTACGACACCACCATTAGTAATGGCGTTCGTAAAGACGCCAAAACCACAATGATTAAGAGTGTCTGTTAGATCAGCAAGTTTCATTTCAAAACGCAAATCAGGTTTATCTGTCCCGTAGGTATCCATTGCTTCCTGGTATGGTATGCGCGGAACAGTATCAAACTGTAGTTTCTTACCAGCAAAATCGGTTACTAATTGCGTAATGAGTGGTTCCATGGTGGTGCGGACCACCTCACCATCTTCGACAAACGACATTTCAAGATCAAGTTGATAAAAATCACCATATAAACGATCGGCACGGGGATCTTCATCTCGAAAACAGGTTGCAATCTGATAGTAGCGAGGTATTCCACCTACCATTAGTAACTGTTTAAATTGTTGCGGAGCCTGCGGTAGGGCATAGAACTTTCCTGGATGCACTCGTGACGGCACCAAAAAATCACGTGCACCTTCTGGACTCGAATTAGCTAGAATGGGCGTCGTAACTTCCACGAATTCATTCAACTGCATGTAGTTTCGTAAAACAGTGTAGTACTCGGCTCGTCGCTGCAGCATACTAAGCATTTTTGGACGACGTAAATCTAAGTATCGATATTTTAAGCGATTATCTTCGCTGATATGTTGGTTTGTATGCACTAATATTGGTAGCGGTTCTGACTTGTTAAGTATACGAAGTGATTCAACCATAATCTCTATATCCCCAGTTGGAATATTCGCATTCTTTAAATCATCTGCTCGCTCTTTAACAAGACCAGTAGCTTCAATCACGAATTCATCGCGTAATTCTTCAGCAATACTGAAGCATTCTTTTGATGAATCAATTGTTAGCTGAACAATACCCTTATGGTCTCTAAGGTCAATAAAAATAAGTCCACCGTGATCTCGACGAGTCTGCGCCCAACCCTTTACGAGCACGTCTTCACCAACACGGCTTGTCAGGTCGTCAGTAAGTATTCTCATATGGCACTCCGTATAACAGATAAGGAACAGTTATTTAAACGTGCTGCTGTTCGTGTTCTTGATGTTTTTGCTTAGCGGTTCGCTTTGCTACTTCACGTAAATCATCATATTTATCAAACTCATCGAGTAGTGGCTTACCAACGATTTGCTCGACAACATCTTCTACGGACAGTATACCTACGACATCTTCAAACTCGTTTACGACAATAAACATATGATGTTTCGTCTTAATGAATGCCTGCAAGGCATGCTCAAGTGTTTGTTGCTCATTAATGTAATAGACATCATGCCGCATAATATCTTTAGCTGCTTTTGGTGTTTTAACTCTTAATGCATCCCGTATAAAAAGCGTACCGATAACATTTTGATTCGAGCCTTGGAACACGGGGAATCGTGAGTGACCACTATCGTGAAGCTCACCCAGCACTACTGGTGTTAATAGCTCCTCTTCTGCCACAAAATGCACGGTATTCAAAGGAGTCATGACATCGCCTATTAATTTTTCTCCGAATACGAGGGCATTTTCCGCGATTTTAAGTTCGTCCTTGTTAACGTGGTCAAATTCTTCTGCATTATGATGCAATATCTCAATCAGTTCATCTTTACTTTGGATAAGAAGCATTGGTTCTGGCTGTATCCATCGCCCTACCCACTTCTCAAACCATTTGAGAATTGGAAACAAAAAACGAAGTACTCGTTCTACGTACGGGCTTACGATTGCTGCCATATGCAAACTTGGTTTCGGTCGACGAGTCCACGGTAATATAGAGTGAATGACGATAATAAGTGGTACGTTTATAAGAATCGTCCAAAATGGTCCGAGCAAACTATCGAGCAATATAACGATACATGAAGTCATAAAGCCAAGAATTGCCCACATAAGAATCCAAAGCTGTACACCATATGCGCGAACGGGATAGACTTTTAGCGCATCCGGATTTCCCTTACGAGCCTGACGTTTGAGCTCTGGTATACTCATATATTCAAAGCTTCGTATCAGCAAAATGCCGTAGAATGTGACGATAATAACGATAATGAGACCAATAATCTGTAACATGTCCTAACTGTAGTCTAGTCGTCTGGCACTTAAAATGCTAGCGTCTTTAGATGCAAAAAGCTGTTACAATAAATGACGAACATAAATTGGAGTTTTCATGGATAAGCGTTTTCTTGCCATATTAGTAATTGTAGTGATTGCACTCGGTGGAATTTTCTTTATCGGACGACATAAATCAACTGATACGAGTAGCGGAACTTCGAGTGTAGGAACTGCTAGTAATCATGTGGTTGGTGGTAACGCGAAAAATGTAACTCTTGCTGTGTATGGCGATTTTCAGTGTCCAATCTGCGGACAGTTTCACCCTATCGAGAAAAAAATTATTGAAACTTATAAGAATGATATTCAATTTAGATTTATACATTTTCCGCTCGAAAGCATTCACCCCAATGCTC